>NZ_CP022987.1:3000000-3300000 GCF_004022565.1 Pollutimonas thiosulfatoxidans
TAGTCGGGAATGGAGAAAACGATGTCGAACTCGACACCTACACCTGCCGCCTATCGGCTGGGGCTTGTGGGGCGTAAAGTTGGCATGACCCGTATTTTTACCGAGGAAGGCGAGTCCATCCCGGTAACCGTACTGGACGTGTCCAACAATCGCATTACCCAAGTAAAGTCGCCAGAAATCGATGGTTATGCAGCTGTGCAAGTGGCCTATGGCTCCCGCCGCGCTTCCCGCGTGGTCAAGCCGCAAGCCGGGCATTACGCAAAGGCCGGCACCGAAGCCGGTAGCATCCTCAAAGAATTCCGTCTAGATCCCGCCAAAGCCGCTGAGTTTTCAGCCGGTTCGGTCGTGGCCGTCGAAAGCGTCTTCGAAGCAGGACAAAAGGTTGACGTCACTGGTACGACTATTGGTAAAGGCTTTGCCGGCACCATCAAGCGCCACCACTTTGCCGGACAGCGAAACTCCCACGGGAACTCCCTGTCGCACCGTACACCAGGTTCCACGGGCATGGCCCAAGATCCAGGCCGCGTGTTTCCGGGCAAGAAAATGGCAGGTCACCTGGGTGACGCTACTCGTACCGTTCAAAACCTCGACATCGTGCGTGTCGACGCCGAGCGTGGCTTGTTGCTGGTCAAGGGCGCAGTCCCGGGCCACAAGAATGCCGACGTGGTCGTGCGTCCCGCCATCAAGATGTCGGCCAAGAAAGGAGCCTAATAATGGAACTCAAGCTCCTGAATGACCAGGGTCAATCCGACGCAACGGTTGCCGCACCCGATACCATCTTCGGTCGCGACTTCAACGAAGCGCTGGTCCACCAGATCGTTGTGGCGTTTCAAGCCAATGCGCGTAGCGGTAATCGTGCCCAGAAAGGTCGCGACACCGTCAAGCACAGCACCAAGAAGCCTTGGCGCCAAAAAGGTACCGGTCGTGCCCGTTCGGGTATGACGTCCTCGCCCATCTGGCGTGGAGGTGGCCGTGCGTTCCCAAGTTCTCCCGAAGAGAATTTCTCGCATAAGGTCAACAAGAAGATGTACCGCGCTGGTCTGCGCGCGATCCTCTCGCAGTTGGCTCGTGAAGACCGCATTGCCGTCGTCGACGCATTCGTACTGGACGCACCCAAGACCAAGCTGGCAGCCGACAAGCTGAAAAGCATGGGCCTGGAGTCGGTGCTTATCATTACCGACGTGCTCGACGAGAACCTCTACCTCGCTACGCGCAACCTGCCGCACGTTGCCGTGGTCGAACCGCGTTATGCCGATCCGCTGTCGTTGATCCACTACAAGAAAGTGCTGATCACCAAGCCGGCTATCGCTCAACTCGAGGAGATGTTGGGATGAACGCCGAACGTTTATTGCAAGTCATCCTGGCTCCTATCGTGACTGAAAAAGCCACGTTTGTTGCCGAAAAAAATCAGCAAATCGCTTTCCGCGTCTCTGCAGACGCCACCAAGCCTGAAATCAAAGCTGCTGTCGAACTCCTTTTCAAGGTTGAAGTCGAGTCCGTGCAGGTTTTGAACCGTAAAGGCAAGGAAAAGCGTTTTGGCCGTTTCATGGGTCGCCGCCGTCACGAGCGCAAAGCATACGTTTCGCTTAAAGACGGCCAGGAACTCGACTTTACGGAGGTGAACTAAATGGCTCTCGTAAAAGTCAAGCCAACTTCGCCCGGCCGCCGTGGCATGATCAAGGTGGTAAGCCCTGCTCTGCACAAGGGCGAGCCGTTCAAAGCGCTGCTGGAAAAGAAAACACGTGGTTCCGGACGTAACAACAACGGCCACATCACGGTTCGCCATCGTGGCGGCGGTCACAAGCAGCATTACCGCTTGGTCGATTTCCGTCGCAACAAGGACGGCATTCCGGCCAAGGTCGAGCGCCTTGAGTACGACCCCAACCGCACGGCTCATATTGCACTGTTGTGCTATGCCGACGGCGAACGTCGTTACATCATTGCTCCTCGTGGCCTGGAAGTGGGCGCCACCTTGTTGTCGGGCCTGGATGCACCCATCCGCGCCGGCAACACGCTGCCCATCCGTAATATCCCAGTGGGTTCCACCATTCACTGCATCGAAATGCTTCCGGGCAAGGGTGCACAGATGGCCCGTTCCGCAGGTGCTTCGGCAGTGCTGATGGCTCGTGAAGGTACTTATGCTCAGGTGCGCTTGCGCTCCGGCGAAGTCCGTCGCGTGCATATCGATTGCCGCGCAACCATCGGCGAGGTCGGAAACGAAGAACACAGCTTGCGTCAAATCGGTAAAGCCGGTGCGATGCGCTGGCGTGGTGTGCGTCCTACGGTACGTGGCGTTGCCATGAACCCGGTCGATCACCCGCACGGTGGTGGCGAAGGCCGCACTGGTGAAGGTCGTGAGCCGGTCAGTCCATGGGGTACACCTGCCAAGGGCTTCAGAACCCGTCGTAACAAGCGCACAGACAATATGATTGTCTCGCGCCGCAAGCGCAAGTAAGGGGCGAACAACATGTCACGTTCGATCAAAAAAGGCCCATTCGTCGACGCGCATCTGATCAAAAAGGTCGATGCGGCCGTCGAAGGCAAAGACAGAAAGCCGATCAAAACCTGGTCGCGCCGTTCCACCATCCTGCCCGAGTTCATTGGGCTGACGATTGCTGTGCACAATGGCCGCCAGCACGTTCCCGTTTATATCAACGAGAACATGGTCGGCCACAAGCTCGGCGAGTTCGCACTGACCCGTACGTTCAAGGGTCATGCTGCGGACAAAAAGTCCAAGAGGTAAGTGATGGAAACTACAGCAATTATCCGTGGAGTCCATATTTCGGCCCAGAAAACACGTCTTGTTGCGGACCTTATCCGCGGCAAGTCGGTTGCCCAGGCGCTGAATATCCTGACATTCACACCCAAGAAGGCCGCGGGCATACTCAAGAAAGCTCTTGAGTCCGCGATCGCCAACGCCGAGCACAACGACGGCGCCGATATCGACGAACTCAAAGTCACGACTATCTATGTCGACAAGGGCGAATCGATGAAGCGTTTCTCCGCACGTGCGAAGGGCCGCGGTAACCGTATCGAGAAGCAGACTTGCCACATTGTGGTCAAAGTCGGCGCGTAAGGAGTCACAATGGGACAGAAAATACACCCGATTGGGTTCCGCCTCGCGGTCACACGCAACTGGACTTCGCGCTGGTACGCAGACGACAAAGCGTTCGGTGGCATGCTGGCCGAAGACATTCGTGTACGCGAATACCTGAAGAAGAAGCTGAAAAGCGCTTCGGTAGGCCGCGTCATCATCGAACGTCCGGCTAAAAATGCCCGCATCACGGTTTACTCGGCTCGTCCGGGCGTCGTGATCGGCAAGCGCGGCGAAGACATCGAGAACCTCAAGGCTGATCTTCAGCGCTTGATGGGCGTGCCCGTGCACGTCAATATCGAAGAAATCCGCAAGCCCGAAACCGATGCACAGCTTATTGCCGACTCGATCGCGCAGCAGCTGGAAAAGCGCATTATGTTCCGCCGTGCCATGAAGCGCGCCATGCAAAACGCCATGCGTCTGGGTGCCCAAGGCATCAAGATCATGAGCGCCGGCCGCTTGAACGGTATTGAGATCGCTCGCACCGAGTGGTATCGCGAAGGTCGCGTGCCGCTACATACCTTGCGTGCCAATATCGACTACGGTACGTCCGAAGCGCAGACCACCTACGGCATCATCGGTATCAAAGTATGGGTCTACAAGGGCGACATGCTGCCTAACGGCGAAATGCCCCCCGAGACCGCCGCTCCTCGCGATGAAGAGCGTCGTCCTCGCCGTGCACCTCGTGGCGACCGTCCTGACAGCCGTCGTCCTGCTGGTGGCCCGGGCCGTGGTCGTAGTGCCCCTCGCAAAGACGCTGCGCCAGCCGCGCAAGTTGCCGCCGCCGATGCGCCCGCCGCGCCGGCTCCGGCTGCCGCGCCTGCGCCTGAAGGAGAATAAAACATGCTGCAACCGTCACGCAGAAAATACCGCAAAGAGCAAAAGGGCCGCAATACCGGCCTGGCTACTCGCGGTGCGCAGGTCTCGTTTGGCGAGTTCGGTTTGAAGGCCACAGGTCGTGGCCGCCTTACCGCACGCCAAATCGAAGCTGCTCGTCGTGCGATCAACCGTCACATCAAACGTGGCGGCCGTATCTGGATCCGTATCTTCCCCGATAAGCCGATTTCGCAGAAGCCTGCCGAAGTCCGGATGGGTAACGGTAAAGGTAATCCGGAATACTGGGTCGCAGAAATTCAACCCGGCAAGGTGCTCTACGAAATGGAAGGTGTCAGCGAAGAACTGGCACGTGAAGCTTTCCGCCTGGCCGCCGCTAAGTTGCCAATCTCGACGACATTCGTGTCGCGTCACATTGGTGCTTAAGGAGACCTCATGAAAGCCAGCGAACTCCGTTCCAAAGATGCCACCGAGCTAAGCAAAGAGCTCGAGAGCCTGCTGAAGGCACAATTTAACCTGCGTATGCAGCGTGCCACTCAGCAGCTTTCCAATACCAGTCAAATTGGTAAGGTCCGCCGCGATATCGCGCGTGTACGTACCATCATGACTGAGACCGCAGGAAAGTAAAATGAGCGAAACTCAAAACACCCAGCCCGCAAAACGCCAACGTACCCTCATTGGCCAAGTCGTGAGCAACAAGATGGACAAGACCGTTGTCGTTCGCATCGAACGTCGCGTCAAGCACCCCATCTTTGGCAAGATCATCGTGCGCTCCAACAAGTACAAGGCACATGATGAAACCAACCAGTACAACGAAGGCGACACTGTCGAAATCGCAGAAGGTCGCCCGATCTCCCGCGACAAGTCGTGGACAGTTGTGCGTTTGCTCGAAGCTGCGCGCGTTATTTAAGCAGTAGGCCAGCCCGGTGTCAGCACCGGGCCAGTCAGCAAGCCCCGGGAGTTCTCTTCCGGGGCTTTTTCCTTTTTGGCTTACGGCTGTTGCTTGCCTTCGTCCTTAAGCGCGCGTCGCAGTATCTTGCCGACGTTGCTGCGCGGCAATTCCTTACGGAACTCGACGTACTTGGGGGCCTTGTAGCCGGTGAGCTTCTGGCGGCAGAACGCGATGAGCTCTTCTTCCGTGACGCGCTCGTTCTTGCGTATGACAAATAGCTTGACGACCTCGCCCGAGTGTTCGTCCGGTACCCCGATGGCCGCAGCATCGCGCACGTCTTCGTGTTCCATGGCCACCGCCTCGACCTCGTTGGGGTAGACGTTAAAGCCGGACACCAGGATCATGTCTTTCTTGCGATCAAGGATAAACACATAGCCTTGCTCGTTGACGTAGCCAATGTCGCCGCTAAGCAGGAAGCCGTCGGCGCTGAAAGCCTTGGCTGTTTCGTCCGGCCGGTTCCAGTAACCCGGCGTGACCTGAGGACCGCGGATGCATATCTCGCCGCTTTTGCCTTGTGGAACATCGCGGCCCTCGTGGTCTCGAATGGCGATCTCCGTGGACGATACCGGCAGGCCGATTGAACCGTTGAACTCGGTTTTGTCCAACGGATTGATCGTGACAGCCGGAGATGTCTCGGTCAGCCCGTAGGCCTGTGCAATAGGCTTGCCCGTCACCTTGAGCCAGCGCTGTGCAATGACTTCCTGAACCGCCATTCCGCCCCCCAAGGCGAGCTTTAAACCGCTGAAGTCCAGCTTGGCGAAGTCGGGATGATTAAGCATGGCATTGAACAAGGTGTTGACGCCGGTGATCGCGGTAAATCGGTGCTGCTTCATGCTTTTAATGACAGCCGGGATGTCGCGGGCATTGACGATAAGAAGGTTGCTCGCTCCCAGCTTGAGAAAGGTCAGGCAGTTGGCTGTGAGAGCGAAGATATGATAAAGCGGCAAGGCAGTGACAATGCACTCGCTATTACCCAGGTGGGGCTTTACCCAGGCATGCGCCTGGCACACGTTGGACACCATATTGCCGTGCGTCAGCATGGCGCCTTTGGGCACGCCGGTGGTGCCGCCGGTGTACTGCAGCAGCGCGAGATCATCATGGGTCAGCGACGGGCGGGTATAAGGCAATTTGCGGCCACGCGCCAGCACCTGCTGAAGAGGCAGCTTGCCTGGCAATGCATAGGCGGGAACCAGTTTCTTGACGTGTCTCACGACCAGGTTGGTAAGGGCACCCTTCAGGCTGCCCAGCATGTCTCCCAACGACGTGACGACGATGGTCTTGATGGCGACGCGCGGCAAGACTTCTTGCAATGTGTGGGCAAAGTTCTCGGCAATGACGATGACTTCAGCGCCCGAGTCCGATAACTGATGCTCGAGTTCGGTTGCGGTGTACAGCGGATTGGTGTTGACGGCAACAGCGCCCGCGCGCAATACGCCAAACAGGCAAACCGGATACTGCAGCAGATTTGGCATCATCAGGGCGACCCGATCGCCTTTCTTTACGCCGATGGATAGCAGCCAGGCCGCAAAGTGTCGCGAGCGTTCATCAAGCTGGGCGAAGGTCATGGTGACGCCCATGCTGATGTAAGCGACATCCTTGGCGTAATTGCGGCAGCTGTCCTCGAAGATGCCCACCAAAGAGTCGTATGTGGCCGCTTGCTCAGTGATGTCTGCCGGTATGCCGGGTGGATAGTGGTCCAGCCAAATGGGTTCCATGTGTCATCCCCTCGAGTTATCTTGTTATTGATTCTACGTTGAACCGGCGCGACATACCGAGGGGACACACAAATTAGAACCGATGCGACACCTGTACGCCGATCAGGTTGGCATTGGATTTATAGTCGCCCCGTACGACGCCCTTGGAAGGATCTGTGTCATTGTCGATGCTGGTGCTTTTTACAAAGAGATGTGCGTATCCGACATCGAGTGTCGTCCTTTCGTTGATATTGTACTGAGCGCCTACCGAGACCCAATAGCGATTGCTATCCGGCAGAGAGGTCGGCCGATACCGGGCGCTGTCCACGGGGGATTGATCCCATGCCAGGCCACCTTTCAAGGTCCATCTTGGGGTCGCCTTGTAGTTGGCGCCTAGGGCGAGGCGCCAGGTGTCACGGAAGCGCAGATCAAGATCGTCGCTGAAGCGCGGGTCGCCGTTGTCGATCTCGAGCGATTTGATGCTGCTCCAGCCCGTCCACGAGACGTCAGCCAAGATTTGCCAGCGGCTGTTCAGATCGTGGGCCACGCTAAGCACAGCGGTGTCCGGAAGCTCGACCGACGTGCTGGCATTGAAACGGGTGGGAATCGGCACAGGGCTTGCGTTCCTGATGGTCGTGTGCCCGCTCGCGTTGATTTTCATCTTCGAACGGTACGAGAAACCGATCCGGGTGCTGGGCGTGGCTTCGAACAGCACCCCCAAGTTCCATCCCCAGGCGTCGCCGTCCATCTTCACTTTCGCTTCCAGATCGGGAGACCCAGCAACGATGGGTGCGGCAGGGTTGGCGATGCCACCGGGCAGGAACGTTATGAGGCCTGCAGCCGGACTATTGCGCCGATAATCGGCATCCAGGCGCATCCAGTTCAAGCCGGCGCCTACGGAGAGCCGCTCATTGACCTTGTAGGCAAGCGACGGATTGATATTGATGCTTTCAATGCTGAACTTCTTGGAATGGTAGCGGCCTATCCAGTCGCCGTCGTACTCCGTCATTAGCCCGAATGGCGCGCCTATGCCGACCCCGGCGTACCAGTCGGGGCTAAGTTGCCAAGACAGATAGGCGTTGGGCACCAGGCCCCACGAGCCCGCATCACCGCCATTGTTCGAGCCCAAGGGCAGTCCGCCTGGCCCGGTGCTGCCGGTATTGCTGAACTTGAACGATGGACGCACCGCTGTGGCGCCCGCCGAAACATTGACGCCGGGCAAGCGCGTCATGCCCGCCGGGTTGAAGAAAATCGTACTGGCATTCTCGGCAATCGCCGCAGAGCCCGCGTAGGCATTGCCAATGCCGCTGGCGTTTTGTTCCAGCAACTGGAAGCCCGCCCCATAAGCGCCGCCGGCGCCCAGTCCAAGCACGAGGACCGAAATAATGCGTAAGGAACTTGCTGATTTCATTTGCCACCTCCGGGATCCTCCTTCCCCGCCGAGGCAGCCAGCAGATACTGTGCCGGACTACACCTTGCTGTAATGCAATGGCCCACCGGTGAAGGGCGCGAAACCGGTACCAAAGATGACGCCGGCATCGGCCAGATCTGCGTCGTCAACGACGCCGCGATCGACCTGAACGCGCGTCTGCTGTATTAGCGGGGCAATCAGGCGCTCGGCCAGGCCTGGCGCCGGCTCAGTGGCTTTCGACTTGATCGGCTTGCCGTCTTTCCAGCGATAGAAGCCCCGGTCGGTCTTGCGCCCAAGGTGGCCGCGGGCCAGGCGCTCTTGCAAGCAGGCGGGTGCGGTGTGTTGTCCGGCAAGCTGCCGTCCCGCGTCTTGCACGATATCCAGGCCCACGGTGTCGGCCAGTTCGATCGGGCCCATGGGCATCCCGAAGGCGCGCATGGCTTCGTCCACGGTCTCTGGCTTGATGCCTTCGTCGACGCAGCGCATAGCTTCAAGCAGGTAAGGCGCGCGCACGGCGTTAACCAGAAAGCCGGGGCTGTCCAGGACAGGAAGAGGCAGCTTGTCCAGCTGCCCGACGAAGGCGCAGCCGGCCTGGAGTGCGGCCGGGTCGCTTAGGGGATGGTGCACGACCTCGACCAACGGCATGCGGGCCACAGGATTGAAGAAATGTATGCCGATGAAGCGCTGCGGCGCGGCCAAGTCGGTACACAGGGCGGCCAAGGACAGGCTGGAGGTGTTGGTGGCCAGGAGGGCTCCGGCCTTCATACGCGGTTCGATGTCTGCGTAGAGGCTGCGTTTTGCTTCCGGGTTCTCGGTGATGGCCTCGATCACGATATCGGCCAACCCGACGCCATCTCCGTTCAGGTCAGGAATCAGGCGGTCGGCGGCGGCCCGGGCCAGGCGCGGGTTTTTCTGCCTGCGGGCAAACAATGTGTTGGCCCGCCCCTGTGCACTGGCGATCAGTTCGCGATCGCGATCCTGCAGGGTGACGGTGAGCCCTTTCAGCGCACACCATGCCGCGATATCGCCGCCCATCACCCCTGCGCCCACGACATGCACATGTGCTGCCTTGGCTGTCGCGTTGTCGCGCTTGACTAAGGATTTCAGGCGCTCTTGCAGTCTGAACACCCGCAACAGGTTGCGGGCTGTGTCGGACCGTATCAGTCGGTCGACCAAGTGAGGTGCTTGCAACGGGTTGCCGTCGTGCCGGGACCAGATCTCGATAATGGCGCGTGGCGCAGGGTAATGATGGTAGGGGTCTTTTTGGTCGACCGTCCTGGCTGTCTGGCGGGCCACCAGCGCACGCAGCAGCCTGTGATTCAGTAAGGCCGGCACGCCAGCGGCCTTGCGCCGAGGTTTGCCACTTAGCACTTGCGTTTTGGCGGCCTGGCGTTGGAGCCGGGGCGCGACCATGCCGTCGGCCAGGGCGGACTTCACGGCCTTGCGCGCATCTTGTGGGCGTCCGCTAAGCATCATGTCCAAAGCTGCCGGCGCGCCGATCAGGGCCGGCAGCCGCCGCATCCCACCCCACCCGGGGAAGATGCCCAGCATGACTTCCGGCAGCGCAAGAGACGTACCGGGCTGGTCGACCACAAGCCGGTATCGGCAAGCGAGGGCCAGCTCAAGACCGCCGCCCAGGCAGTGTCCATGTATAAGCGCAAGCGTCGGATACCTGACCCTGGCCAGCCGATTGAAGAGCTCCCAACCCCGGGTCACGAGTTCCAGCCCTTTTTCCGGCGTATCCAGACCTGCGAATTCGTCAATGTCGGCGCCGGCAATAAAGCCCGCGTCTTTGGTGGAGTAGATGACAAGACCGGCTGGCGGCCCATGCTCGAAGTGATCCAGCACCTCGGCCAATTCTTGCATGACTGCGCGGGACAGGCGGTTGATTGGACTGTCGGGGCAATTGATGGCGAGCCAAGCAACATTGTCCTGGTCGATGTGGCAACTGAAATTGCGCAAGACCATGGATTCCGGCAGGGCGATCATGCTGTGGCTCCATCGTCGCAGGTTTCCACCAGCATGGCGCCGCCCTGGCCGCCGCCGATGCAAATTGCCGCCATGCCGCGCTGCAGGCCCCGCGCCTGCAGCGCGCGAAGCAAATGCAGCACGATGCGCGCGCCCGACGCCCCTACAGGATGGCCCATCGCGATGGCGCCGCCGTCGACATTCAGACGTTGCATGTCCAAAGTCCCCAGGGCGCCCAGGCCCAGGTTCTGTTGACACCAGTCTGCGTCGTTCCAGGCCGCGATGCAGGCCAGTACCTGCGCGGCAAAGGCTTCGTTGATTTCCCACAGGTCAAGATCGTTGAGTCCCAGTCCGTGACGTTGGAGTATCGGTGTGGCGGCATGCACGGGCCCCAGACCCATGTTGGCCGGATCAAGTGCAGCCCACTGAGCGTCGAGTATGCGTCCGATGGGCCGCAACTGCCAGCGCTGCACAGCCGCCTGTGAGGCGAGCAGCAGCACGGCGGCGCCGTCAGTGACTTGCGAGCTGTTGCCGGCGGTGATATTGCCCCACGGTTTGTCGAACACCGGCTTGAGCCGTCCGAGCTTCTCGGGGGTCGAGTCGTCGCGTATGCCATCGTCCTGGGCATACAGCCTGCCGCCATGATCGGTAAGCGGCACGATCTCGTTGAAGGCTTGCCGTTGTTGTGCTTGCCTTGCCAGCTCGTGGCTACGGGCTGCGTAGTAATCCATATCGGACCGACTGATGCCGAAACGATGTGCGAGGTTCTCGGCAGTCTGCCCCATGGACAGCCCGACATAAGGATCGGTCAGTCCCTTAAGCAGGCCGATGACGGGCGCCAGATGCCGGGGGCGCAGCGTTTTCAGTGTGGCAAGCTTCTTGATCAGACTGCGCTGCTTGCCCCAGGCGGCCAACCAACGCACGAGCTCGTCGCCCAGTAGAACAGGCGCGCGGGACAGCGCGTCGGTTCCCCCGGCCAGCACCAGGTCGGCACGGCCGGTCTGTATGGACATGACTGCGGAATCGAGCGCCTGCATGCCTGATGCACAGTTGCGCATGACCGTCCAGCCAGGCACCTTGTGGCCGCAGCCCAGGCGCAAGGCTATCAACCTGCCGATATTGGTTTCTTCGGGGGACGGCGCCGCGCAGCCGATGATGACCTCGGATAAATCGGTGGGGCGGAACGCCTGCCGCAACAGCAGCTCGCGAGCAGGCTGCACCGCCAGGTCAGATGCCGAGAACGGGCCTGGCGTATTGCGCGCCTTCAAGAACGGGCTGCGGGCACCGTCGATGATGTATACGGGTACAAAGGCCCTGGGCATCTGAACCTACACGTGCGTTACGAACTTGGTGACGAGGTAGCCGTCGAAGGTCTCGGTGCCCCCTTCGCTGCCGATGCCGCTGTCCTTGATACCGCCAAAAGGCGTTTCGGCCAAGGCACTGCCAAAGTGGTTGATATTGATCATGCCCGCTTCCAGGCCATTGGAGGTACGTGTGGCCGTTTGAAGAGAATTGGTGAACACATACGAGGACAAGCCAAAGGGCAATGCGTTGGCGCGGCGTATTCCTTCTTCGATGTCGCTGAATCGCACGACCGGCGCGATGGGGCCGAAAGGCTCTTCGGTCATCAGCATGGCGTCTTCGGGCAGATCGGTAACCACGGTGGGCGAGAAGAAATGACCCGTGCGATCGATACGCTCACCGCCCAGGACGACTTTTCCGCCCAGCTGGCGTGCGTTCTCAACAAATTTATCCATGGTCGGTATGCGGCGTGCATGCGCCAAGGGGCCCATCTGGGTGTCAGGGTCGAGGCCATCGCCGACTTTGACGGTTTTGAGCGTCTCGACGAAGGCTTCCAGGAACTGACCATAGACCTTGTCCTGTACATAGAAGCGGGTGGGCGATATGCATACCTGCCCGGCATTGCGCAGTTTGAAGCGGGCCAGTTGCTTTGCGGCTTTACCGATATCGGCATCGTCGAACACCAGCACCGGCGAATGGCCGCCCAATTCCATCGTTACGCGCTTCATGTGTGCGCCGGCCAGCGAAGCCAATTGCTTGCCGACCGGCACAGAGCCGGTAAACGAGACCTTGCGAACGATGGGGGAGCGAATTAGGTAGTCGGAAATCTCGGCCGGAACACCCCAGACGATATTGAGCACACCCGGAGGCAGGCCCGCGTCGTGGAACATGCGCGCGATAGCCACGACCGCGCTGGGGGCGTCTTCGGGCCCCTTCAGTATGATGGTGCAACCGGCGCCTATGGCAGCGCAGATCTTGCGTATGGCCTGGTTGTACGGGAAGTTCCAGGGGGTGAAGGCTGCGCACACCCCTATGGGCTCGCGCAACACCATTTGACGTACCTCTGGCTTGCGCGATGGAATGATGCGCCCGTAAATGCGGCGGCATTCTTCCGCATGCCAATCGCAGTGCTCGGCGCAAGACATAACCTCGCCCACGGCCTCCGCCAGCGGCTTGCCCTGGTCCAGTGTCATGTTGCGGCCGATTTCCTGGGCCCGTTCGCGGGTCAGTTGGCCGACTTTGCGTAAAATTTCGGAGCGTGTCATGGGCGAGCTGTGGCGCCATGTCTCGAATGCGCGGGCCGCGGCGGCCAGCGCGCGGTCCAGGTCTGCCGTGCTGGCATGGGGCAGTTGCCCCAGGACTTCCAGCGTGGCGGGGTTGCTGACCTCTTCGGTCTTGCGCCCTTCTTCGCCCAGAAACTCGCCATCTATATATAGTGCCAACTTCTCGTACATGCCTCGATCCCTGTGTGTTTGCATCAAACCCACAGTTGTATCGCAATCGCGCTGTGGTTGCAAAGCAAATACACGATACTTACCACTTGCTTTTGGTTTGTGGATCGCTTATAGTACATGGCTTGCTTTATTACGAAAGCAACAGCGCTAATTTTTAGCAAGATTTCAACCCAGGCTTTGGGTGGGCGTGCAAGCCTACTTAAATCTGACGGGACCAAAACTGGTTGTGTGGCGGGGCCAATTGAAGGGCCGCGCAATGCAACTAAGTTGGAACAGGAAAAATCATGATCCAAATGCAGACCACGCTAGACGTGGCCGACAACACTGGCGCACGTTCTATTATGTGCATCAAGGTGTTGGGCGGCTCGAAGCGCCGTTATGCCGCTATCGGTGACATCATCAAAGTCAGTGTCAAAGAAGCGGCCCCACGCGGGCGCGTCAAAAAAGGCGAAATTTACAACGCTGTAGTGGTTCGTACCGCTAAGGGTGTACGTCGCAAAGACGGTTCGCTGATCAAGTTCGGCGGCAACGCCGCCGTATTGCTCAATGCCAAACTGGAACCCATCGGTACCCGTATCTTCGGACCTGTAACGCGCGAACTGCGTACAGAGAAGTTCATGAAGATCGTATCCCTGGCTCCAGAAGTGCTGTAAGGAGCGAAGCATGGAAAAAATCCGTAAAGGCGACGAAGTCGTCATTCTCACAGGCCGCGACAAAAAGCGCCGTGGCACCGTACTGAAGCGCGTTGACGCCGACCACGTACTCGTTGAAGGCATCAATGTCGTCAAGAAGCACGTGAAAGCCAATCCGATGGCCGGTACGCAAGGCGGCATTATCGACAAGACCATGCCCATCCACATTTCCAATGTGGCGCTGTTCAATCCAGAATCCGGCAAGGCTGATCGCGTCGGTATCCAGGTCATTGACGGCAGCAAGGTCCGTGTATTCCGTTCCAGCGGCGCAGTCGTTGGCGCCAAGGCTTAAGGGGCGAAGAACATGGCTCGTTTACAAGAGTTTTACCGCAGTAAGGTCATGGCCGACCTGCAAGAAAAATTCGGCTACAAAAGCATCATGCAAGTGCCGCGCATCACCAAGATCACCCTGAATATGGGTGTGTCTGAAGCGGTTGCCGACAAGAAAGTCATCGAGCACGCTGTCTCCGATCTCACCAAGATCTCAGGCCAGAAGCCGGTTGTCACGAAAACCAAGAAGGCCATCGCGGGCTTCAAGATCCGTGAAGACTACCCAATTGGTTGCATGGTGACTTTGCGCGGTCGCCGCATGTACGAATTTTTGGACCGCCTGGTCGCCGTGGCATTGCCGCGCGTTCGCGACTTCCGTGGTATTTCAGGTCGTGCATTCGACGGACGTGGCAACTACAACATCGGGGTTAAAGAGCAGCTTATTTTCCCTGAAATCGAATACGACAAAATCGACGCCGTACGTGGGATGAACATCAGCATCATCACGACAGCCAAGACCGACGACGAAGCCAAGGCGCTGCTTACAGCGTTCAGCTTCCCGTTTCGCAACTAAGGGGCGATGACGTGGCAAAACTTTCACTCATCAATCGCGATATCAAACGCGCCAAGCTGGCAGACAAATATGCACCCAAGCGTGCAGCACTGAAGGCGATCATCGACGATCAGTCCAAGACTGACGAAGAACGCTATCAGGCTCGCTTGCAGTTGCAGCAACTGCCGCGTAATGCCAACCCGACCCGCCAACGCAATCGTTGCGTAGTCACCGGTCGTTCGCGTGGCGTATACAGCCAGTTCGGTCTCACTCGTCACAAGCTGCGCGAAATGGCGCTGCGTGGCGAGGTGCCGGGCATGATCAAAGCCAGCTGGTAGGAGAATTACACATGAGCATGAGCGATCCCATCGCCGACATGTTGACCCGGGTGCGCAATGCGCAACAAGTCAACAAGACTTCGGTAAGCATGCCCTCCTCGAAGCTTAAGGCAGCCATTGCTGCCGTGCTGAAAGACGAAGGCTATATCGACAGTTTCCAGATCACCGGTGACAAGGTTAAACCTGTCCTCGAGATCACCCTGAAGTACTACGCCGGCCGTCCGGTCATCGAGCGCATCGACCGCGTCTCGCGCCCAGGGCTGCGTATCTACAAGGGCAGCAAAGCCATTCCTCAGGTCATGAATGGCCTGGGTGTGGCCATCGTGTCGACGCCACGTGGTGTCATGACCGATCGCAAGGCACGCGCCAACGGCGTGGGCGGCGAAGTACTCTGCTACGTGGCATAAGGAGAATCATATGTCACGTATTGCTAAGTACCCCGTTCCCGTCCCCAAAGGCGTAGAGGCGGCCATCAGCGCAAGTCAGATTTCCGTCAAAGGACCTCTGGGCACGCTGACCCAAGACCTCTCCACTGATGTGCTGGTTCGCCAGGAAGACGGCCAACTAACGTTTGACGTTGCCAACGATTCCCGCCAGGCCAAGGCCATGTCGGGCACGATGCGCGCCCTGGTTGCCAATATGGTTACCGGCGTCAGCACGGGCTTCGAGCGTCGGCTTAATCTGGTGGGCGTAGGTTTCCGTGCGCAAGTCCAGGGCGACGCCCTGAAGTTGCAGCTTGGTTTCTCGCATGACATCGTTCACAGCATGCCAGCGGGCATCAAGGTCGAGTGCCCCACTCAGACCGAGATCGTCATCAAGGGTTCCAACAAGCAGGTTGTTGGTCAAGTGGCTGCTGAAATCCGCGCCTATCGCGAACCCGAACCCTACAAGGGCAAGGGCGTGCGTTACGCCGGTGAACGCGTCATCATGAAAGAAACCAAGAAAAAATAAGCGCGCAGGCAAGGACGAATTATGGACAAGAAAATCTCCCGTTTGCGTCGTGCAGTTTCGACTCGTCGGAAAATCTCCGAGCTGCGTGTACATCGCCTCTCGGTATACCGCTCGAATCTGCATATATACGCGAACATCATTTCGCCGGAAGGCGATCGTGTGCTCGTCAGCGCTTCCACGCTCGAGCCAGAAGTGCGCAAAGAGCTGGCCAGCCAGAACGCCAACGGCGGCAATGCTGCTGCCGCAGGCCTGGTAGGCAAGCGCGTAGCCGAAAAAGCAAAGGCTGCCGGTATCGAGCTGGTTGCATTTGATCGTTCGGGCTTCCGTTATCATGGCCGCGTGAAAGCGCTGGCCGACGCCGCGCGTGAAGCCGGCTTGAAGTTCTAAGCAAGGAATTGTCAAATGGCTAAAGCACAAGGCAGGCAAGCCGCCGAGAAAGAAAGCGACGACGGCCTGCGTGAAAAAATGATAGCGGTCAATCGCGTCAGCAAAGTGGTCAAGGGTGGTCGCACCATGAGCTTTGCAGCGCTGACCGTGGTTGGCGATGGCGATGGCCGTATCGGCATGGGCAAGGGCAAGGCCCGCGAAGTGCCGGTCGCTGTACAGAAAGCAATGGAACAGGCTCGCCGTGGTCTGGTGAAGGTCGCCCTTAAAAACGGCACCCTGCACCACACTGTTGTTGGCAAGCATGGCGCCTCCAGCGTCCTTATTTCGCCTGCAGCTGAAGGTACTGGCGTTATCGCCGGCGGCCCGATGCGCGCTATTTTCGAAGTAATGGGCGTACGTAACGTGGTTGCCAAAAGCCTGGGCTCAAGCAATCCCTACAATCTGGTCCGCGCAACGCTGAACGGCTTGCGTGCCTGCTCGACTCCTGCCGAAATCGCTGCCAAGCGCGGCAAGTCGGTAGAAGATATTCTGGGGTAAGTCATGGCACAGAAAGAAATTAAAGTTACTCTCGTGCGCTCCGTTATCGGCACCAAGGAATCCCACCGCGCGACCGTTCGCGGTCTGGGCTTGCGCCGAATCAACAGCAGCCGCGTGTTGGTCGATACACCCGAGGTGCGTGGGATGATCCGTAAAGTGGATTACCTCGTCACCGTCTCGGAAGCCTGAAAGGAATCGGGATGTCAGAAACTCAACTCAATACGCTACAACCGGCCGAGGGCAGCAAACGCGCCCGCCGCCGTGTCGGGCGCGGCATAGGCTCAGGCTTTGGCAAAACAGCCGGCCGTGGTCACAAGGGTCAGAAGTCGCGTACCGGCGGCTTCCACAAGGTTGGCTTTGAAGGCGGTCAAATGCCTTTGCAGCGTCGCCTGCCCAAGCGTGGCTTTACCGCCATGAACCAGCATTTGTCGGCTGAAATCCGTTTGTCCGACCTTCAGCGTCTGCCCGTCGACGAAATCGACGTCCAGGTGCTCAAGCAAGCGGGCATCGTGGGCCAGGCCGTCCGTTACGCCAAGGTCATCAAGTCTGGCGAGCTCTCGCGCAAGGTCATCCTGAAAGGGATCGCTGCGACTGCTGGCGCAAAGGCTGCAATCGAAGCCGCTGGCGGCTCGCTGGCTTAAGGGGCAACGGTGGCTAAAGCGCAGGCACAGAGTAAATCGGGATCCAAGTACGGCGACTTGAAACGCCGTATTGTGTTCCTGGTTCTCGCCCTGGTGGTCTATCGGTTAGGAACCCACATTCCTGTGCCCGGCATCAATCCGGACGCCTTGGCCGAAATGTTCCAACAGAACCAAAGCGGTATCCTGGGTCTGTTCAACATGTTTTCGGGCGGCGCCCTGGAGCGGTTCTCGGTGTTCGCACTGGGTATCATGCCCTACATTTCCGCATCCATCATTATGCAGTTGATGGCTGTGGTGGTGCCCACGCTTGAAGCGATCAAGAAAGAAGGCGAGTCCGGTCGCCGCAAGATCACGCAGTACACGCGCTACGGCACGGTGTTCCTTGCGTTGATCCAGGCGGTAGGCATTTCGGTCGCGCTGGAATCGCAGCCAGGCCTGGCCATCGATCCGGGCATGTTGTTCCGGTTCACGACAGTGGTAACCCTGGTTACCGGCACCATATTCATTATGTGGCTGGGCGAACAGATTACCGAACGTGGGCTGGGCAATGGGATATCCATCCTGATTTTCGCAGGCATTGTGGCGGGTCTGCCCAGTGCGCTGGCCGGGATGCTCGATCTGGTTCGTACCGACGCGATGTCGATACTTTCCGCGATCTTCATCTTCCTGCTGGTCATTGCGGTAACGTACTTTGTCGTGTTCGTTGAACGCGGACAGCGTCGTATTACCGTCAATTACGCGAAGCGCCAGGTTGGCAACAAGGTCTATGGCGGTCAAAGCTCGCATTTGCCGCTGAAGCTGAACATGTCCGGTGTGATTCCGCCCATTTTCGCTTCGTCGATCATCTTGCTGCCCGCAACGGTTACCAGCTGGTTCTCCAGCAATCCCGACATGCGTTGGTTGGGTGATCTTGCGGCAGCGCTGTCGCCGGGCCAGCCCCTGTACATTACGTTGTACGCGGCTCTTATCATCTTCTTTTGCTTTTTCTATACGGCATTGGTGTTCAACAGTCGAGAAACAGCAGATAACCTGAAAAAGAGCGGTGCGTTCGTTCCGGGTATCCGGCCAGGTGAGCAAACGTCGCGTTACGTCGACAAGATCCTGATGCGGCTTACCCTGGCAGGCGCCATCTACATCACGCTGGTGTGCTTATTGCCCGAGCTGATGCAGGCACGCTGGAATGTACCGTTTTATTTTGGTGGCACTTCTCTGTTAATTATCGTGGTGGTGACCATGGACTTCATGGCACAGGCGCAGGCTTACCTGATGTCACACCAGTACGACTCGCTGCTCAAGAAGGCGAACTTCAAGGGTGCGGGAATGCCAATGCGGTAACGAGAATGGCAAAAGACGACGTCATACAAATGCAAGGAGAGGTCGTAGAAAACCTCCCCAACGCAACTTTTCGCGTCAAGCTGGAAAATGGCCACGTGGTGTTAGGCCACATCTCGGGCAAGATGCGTATGCATTACATCCGGATTCTGCCGGGTGACAAGGTCACAGTGGAGCTCACGCCCTATGACCTGTCCAGGGCCAGAATTGTCTTCCGCTCTAAATAAGCGGCCGGTTAAAGGAAACTAGGAGTCAACCATGAAGGTAATGGCATCGGTAAAGCGGATCTGCCGCCACTGCAAGATCATTAAACGTCACGGCGTGGTGCGTGTTATTTGCACCGACCCACGTCATAAGCAACGCCAGGGCTAACGCCAGGCGTAACGGAATTAACAAGGAACAGTCATGGCCCGTATTGCTGGCATCAACATTCCGCCGCATCAACACGCCGAAATCGGACTTACCGCGATTTTTGGTATTGGTCGTACCCGGGCTCGCAAGATTTGCGAAGCATCCGGTATCGAGCTTTCCAAGAAAGTGAAAGATCTGACTGACGCCGAACTCGAGCGTATCCGCGAACACGTTGGCGTGTTCACGGTAGAAGGTGATTTGCGTCGCGAAGTACAACTGTCGATCAAGCGTCTGATCGATCTGGGAACTTACCGGGGCATGCGCCACAAGCGTGGCCTGCCTGTACGTGGTCAACGCACCCGTACCAACGCCCGCACCCGTAAAGGGCCGCGTCGCGCTGCTGCTTCTCTGAAGAAATAATCGAGGATAGAAGATGGCGAAAGCATCCACCAGCGGCGCATCGCGCGTACGCAAAAAAGTCAAGAAGAGCGTATCGGACGGCATTGCGCACGTTCATGCGTCCTTCAATAACACCATCATCACCATCACCGATCGCCAGGGCAATGCCTTGTCGTGGGCGACATCGGGTGGTGCGGGTTTCAAGGGCTCGCGCAAGTCGACGCCGTTCGCTGCTCAGGTTGCAGCCGAGTCGGCCGGGCGCATCGCGCTGGAATACGGTATCAAGACATTGGAAGTTCGCATCAAGGGCCCCGGTCCTGGCCGCGAGTCGTCCGTGCGTGCACTGAATGCACTGGGTATCAAAATTTCCAGCATTTCAGACATCACGCCGGTGCCGCATAATGGCTGCCGTCCGCCCAAGCGTCGTCGCATCTAAGGGGAAGCATCTTGGCACGTTATATTGGACCTAAATGCAAGCTCTCGCGTCGCGAGGGTACGGATTTGTTTTTAAAGAGCGCACGCCGCTCGCTCGACTCGAAGTGCAAACTCGAGTCCAAGCCTGGTCAGCACGGTCGCACCTCGGGTGCACGCACCTCCGACTTTGGCCTGCAGCTGCGCGAGAAGCAAAAGCTCAAGCGCATGTACGGCGTATTGGAAAAGCAATTCCACAAGTACTTTGTTGAAGCCGAGCGTCGCCGTGGCAACACAGGCGAGACCCTGATTCAACTGTTGGAATCGCGTCTGGACAACGTCGTGTATCGCATGGGCTTTGGCTCGACGCGCGCCGAGGCACGCCAGTTGGTCAACCACCGCTCGATCGAACTGAACGGCCACACGGCCGATATCGCTTCCATGCTGGTCAAGGCTGGCGACGTCGTTTCGATTCGTGAAAAGGCGAAATCGCAACTGCGTATCCGTGAAGCGCTTGACCTGGCTACCGGCCAGGGCTTGCCACAGTGGGTCGAAGTCGACACCAACAAGCTTACCGGCACGTTCAAGCAGGTTCCTGACCGCGCTGATGTCGCTCGCGATGTCAACGAGTCCATGGTTGTGGAATTGTATTCGCGCTAATGCTGTTTGCAGTATTGCGTTAGGTCGCAACAGCCCACTGTCCGGTCCAGGCCGGAAAGTGGGCTTTGCGATGAAATCCGCCGGCCGATCGCCGGCTAGTTCGTCAGCCTTATCGGTGTAACGAGCCGAGGGTATTGAAAAGGAACAATCATGTCGTCACAAGGTTTTTTGAAGCCCCGTTCTATCGAAGTCGAACCCGTAGGCAAGAATCACGCCAAAGTCGTGATGGAGCCTTTCGAGCGCGGCTATGGTCACACGCTGGGTAACGCACTGCGTCGCATCCTGCTGTCGTCCATGAACGGCTATGCGCCCACTGAAGTGCAAATGACTGGCGTCGTTCACGAGTACTCCACGATAGCCGGCGTGCGCGAAGACGTCGTCGACGTGCTGCTGAACCTGAAGGGTGTGGTGTTCAAGCTGCACAATCGCGAAGAAGTCACACTGGTGCTGCGCAAGCAAGGCCAGGGTGTGGTGCTGGCAAGCGACATCGAACTGCCGCACGACGTGGAAATCATCAATCCCGATCACCTTATTGCTACGCTGACTGAAGCGGGCAAGCTGGAAATGCAGATCAAGGTAGAGCAAGGCCGCGGCTATGTGCCAGGCAACGTGCGCGCCTTGTCTGACGATCGCACCCATACCATAGGTCGCATTTTGCTGGACGCCTCCTACAGCCCCGTGCGTCGTGTCAGCTATGCCGTAGAAAGCGCTCGTGTTGAACAGCGTACCGACCTGGACAAGCTGGTGCTGGACATCGAAACCAACGGTGTCATTTCGCCTGAAGAAGCGGTGCGCCAATCGGCCCGCATCCTGATGGACCAGATTTCGGTGTTTGCCGCCCTTGAAGGCGCAGGCGACGCATACGACAGCGCCCCAACGCGCGGTGCTCCGCAAATCGACCCGGTGCTGTTGCGCCCTGTGGACGATCTGGAGCTTACCGTTCGTTCGGCCAACTGCCTGAAGGCCGAGAACATCTACTACATCGGCGACCTGATCCAGCGCACCGAGAACGAGTTGCTCAAGACGCCTAACCTGGGTCGCAAGTCGCTCAACGAAATCAAGGAAGTTCTGGCCGCACGCGGTTTGACCTTGGGCATGAAGCTCGAGAACTGGCCGCCCCTGGGTCTGGAACGTCCGTAATATTCAAGTTGTTTTATGTTGCACCCACCCGGCCCGCAGCCTAGCTGATAGAAGAGCCGGTTAACCAACGGAAGATTGTCTTCCGTTTAATCAGATTCAAAGGAATTATCATGCGTCACCGTAGTGGCCTGCGTAAATTAAATCGCACCAGCAGTCACCGTCTTGCCATGTTCCGCAACATGGCTGTTTCGTTGCTTACGCACGAAGCCATCAAAACCACCCTGCCCAAAGCAAAAGAGCTGCGCCGCGTCGTCGAGCCGCTGATCACGCTGGGCAAAGAGCCTACCCTGGCCAACAAGCGCCTGGCTTTCGCCCGCCTGCGCGACCGCGATGCGGTTGTGAAGTTGTTTGGCGAGATCGGCCCGCGCTACAAAGAGCGCAACGGCGGTTATACCCGTGTATTGAAAATGGGTTTCCGTCAAGGCGACAACGCTCCGATGGCATTCATGGAGCTGGTTGACCGTCCTGAAGTTGAAGTCGAAGCCGAAGCCGAGTAAGCAGCAAGCTGGGCTTAGCCTGAAAGCGGACCTTCGGGTCCGTTTTTTTTGGGCAAGGTTCTATAGCGGTAAAATGAGGTACGCCCAGCCATTGTATGGAAGCCCATGAGCGACGCCACTCCCGATACCGACTCCACCGCCAGCCGATCGCAAGCAGCGCCCATTACCGACGCCTGCGATGTGGTGCTGATTCTATCCAATGCGCCGGATCTCATGCTGGCAAAGCGCATCGCTCATATACTGGTCGAAGAGCATTACGCGGCTTGTGTGAACCTGGGGCCTGCGGGACTGTCCATGTATATGTGGCAAGGCAGCCTGGAAGGTGCCGACGAAATCCCCATCACCATCAAGACGACGGCCGCACGGGCACCAGCGGTCATGGAAAAACTTGCGCAACTGCATCCCTACGAGGTGCCCGAGATGCTGGTGTTGCCGGCAGTGGGCGGGTCAGCAAGCTATATCGAGTGGGTGCGCATGCAAGTGACGCCTGGTGAGGCTTAGGGCGCGCACTACGGTGTCCGCTAGAACGTATTAAAGGGAATTGAATGCAGTATGGATGGCCGGCGGGCAAGAGAACGCGTGCCATGGCGGTGTTCGCCTTGCTTAGATCCTTGATGGTTCTGACCGCCGCATTGCTGGCCGCGTTGTCGCTACAAGTGGGTACCGCTTTTGCCGACGAAGAGTTCCTGGACCCGGACCTGGCATTTGTGATGTCGGCGGCGATGACGGCACCCGACGAGCTAAGCATTCATTACAAGATCGCCCCCAAATACTATATGTACCGCGAGCGTTTCGAGGTGGCTGCCGCCCCCGAAACGGCTAGCCCCGTGCTGGGCGAGCTGGTCTTTCCGGCGGGTGTTGTCACTTATGATCCGACCTTCGACAAAGAGATGGAGGTCTATTACCACGCGGTCACCATGCGGCTGCGTCTGGCACGGGGCGACGCCCAACCCCTGACCCTGGCCATTACTGGTCAGGGCTGTGCGGATGCCGGCCTGTGCTATCCGCCCATGACACGCCATATTACGTTGACGCCTACCGGCGACGGCTATGCCGCCACCGGCCAGGGTGTGGTCGCCAGCGTGCCGGAACCACGTTCGCAGGACGCTGCCAGGGTGGCTGCGTCTGCGGCCCAGTCCGGGGATGCGGGGCTGGGGCAGGCGCTCAAGCTCAGCGATGTCGGGTTTGCCGATTACCTGGCCGACGCAGGCTGGCTGCAGGTGATCCTGCTTTGCTTGTTGCTGGGTCTGTTGCTGTCGTTCACTCCCTGCGTGCTGCCGATGGTGCCCATCCTGCTTGCCGTCCTCGCCGGCGATAAGGCCGGGGCCGGCAAGCCCTCGCGTATGCGCGGGTTCACTTTGGCCGCCACTTTCGTGCTGGGGATGTCTCTGGTCTACACCGCCCTGGGTATCGCCGCCGGCCTTATCGGCGCCAGCATGGCGATTTGGCTGCAGACGCCATGGGTGCTGGCCTTGTTTGCAGTGCTGCTGGCGCTCCTGGCGCTGGCGATGTTCGACGTCTTCACGGTGCAGGCTCCAGTCGGCATGCAGTCTGCCTTGAACGCCTGGATGGCGCGTATACCCGGCGGCCGCTATGGCGGCGTGTTTGTCATGGGCATGGTCTCGGCCTTGATCGTTGGGCCATGCATAGCCGCTCCATTGGCCGGTGTGCTGCTTTTCATTTCCCAAACCGGCGACGTCGTCCTGGGCGGTACTGCCTTGTTCGCGCTAGCCTGGGGCGAGGGCCTGCTGCTGCTGGTTGTGGGCGCTACATCGGGCTTGCTGCTGCCCAAGGCAGGCCCATGGATGGAAGGCGTCAAACGCCTGTTCGGCATCCTGCTGCTGGCCACGGCCTGGTGGATGGTCAATTCCATATTGCCGACATGGATCGTCATGCTGGGCTGGGCCGTCCTGGCGTTATGGAGCGCTGCAATGCTGGGTGCCTTCGAAGCCATAGGCGCTTCGGGCGGCACATCTCGTTATCTAGCCAAGGCTTTGGGCGTGCTGCTGGCAGTGTGGGCCACCGCACTGGTGGTTGGTGTTGCGGCAGGTAGCCGCGACTTGCTGCGGCCCCTGGCGCCTTTGATGATGCCGGCGATACAAGGTAGTGGAGCGAATGCGGGGCTGAACGCCACGGGTGCTGCCATAGCCGGCGATCCAGCCGAAGTGCGCGCCCGCTTTACTCAAGTCAGTTCGGTACAAGAGCTGGACCAGTTGCTGGCCAGCACGACGCGTCCCGTGATGCTAGATTTCTACGCTGACTGGTGTGTGTCGTGCATCGAGATGGAACGCTTTACTTTCAGCGAGCCAACCGTTGCCGGGCAGATGTCGCAGATGCTGCTTGTGCAGGCGGACGTGACGAACAATACCGAGGCTGATCGGGAATTGCTGAAGCGCTTCAGGTTGTTTGGGCCGCCGGGGATTGTTTTCTTTGATGCAGAAGGTCGGCTGATTGACGGGGCGCGTGTTGTGGGCTTTCAGAATGCTGGCGATTTTAGCGACGTGCTTGCTGCGGTTTTAAGCGGGCGTTGATCGTTAAACACGTGAGGCAGGCGCTGTGGGCCGGGTTGCCGGACACGGTGCCGGTTCGGCGCCCTGCGCGCCGAACAGCGCGTCGCCTTGCTCGTCCGCCCGTTCGGGCTACCTTCGCCTACGGCTCGCTCGGCCCCAAAGTCCGCAACCCGGCCCACAGCGCCTGCCTCACTGCATAATGGCTAAGCTACGGTCGCTGGGTCGGTCAGCGTGCTTGGCATGTTTAAGCGCCACCGTTCGTTGGAGAAGAGGCTTACACGCCGCCAAAATTTCGCCCCCTGCGGGCGAAATTTTGGCATTTGGGCTGATCTGTCATGAGGGTGTTTGCAACGCAATACTAGCTTCGATGCCTGGAGTGGCCCGGCAGGCGGGCCGCAGAGGGCGAGCGCGCTGATCCCTTCTCTCAATTCTGGTAGCGGCCGGCCCAGCGCTGGCTTTACAAACGTAGCCACGACGTTCCCTTCGGCGCCTTCCACATAAAGAACAAGCCCCGTACTACCGCCGGCGCCAGGCCGTTCGTTTACACAGGATGCAGCTGTTGGGCTGGTGGGGCAGGGGTGGATGCCATTTGGGGCCGAGCGAGCCGTAGGCGAAGGAAGGCCGCAGGGCCGGACGAGCAAGGCGATGCGATGTTCGGCGCGCAGGGCGCCGAACCGGCACCGTTGGCAGCCACCCCTGCCCCACCAGCCCGGCAGCGTCTTAGGTAAGCATCGCCCGCCGCAAGAACACCTACGCCCGTTCTTTAAGCAACTTAGCCGCTGCTACAGCAAAATAGGTCAGGACGCCGTCGCCCCCAGCACGTTTGAAGGCCAGCAGCGACTCCATCATTACCTTGTCGTGATCCAGCCATCCGTTAGCTGAGGCTGCCTTGATCATCGCGTACTCGCCGCTGACCTGATAAGCGTATGTCGGCATCCCGAAGGCGTTCTTGACGTCGCGCAGGATGTCCAGATAGGGCATGCCGGGTTTTACCATCACCATGTCGGCGCCCTCCCGGATGTCGGCGGCTACTTCGCGCAGGGCTTCGTTGCGGTTGGCCGGGTCCATCTGATAGGTGAATTTATCGGACTTGCCCAGGTTGGCGGCAGAGCCCACGGCGTCGCGGAAGGGGCCATAGAAGGCGCTGGCGTACTTGGCGGAATAGGCCATGATGCGCGTATAGATGTGTTGCTGGGCTTCCAATGCTTGCCGGATGGTGCCTATGCGGCCGTCCATCATGTCGCTGGGCGCGACGATGTCTACGCCGGCCTGGGCCTGCACCAGTGCCTGGCGGGTGAGGATGTCGACCGTGGGCTCGTTCAATACATAGCCGTTCTCGTCGATGACGCCGTCCTGCCCGTGGCTGGTGTAAGGGTCCAGTGCGACATCAGTCAATATGCCCAGCTCGGGAAAGCGCTGTTTCAAAGAGGCGACGACTTGTGGCACCAGGCCGTCGGGGTTGGCGGCTTCGATGCCGTCGGGGGTCTTGAGCGATGGCTCGATCACCGGGAACAGCGCCATGACGGGAATGCCCAGCGACACGCATTCTTCCGCAGCCGCCAGCAGGGTGTCGGGCGAGTAGCGCACGACACCGGGCATGGAAGGGACGGGCTCGCGTACGCCTTGGCCGTCGCGTACGAAGACCGGATAGATCAAGTCTTGGGTGGTCAGAACGTTTTCGCGCACCAGGCGCCGCGAGAACTCGTCGCGGCGATTGCGTCGGGGTCGGGCGGCGGGAAAGTCGGCGGAAACAATATGCGTAGTCATGGAACAACCTTTGGAGAAATCCAGTTTTCAATTTGGGCAGCGGCGTCATCCAGGCCCAGGCGGTGGGTGGCCGAGAAAGGCAGGGCGTTCAAGGCGCCGATGTCCGCCAGTTGCTTCCTGACGTCAGCCACCGCACGTATGCGTTGGCCATAAGGAAACTTATCGGCTTTGGTCAACAGGGCCAGCACGGGCCGGCCCGTAGGCGCAATCCAGTCGGCCAGGCGGCGGTCCAGATCGGTCACGCCGCGCCGGATATCGATCAGCAAGACGATGCCGGCCAGCGAGGCCCGGTCGCGCAGGTAGCCGCCCAGCACATCGGCCCATTCTTCGCGCGATTCGCGGGCGACCGAAGCGTAGCCGTAGCCGGGCAAATCGACCAGAAAGCCCAGATGGGCACCGGGCTTCAAGGGGTCGGGGATGCCGAACAGGTTGATCAGCCGTGTGCGCCCGGGCGTCTTGCTGGAAAAGGCCAGCCGACGCTGATTGGTGAGCACATTGATGGCGGATGACTTGCCAGAGTTCGAGCGCCCGACGAAGCAGACCTCGGCCGTTGTGGGCTCCGGCAGTTGATCGAGGCGGGCCGCGGAAACGGTAAAGGAGGCGCGATGCAGGATGGACACAGGGTTACCTAGAGGTTTAATTCAACCGCTATTGTATAATCGCAGGTTTGAAACAGTTGCGTCATTTTCCTTGAGCCCGGTTTTAGGCGAAAGTGGCGTTTATTATCGTGGTGTTTAAGGCACCTGATCGCGTTCCGATCGTCGAGGTCTTCATGAAGCGTATGCTTTCCAGAATCGCAGTTGTCAGCAGCGTACTGCTGGCGTCTTCCGCAGTTTCAATGGCGTACGCTGCCGACGTAGCCGTCGCCAAGCCTGATGCCGCCAAAGGCGAGCAGCTATACGCCAATGGCGACGCCGCCCGCGGCATCCTGGCCTGTGCCAGTTGTCATGGCGCAGCCGGCAACAGCACGATTCCAATGAATCCCAATCTTGCTGGCATGCCCCACGAGTACACCGTGAAGCAATTGGTCGACTTCACTGCCAAAGACGATCAAACTCCCCCTGCCCGGCGTGCCGCAGGTGGCGCCAACTCGATCATGACGCCGTTTGCCACAGCGCTTACGCTGGAAGACAAGCAAAACATCGCGTATTACCTGGCCTTGCAGAAGCTTGACTTTGACACCGCTGCAACGGCAACCAACGAAGCCACCATGGACCGCGGCCAGCACATCTGGCGCGGCGGTCTGCCAGAGCGCAATGTCCCGGCCTGTGCAGGTTGCCATGCACCCAACGGTGCGGGCGTGCCCAGTACCTTCCCTCGTCTGGCAGGTCAGCATCCCAGCTATATTGCCGACCAGCTCAAATTGTTCCGCAGCGGCGATCGCGGCAACGGTCCCATCATGCACGACATTGCCGATCGCATGTCCGACTCCGATATCGCCGCCGTTGCTGATTACGCTGCCGGCTTGCGCTAATTAAGGCACGGCTGGACGGCACCCGGGCGGCAACCGGTCTAAAATGCAGGGGACGCTCTTGGGCATCCCCTTTTTTGTGAAGTCTACTTCCGTGAATCACTCTACCACCACCCGCCGTATCGGCGCGGACATCTTCGAACTACTGGGCTCCATGCGGTTCGCGGTCAGTTTGCTGATGTTCATTTGCGTGGCCAGCCTGATCGGAACGGTACTGCAGCAAAATCAGCCTGCCTCGAACTACGTCGATCAGTTCGGGCCATTCTGGTTCGAGCTCTTCGACAAATTTTCCATCTGGCATATCTACAATAGCTGGTGGTTCCTGATCATCATGGCTTTCCTGGTGGTTTCGACCAGTATTTGCCTGATACGCAACGCCCCCAAGATGATGCGCGATGCGCGGTCGTTTCGCGAATATGTGCGTGCCAGCAGCCTGCGGTCATTTCATCACCGTGTCGAAGCCACTGTCGATGCCACCCCGGAACAAAGCCTGGCGCGCATGCAGCAATGGCTGGGCTCGCAGGGCTATAAATACAAGGTGCGCCACGAAGGCGACGGCATGATGCTGGCGGCCAAGAAGGGCAGCGCCAATCGGCTGGGCTATATATTTGCCCATGCAGCCATCGTCATTATTTGCATAGGCGGATTGCTGGACAGCGAACTGCCGGTACGCCTGCAAGTGTGGCTGGCCGACAAGCAGCCCATTACCGAAAACATGCTGATCTCCGAAGTGCCCGAGTCGGGCCTGTTATCGGCCCGCAACCCCAGTTTTCGCGCCAATATGCTGGTGCCGGAAGGCGCGAGCAGCAGCAGCGGCATCATCAGCGTGGGCGAAGGGGTGCTCGTGCAGCCCTTGCCGTTCACGCTCAAGCTTGATCGCTTCCTGATCGATTATTACTCCACGGGCATGCCCAGCAGCTTCAAGAGCGATGTCGAGATCACCGATCCCCAGACGGGCGAGTCGTTCACGCAGACCATCGAAGTGAACGAGCCGCTGCGCTATAAGGGCGTGACGGTTTATCAGTCGAGCTTCGACGATGGCGGCAGTACCCTGGAAGTCGTTGGCTATCCTTTGGCCGGGCCCAACACGACGCCTTTCGAGATCAATACCGGTGTGGGCAAGGATGCCCGCATCGAACCGCTTAACGGTCAGCATGAGGCCGTGCAGGTCGAGTTCACCGAGTTGCGTGTCATCAACGTAGAGAACATGGCCGACGGGACCGAACCCCAACCCAAAGCCATGATAGAGCATGTCGCGGCCGTCACCGGAAGCGCCACGGGCGCCAAAAACGAGAACCTGGTCAACGTAGGGCCCAGTGTGCAGTATCGGATCGTCGGCAGCGACGGACAGGCGCACGAGTACACCAACTACATGCTGCCTATCGTTCTGGATGGCAGTCCGGTGTTCCTGGCAGGTGTGCGCGAATCGGCGGCACAACCTTACCGCTATATCAGGATTCCGGCCGACGCCAATCATTCCGTAGTAGAGTTCATGACATTGCGCGCGGCACTGGAAGATCCGGTACTGGTCAGCCAGGCTGCCGCGCGGTTCGCCCAGAAGAATGCCAGTGGCGAGCTCCAGACTCCTTTGTTGGAGAAAGCGGCTGAGGGCGCGCTTCTCACTTTCTACAAGGCGGGCTTTGACGGCATTATCGGAAAAGTACCCGAGCAAGATCGTGAAAAAGTACTGGGCTTTGCGGTTCCCATGATCCAACTGACGTTAACCGAGCTGCGCGATATCGTGCGGGAACGTTCCGGGCTTGCGCCGGTCGAACACACTGGCTTGGCGGGGCAACAGGCCGACCAGTGGATACAGCTGTCCTTGCTGGCGCTGGCCAACCTGCCCGACTACCCTTCGCCGGTGTTCATGACGATCAAGGGTTTCGATCATGTGCAGGCCAGTGTCTTTCAGGTGGCGCGCAGCCCTGGAAAGAATACGGTTTACCTGGGCTGTCTGTTCCTGGTCATCGGCGTATTTTCCATGTTCTATATTCGCGACCGGCGGGTATGGATCTGGATCAAGTCACGCGATGGCGGAAGCGAGCTACTGGCGGCCATGACATCACAGCGGCGTACGCTCGACTTCAACCACGAGTTCGATCGCTTCAAAGAGGCGTTTACCCGCCTTACCACGTAACGAGGTTTGCTATGTCCGAGTCCATCATTCAGTCCACAACGCCGATGTGGCAGGAGTCCATGACGGCCAGTGGCGACGCGCGCGGTCAACGCGGCAAGCCCGACTGGACGGACCTCGTCTTTTTCTTGCTGCTCGCCGCAGGCGCTGCCTATGTGCTGACCGCCTACGCCGACAGCATGGACTACTACGAGAAGATGATACTGGGCGGCACGGTAGTAGGCCTAAGCTGGTTGGCCTGGCTGTGGCGGCCCTTGCGCACCCTGATGATCGCCAGCGGCGCCACCGCCATCTTCGCCATTTGGTTGTATAGCGACGGGGGTGGTCTCGCACAGGGTGACCTGGCTCGGGCCGAAACGGTCTTCTTCCTGAAGTACTTGTTTTCGTCCCAGTCCGCCATCCTGTGGATGTGCTCCTTGTTTGTGCTTGCCATGGTCTGCTACTGGATAGGCATCTTCAGCAAGACGGCGGCATGGATGGGCACGGTACTGACCTGGAGCGCCGTTTATGCGGGTGTTACCGGCTTGCTGGTGCGTTGGCGCGAGGGCCATCTGCTGGGGCCGGACATCGGGCATATTCCCGTTAGCAATCTATACGAAGTCTTCGTGCTGTTTGCCCTCATTACCGCTATGTTCTACCTGTATTACGAGCGGCGCTACGCAACCCGGGCCTTGGGCGGTTTTGTGCTGCTGGTTATCAGCTCGGCCGTTGTCTTCTTGCTGTGGTACACGTTTACACGGGATGCCTTTCAAATCCAGCCGCTGGTACCCGCACTTAAAAGCTGGTGGATGAAGCTGCACGTGCCGGCCAATTTCATAGGCTACGGTACGTTCTCTCTGGCGGCGATGGTGGGGTTTGCCTATCTCATCAAGGAAAACGGCGAAACCCGCTCTATCGCCAAACTGATACCACTCTTCCTGCTGGGTGCAGTGCTTTGCGCCGAGCCCATGATGTTCGGCTCGCGCGAACTCTCTCCCACATGGATGATTTATTTTGGCGTCGGTGCGCTGATTGTGGGCTCCATACTTGCGCTGCGTGGTCGCATCGCCCAAGCCTTGCCTTCGCTCGAGATCCTCGACGACATCATGTATAGGGCGATAGCCGTGGGCTTTGCCTTCTTTACGGTCGCGACCATTCTTGGTGCGCTATGGGCGGCGGATGCCTGGGGCACCTATTGGCAGTGGGACCCCAAAGAGACCTGGGCACTGATCGTCTGGCTGAACTACGCTGCCTGGCTGCACATGCGTTTGATGAAAGGCCTGCGTGGCACCATGGCAGCCTACTGGGCGCTGGCCGGCTTGCTGGTTACCAGCTTCGCTTTCCTGGGCGTGAACATGTTCTTGTCGGGGCTGCACTCGTACGGAGAGCTGTAAATCCCGGAACCGGCGGGGCAGTAGCATGGGCGCGAGAGCGCCCATAATTGTTTCAGCCATACCCTTTGTTGACAGAGGTTGATACAATGGCGTGCTTACTTGGGTCTAAATGTAAAAGAAGACTGCTGTTAGGGTAACGGTAAATTTAATGTCAAGCACTGCGGCGGCCGTCATGCGTTGAATAGTGCGTCACCAAGGTACCCCCTCGGCCCACCCTATAGACATGTCGGTAAACAACGAAAGCCCGGGCTTCGAGGCCCGCGCGAACATCTTGGCCAGCGAAGCCCTTGGCGCACAGCTCAAGGTACTACAGTTGTTCTTGCCGACTTCCGGCTGGCTCATAAGCTGGCAAGAGCAAGCAAACTGGAACATCGTCGTGGCACAAGGGGTCTTCACCGAAGTGCCCGCCGACCACACCTTTGACCTGCTGGATAACGGCTGGGGCGATGCCTCGTGTATAGACCGCTTCTATTATCGGCGCGTTATGCCCGACGAGATGCCGATGTTCGGCGAAAAGCCTCGCGCAGGTTCGCCGTGCTATCTCATCATGGCCAACCTCAAGGACCCCGACGGCATCCATGTGGGCCGCGTATTGGGTTTCAGTCACGACGAACCAGGTGCCGTGCTGCTTCTGGGTGCACCCAAACTGTTCCTTTGCCTGACGGCAATGGCTTTTACAGTAGCTTTGCGCAAAGAGCTGCGTGCCGCTGAAAAAATGGTGGTTGCCATGCAGCGCGACGCCTTCATCGATCCGCTTACTGGTGTGCTTAACCGGGCGGGATGGGTGGACCGCTTGTCCCAAATCGCAACCCAATCCCAACGCACCGACGATGACGCCGCTATTGTGGTGCTCGATCTCGATTTCCTGAAGGTGGTCAATGACACTCGCGGCCACGCGGCTGGCGACGACCTGTTGCGCCGTACTGCCCAGACCATATCCTCGGTGTTGCGCGCCACCGACGCCGTAGGCCGCCTGGGCGGCGACGAGTTCGGCGTGGTCGTGCAGCATGCCACGCCTGACATGGCTGCGGCCTTGCTGGGCCGACTCAAGCAAGCCCTGGCCCAGGTCGACATCAAAATATCAATCGGCATGGCGCTGATGTCGGAAGCCGGCTCGCTTAAAAAGACCGTGCATCTGGCCGACGAGCGCATGTACCAGGAAAAGCGACGCAAGCCCACGCCGGCCCGCAACCGCATCGACATTGATCGTACGCTCGCCAACACGAAGAACACCTTCAATTGACCAGGGCAGCGCGGTGGCGGGCCCATGGCTAGCCTTCTGAGGCTTAGTCCTGATCCGGATGGGTGTCGAGGATGAATTCCCTTACTTTGTCCGATACCACAAGGTCGGCCAATGACCTGGCGTTCAGAATATCCACGGGCGGACGCGCCTTGGAAATCACATAGCCTTGAACGTGATCGACGCCCATGCGTCTGAGTGCTTCCAGAGTCGGAGCGTCTTCCACCCATTCGGCGATGCTTTCCATGCCCAAATTACGCGCCAGTTCGATAATGGTGCGGACAATGGCAATGCTGCTCTTGTTTGCCAGCATATCACGGATCAGGGTGCCGTCTATTTTGATCACGTCGGCGCGCAGTTCTTTCAAGTATGAGAAAGAGGTATAACCCGCGCCGAAATCATCGAGGGCAATGCGTACGCCCATGGCTTGCAAACGCCCCATGAACTGGCGGGTTCTGTCCAGATTCTGCAGGGCCACGCCTTCAGTGATTTCGACACACAGACGCTTGGTAAGGTGCTTATAACGACCCAGATTGGCGAAAAACGCTTCAACAAACTTATTGTCGTTGAGCGAGACTCCGCTGAGGTTGATGCTGACAAATTGCGTTTTGCTCAGTCGCTTCTCGTGCTTCTCCAGCCATTCCAGCGTGGCCGAAAACACCCACTTGTCGATGATGGTGATGGTGCCACTCTCTTCCGCAGCCGAAACGATCTTGCCGGCTGGAATCAGCATGCCGGCCGAGTCCTTGACGCGTAACAGCACCTCGAAATTAAGCGAGGCAAGCGGCGCGGCCATCGACATGATGGGCTGAAGCTCGAGATACAGGCCGCGTGGCGAATCGCCACCTTCCAACTGATTGAACAGCCGTAGTTCTTCCGTATGGTCCAGCAGTTCTTGAGAGTCCTGCTCATAAACGACGACGTCGCGCTGTTGCTTTCGGGCTTCACGACAGGCATGACTGGCGGCCGAGATGGCTTCCTGGGCATCCATGTCCTGGCTCACTTCCACTACGCCTATCGCGCCTTTGACCCTGAAAGACCGTGAACTGATGAGGAAATCCGCCGTGTTCAGGTCATCGATGATCTTTTGCGCGATGGTGCGTGCCTCGGCAGCCTTGCAATCAGGAAACAAGACGATGAATTCGTCGCCGCCAATGCGGCCCACCTGCTCCTTGCCGGTCAGGGAGGCCTTGATGCGCTGGCACACCTGAACCAGCACTTCGTCGCCGGCTGTATGGCCGAACAAGCCATTGATGCGCTTGAAGTGGTCCAGGTCCAGGTAAGCCAGTGCGCAGGGCTTGCCGCCTTCCAGCGCTTCCAGCGAGCTTGCCAGTGCTTTCTCGATACCACGACGGTTCAGCACGTCGGTAAGCGGGTCGTTATCGGCCAGGAAGCGCAGACGATTGATGGTTTTGGTACGCGCTGTGATGTCTTGAAGCGAGCCCTCGATGCGTCCCATGGTCATGGCAGCGCGGACCACGAAGTGCTGCGGCATATCCGGATGACTGGCGGCATCCAGGCGCTTGATTTCGACTTCATTTCCGGCCAGCGTCATCTCCGACAGCTTCTGCCAATCCTGGGTTTCGAAGAAGTCACTCCATCGAACCACTGCTTTGTCGGTCAGCGAAAAATTGAGCATTTGCTCAAGCACGGGATTGGCGCGTTGGAAGACCTCATCCGAGTCCAGGGTGAACATACCGATGGGTGTCACGGCGTAGTTGCTGACCAGTTCGGTCTGCGCCCGGGTACGTTCATGCCGGTCTTCGCGCATGCGTTCCGCGACAGCCAAGGCGATCATGACGCTCGAGAGCAACAGGGCAACGACACCGTTGAACGTGTCGATAAATTCGGTGCGCCCGAAGATGACTATCAGGATGCCCGAGAGCATCACGCACAGCGCCATGCTCAGCGACACAATATGCCACATCCACAAGCGGGATCGTGTTTGATACACCATACGGCCAAGCAAATACGCTGTCAGGACGATGCCATATCCGCAAACTGTCCATTTCAAGGGCTGGAAAAGCGATTCAGGAAGCAAAAGCGCGCCCGCCAGCAGCGCCAAGCCTCCCCATTGCGCCAGGCGCAATAGCTGGGGGCTTGCTACAGTGCGCCGGTTGGCGAACAGCTGGGTCAGCAGGGTATAGGTCAGGAGATAGTAGGCAGCGATGGTCACCTGCCGTATAAATTCCATCCACTCCAGGGGAATGCTGTGGCCCAGCCACTGGGTGTCCCAGCCCATGGCGTAGGCGCCCAAGCGCAGATTGCCCACCAGCCAGGCTGCCAGCAGCAGGTAGACCCACTCGCGGTTGGTAATGGCGATGACCAGGATGAAGACCGCAATGGTCAGCAGGCCGCCTTCGAGCAAACCCACACCCCGATCAAAGCGGCTGGTGGATTGCCGAAGCTCGGGTATGGACCAGTGTTCCAGCGACAGACTGCCTGTGTCGGCGAAGGTCGCCCGGCACAGAATGGTTATCGGTAGCGTGGTGTTGCCCAGCATGATGGCAAAACCCTGCTTGGACATGCGCAGGGACCCGGTGGTGTTGTTGCGGTTGGCCGTTCCCAAAGTACGCATGGTGTCGGCGTCCCAGCAACTTAGCGTTTGGGTGTGGCGCGATGGCAGGTCCACACTGGATTCATCGAACTGCGGTATGCGAGGTACCGTCGCCAGTATCCAGGAAGGCGACCCGGGTTGGGATTCGATGACGGGCTGCTGTGCCTGCAGTGCTTGCAGCGCCTGCGCGGGCTCGTAGGGCGTGCCGTCTTCGGCAAGCAGGCGGTAAGGCAGGTCTGCGCCTTCCGTGGCGGGGTATCGGTTAGTTAAGGTGGCTAGCGCCAGTATGGACGCAATGATGATGCAAGCAGGGACCCCGTACAGCGAAAAAAAATATATCGCGCGACCGGCCAACATGTTGAGCCGCTTGCCGGTGCTGTGGGAGTATCTTTTTAGGAACATCATCGTCTACTTATGGCCAACCTTTTTACTCTGTAAACACCGTGAGGCTGTTACATAAGCACATTGCTGCGGGTCGTTACGCTATAGGGTTTACGGTCATCTTGAGCGAATCTTTATGGCGGGCGCTTCAACGCCCGCCAGGCGGTGGCTAGTCGGTCAGCACGGACTCAGTGTCGAAAAGGCTGTCCAAGGCTTCGCGGGGGCGTACAACGGTGGCCTTGGCGCCGTCCACCATAACCTCCGCGGCGCGTGGGCGGCTGTTGTACTGGCTTGACATGGTGAAAGCATAAGCTCCTGCCGACATAATCGCCAGCAGATCGCCGTGTTGAAGGTCAAGCTGCCGATCCTTGGCCAGCCAATCGCCGCTTTCGCATATGGGGCCGACAATATCGTAGGAAGGGGCCGGTTGCCCGCCGGAGCGAGGCGTCACAGGCTCGACGCTGTGCCAGGCGTCGTACAGAGTGGGACGGATCAGGTCATTCATGGCCGCGTCCACAATGGCAAAGTTGCGTGCCTCGGTGTGTTTCAGATATTCCACCCGTGTAAGCAATACGCCAGCGTTGCCCACCAGCGAGCGTCCCGGCTCGAGCACAATTTGAAGATGTGTCAGTTCGTGGGCTTGCAAGGCCAGGAAGACCTCGTCCAGCAGCTGTTTGGGCGTCAGGGGCGTTTCGTCGGTATAGCGTATGCCTATGCCGCCGCCCAGATCCATATGCTTTAGTTGAATGCCGTGGGCGGCCAACTGCTTGATCAGCGCGATGAGCTTGTCCAGCGCATCCAGGTAGGGACTGACTTCGGTTATTTGCGAGCCGATATGGCAATCTACACCGACGACCCGCAGGCTGGGAAACGACATGGCCCGCTGGTACACCGTCAGCGCGTTCTCTATGGCGATGCCAAACTTGTTTTCTTTCAGCCCCGTCGAAATATAAGGATGGGTGTGGGCATCGACATCCGGGTTGACGCGTAGCGACACCGGTGCGACCTTGCCGCACTGGTCGGCCACTTCGGCCAGGCGCAGCAGCTCGGCCTCGGACTCGACGTTAAAGCACTTGACGCCCGCGTTAAGGGCGGCCTGCATTTCCCACACTTGCTTGCCCACGCCGGAGAAGACGATGCGGGAGGGATCGCCGCCTATGGCGAGCACCCGCGCCAGCTCACCGCCTGAGACGATATCGAAGCCCGAGCCCAGCTTTCTGAATTCGTCGAGGACTGCCAGATTGGAATTGGCTTTCATGCCATAGCAGATCAGCACATCGCGCCCTTCGGAAGCGATGCGGTAGGCCTCCCAGGCGTCGCGCAGGGCCTGCCGGGAATAGACGTACAGGGGCGTGCCGTGTTCCTGAGCAAGCTGCTCCAGGGCTACATCTTCGGCATGGAGAACGCCGTCTTGAAATTGAAAGTGTGGTGCAACAGTCATTGAGGGCTAGATGTCGGCGTGGCTGGGGAAGGGGCGGGTATGGATTGCGGGGGCGTGGTCAGCGACTCATCGGGGTCCGGGGGCGGAGGCATGTACAGCGGCCCCTTATACCCACAGGCTGCCAGTGTAGACAGCACCACCACCGCCCCGGCATAGCGGCGTGCACGGCGCAGGGCATCAACTAACACGGTCGCTGGCATGATGGGGACTCCGTCAAAATTCAATAAAAGAGGGTTGCGCCTGGCGCGGGGTACTGCTGCCACCTGTCAGCTGGTTAAGCAGATCGCCTATGCCGTCGATTCCGCCTCCGTCCAGCGGCACATCGTTGGGCGACGGCAGTCCGACCCGAGCAACTGCTTGCCCGGGAGGAAACTCGTCAAAGTAAAACTCGCCATTCACGACTGCCAGGCCATCCGGCATGGGGGGCGGAGGTGACTCCGCTTGGTCTTTCAGGGCGACCCGCATATAGTCGAGCCAGATGGGCAGGGCCGCGCCGCCACCCGTTTCGCCCGAGCCAAGTGAACGCGGCTGGTCGTAGCCCATCCAGGCTATGCCCACCAGCTTGGGTGTGTAGCCGGCGAACCAGGCGTCGTGCGAGTCGTTGGTCGTGCCGGTTTTGCCGCCCACATCGTTGCGCTTCAGTTCGCGATGTACGCGTGCACCCGTGCCGTATGTGGCAACGCCACGCAACATATCGTTCATGACATAAACGGTGCGCGGATCGACGGCCCGAGCGGCGGCATCGCCGGCCACCACGGGCTGGGCGCGCATGATGACTTTGCCGCTGCTGTCTGTGACATGATCGATCAGGTAGGGCGGTACGCGGTAGCCGCCATTGGCAAACACGGCGAATCCGCCAGCCAGTTGCAGCGGGGTAACGCTGCCAGCGCCAAGCGCCAGCGGCAGCACGGGCGGCTGACGCTCGCGGTCGAAACCAAAACGTGTGATGTAGTCCTGGACGTACTTGGGCCCCACCGCTTGCATGATGCGGATCGAAACCATGTTCTTGGACTTGTACAGGCCTTGTCGCATGGTGAGCATGGGCTCGTACTTCTGGCCGTAGTTCTTGGGCGTCCAGGCCTTGGAACCGGTTTGCGCGGCCGTCAGCACAAAGGGTTCGTCCGATACTTGTGTGGCGGGTGTCAGGCCGCGCTCGAGGGCGGACGCATAAATGAAGGGCTTGAAGGCGGATCCCGGTTGACGCCAGGCCTGCGTTACGCGGTTGAAGTTGCCGTCCTCGAAGTGGAAACCGCCCACCAGAGCCCGGATGGCGCCATCCTGCGGCCGCAGGGACACCAAAGCGGCCTGTACGCTGGGTAGATTGATGAGCTCCCAGTGATCTGCAGTCTGGTGCACGTAGACCACAGAGCCGCGTTCTATGCGTACGTCGTCCTTGGCGCCTTTGACGAGGCCTCGGGCCACGACACGCAAGGCACCCTTGTCGGTGATTTCGATAATCTGTTTGGCGGTGCGGGCGACGGTTACCTTGGTGGGGCTGGCTTCCAGTACGATTCCGGTCAGCAGGTCGCCGTTGTCGGGGTGTTTTTCCTGGAGCCCGTCAAGCAAGGCGTCCAGCCTGGCAGGGTCTTGTTCGATGCCCGCAGGCAGGTCTATGGTTTCTTCGGGGCCGGTAAAGCGGGCCCGCCGCGTGTAGTCCAGGATGCCGTCCCGTATAGCTTGGTAAGCCGCTTCCTGGTCTTCCGAATGAACGGTGGTGTACACGTTGAAGCCGCGCGAATAGATGTTGTCTTGGTACACGCCATAAAGCAGTTGCCGCGCCAGCTCTGCCACATACTCGCCATGGATGGCATAGCCACCCGCTGGCGTGCCCGGTGCGGATTTCAGGACGATCTCCTGGGCCATCGCCTGCTGGTACTCGGCGTCGGTCAGGTAGCCAAGGCCATGCATGCGCCCCAACACGTAGGCCTGGCGCGATTTGGCGCGATCAAAGTTCGCGATGGGGTTGAAACGCGACGGAGCCTTCGGTATGCCGGCCAGCATGGCTGCTTCGGCCGGCGTGATGTCGCTTAGCTGCTTGCCGAAATAGGTGCGCGATGCCGCGGCAAACCCGTAGGCCCGATGGCCCAGGAAGATCTGGTTCATGTACAGATCCAGAATCTGATCCTTCGTAAGTGTGGCTTCAATCTTGAAGGTAAGCAGCAGTTCGTAAAATTTGCGGGTATAGGTTTTTTCGGAGCTGAGGTAGAAGTTGCGCGCCACCTGCATGGTAATAGTGCTGGCGCCCTGCGTCTTGGACATGTGGGTGATGTTGGCGACGACAGCCCGCGCCACGCCCGCCCAATCAATGCCGCCGTGCTGATAAAAACGGTCGTCTTCGGCTGATAAAATGGCCGACTTCATGACGTCGGGGATCTCGTTGAAGCGCAGGATGTTCCGGCGCTCTTCGCCAAATTCGCCTATGAGTACTTTGTCGGCCGTATAGATGCGCAGAGGTACGCGGGGCCGGTAATCGATCATGGCGCTCAGGTCGGGCAAGTTGGGCCACGCAAGCGCCAGGGCCAAAGAGCCCAGCAGAGCGCCGCATAGCCCCAGCCCGGCGACAAAGATCGCCGACTTGATAAAAAAACGGGCTATCCACGAACGGGACGAGCCGGTATTGTTTTTGGGGGAATCGGTAGAAGAACTCATTAGGGGCGATTTTAAGTCTAACCGCAGTCAGACTATGATTTACGCATCAGGTTTCTGTAACCATGTAATGCAGTGTAGCGGCGAGTGTTCGGGTTGCAAGTGGGATAATACACAAATGAATGACTCTTTACCTTTGGAGCCCGCCGCCGAAGATGCGGGCCGCCATGGCCATCAAGAGCCGGAAGGCGCTACCTTACCGCACGATCTGCCCGTATTTCTGGTGGGCATGATGGGTGCCGGAAAGACTACCATAGGACGCAGCCTTGCCCGGCTGCTGGGGCGCGAATTCGTCGATCTGGATCATGAGCTGGAAGCGCGTTGCGGCGTGCGCGTGGCCTTGATTTTTGAAATTGAAGGCGAAGATGGTTTCCGTAAACGTGAGACCGCTCTTCTTGATGAATGTTCGCAACGTAGCGGCATTGTACTGGCGACCGGCGGCGGAGCGATACTCGCCCCGGAAAACCGGCGTTTTTTAAAGGATAGGGGTGTAGTCGTGTACTTGCGCGCCAGCCCTCAAGAGCTCTATAGGCGTGTTGCGCGCGACCGCAATCGACCCCTGTTGCAGACGCCCGATCCGCAAGCTCGGCTTCAAGCCCTGCTGGCCGAGCGTGAGCCGCTGTACGAAAGCGTGGCCAGCTTCATCTTCGAAACAGGAACCATGCCGGTTCCGCAGGTGTTGCGCACGCTTGTTCCCTTATTGCAACAACACGAGGTGCAGTCATGACCACAGTGCAAGTCAGTACGCCGGGCGGCGCCTATCCGATACACGTAGGCGCGGGACGCCTGGATCGTCTGGCCGAGAGCATACCCGCCGACGCCACGGCGATCGCGGTGGTGACCAACCCCAAGGTGGCTGCGCTGTATGGCGACCGTGTGCGGGACGCGCTGGCTGCCACCGGCAAGCAAGTGTTCTTCATCGAGCTGCCCGATGGCGAAGCCTTCAAAGACTGGCAAACCCTTAATCTTATTTTTGACGCTCTGCTGCAGAACCGGCTGGACCGCAAGGCCGTATTAGTTGCACTGGGCGGCGGCGTCATCGGCGATATGTGCGGCTTTGCGGCTGCCAGCTACATGCGCGGCATTCGCTTTGTGCAAGTGCCCACGACCTTGCTGGCGCAGGTGGACTCGTCAGTGGGCGGCAAGACCGCCATCAACCATCCCCTGGGCAAGAACATGATAGGTGCGTTCTATCAGCCCATAGCGGTTGAAATCGATACCGATGTGCTCACCACGCTTCCGGCTCGCGAGATATCCGCAGGGCTGGCAGAGGTCATCAAATACGGGATGATCATCGACGCAAAGTTTTTCGACTGGTGCGTCGCCAACGTGGCTGGGCTGCGTACGCTAGAGCCGCAGGCCATCACCTACGCCATCCAGCGCTCCTGCGAACTGAAGGCGCAGGTGGTCTCGCAGGATGAACGCGAGAGCGGCTTGCGCGCCATTCTTAACTTCGGGCACACCTTTGGGCACGCCATTGAATCAGGGTTGGGCTATGGCGAGTGGCTGCATGGCGAAGCTGTCGGTTGCGGCATGGTGCAAGCGGCACAGCTTTCGGCGCTGACGCAAGGCCTGTCGCTGCAAAGCGTGCGGCGCATCCGCACGCTGGTGCAAGAAATAGGCTGCCCCGTAAATCCGCCAGAGCTGGGCACCGAGCGCTGGATAGAGCTGATGCAAGTGGACAAGAAGACCGAGGGGGGTCAACTGCGTTTTGTGCTGCTGCCCGAGATAGGCCAGGCTTGCGTCGGGGTCGTGCCGCAGGAGGCGTTGAGCAAGGTGTTGGAGCCCGACACGGCGTCGGCGACGGCCTGAGCGCGATCATGTCAGTCCTGGCCCCCTACGCTTGTGATCCGACGCGGTCCCGCGGCCGCCAGCACGCTGAATCGCCGCCCACCGGACGCAATCAGTTTCAGCGCGACCGCGACCGCATCATTCATAGCAATGCGTTTCGTTTGCTCGAGTACAAGACTCAGGTGTTCATCAATCACGAGGGAGACCTGTTTCGTACGCGCTTGACGCACAGCATAGAGGTCGCCCAAATTGCCCGCAGCCTGGCGCGCAATTTGGGCTTGCACGAAGACCTGACCGAGGCGATCTCTTTGGCGCACGACCTAGGCCATACTCCTTTCGGGCACGCCGGCCAGGATGAGCTTAACGCCTGCATGCGCGAGCTGACACCGCAGGCGGGCGGCTTCGAACATAACTTGCAAAGCCTGCGCGTCGTGGACGAGCTCGAAGAGCGTTACGCCGCCTTTAACGGCTTGAACCTGTGCTTTGAAACTCGTGAAGGCATACTGAAGCACTGTTCGGTCAAGCATGCGCGCCTGCTGGGCGATGTGGGCGAACGGTTCCTGAAGCGGGCACAGCCTTCGCTGGAGGCGCAGATTGCCAATCTTGCTGACGAGATCGCCTATAACAATCACGATATCGATGACGGCCTTCGTTCCGGCCTGATCACGGTCGAGCAACTGCAGACACTGGAAATATTCGCCAGTCACCGAGCGCAAGTAGAGCGCTTATATCCGCAACTGGAAAAGCGCCGGCTGGTGGCCGAGATCATACGCGCCATGATCAATACCCTGGTCATAGACCTGACCGAAACGACGCTGGCCAATATACGCAGGCATGGCCCCGCTTCAGTGGACGAGGTGCGCGCCGCACCGCCGCTGGCTGCGTTTTCTGATGCCATGCGCGCGCAGGCCGATGCCTTGAAGGCATTTTTGCTCGAGAATCTATACCGCCATTATCGCGTCATGCGCATGACGACCAAGGCCAGGGCGATCGTTCGCGATCTTTTCCGCGCCTTTCTGCAAGAGCCGCGCTTGCTGGCTGATGAGTACCGGCGCAGCGACGATACGGCGCAGGCCCGTGCCATTGCCGACTACATCGCGGGCATGACCGACCGCTATGCCATCCGCGAGCACGGTCATCTGTTCCGCATGGACTGAACGGACCGGGCGCCGACCGCGCCTACGCTTGCAACAGCGGCTTCAGATAGCTACCGGTGTGGCTTGCAGAGGCGGCGGCAATATCTTCAGGCGTACCCTGAGCCACGATGCGACCGCCACCGTTACCGCCTTCCGGTCCCATGTCGATGACCCAGTCGGCAGTCTTGATGACATCCAGATTGTGCTCGATGACCACCACGGTGTTGCCACCTTCCACCAGCTTGCGCAAGACCTCAAGCAGTAAAGCGATGTCTTGGAAGTGCAGCCCGGTCGTGGGCTCGTCCAGAATGTAAAGCGTGCGGCCAGTGCTGCGTTTGGACAACTCAAGGGACAGCTTGACCCGCTGGGCTTCGCCGCCCGATAGCGTGGTCGCGCTTTGGCCCAGCCGTAGATACGACAGGCCCACGTCCATCAAGGTATGCAACTTGCGCGACACCGTCGGCACGGCGTCGAAGTAATCAAGCGCCTGCTCGACCGTCAGGTCCAGGACTTCGCTGACGTTGCGGCCGCGATAGCGGATATCCAGCGTTTCGCGGTTGTAGCGCTTGCCTTCGCAGACATCGCAAGGCACGTACATATCCGGCAGAAAATGCATCTCCACTTTGACTACGCCGTCACCCTGGCAGGCCTCGCAGCGGCCGCCCTTGACGTTGAAGGAGAACCGACCTGGGTCATAGCCTCGTGTACGGGATTCAGGCACGCCGGCAAAAAGCTCGCGTATGGGAGTGAACATGCCGGTATAGGTCGCCGGATTGCTGCGCGGCGTACGGCCGATAGGGCTTTGATCGACATTGATGATCTTGTCGAAATGGCTCAGACCTTCCAGGCTATCGTAGGGGGCGGGTTCGGTCTGGGCGCGATGCAACTGCTGCGCAACAGCGGTAGCCAGGGTGTCGTTGATCAGTGTGGACTTGCCCGACCCCGATACGCCGGTAATGCACACCAGCCGGCCTGCCGGTATGGCCAGATCGACCGATTTGAGGTTATTGCCGCGGCAGCCGTTCAGTTTGAGCCAGTGCAGTTCGTCGCTGACGGGTCGGCGCGCGGGTATGGCGATGGAGCGCACCCCGCTAAGGTATTGCCCGGTCAGTGAATCGGGGTTGGCCATCAAGGCCTCGGGCGTGCCTTGTGCGACGATGCGTCCGCCATGCTCGCCGGCTCCGGGGCCCATGTCCAGCACAAAATCGGCCGACCGTATCATGTCTTCGTCATGCTCGACCACAATCACGCTGTTGCCCAGGTCGCGCAGATGTTGCAGCGTGAGAATAAGCCTGTCGTTATCGCGCTGGTGCAGGCCGATGGAAGGTTCGTCCAGCACATACATCACCCCGGTAAGACCGGACCCGATCTGGCTGGCCAGCCTTATGCGCTGTGCCTCGCCACCGGAAATGGTGTCGGCGCTGCGATCCAGCGACAGATAGTTCAGTCCCACGTTGTTCAGGAACTGCAGCCGCGCTTCGATTTCGCGCACGATGCGCTCGGCGATGTCTTTCTTGGCGCCGGTAAGTTCCAGGGCCTGGAACCAGGCCAGGCAGGCCGACAAGGACAGCGCTTCCACTTCGTAGATTGCGCGGCCACGGCGCTGGCTTTCGCCCGGTTCGTCGCCGATCAACACATGGCGAGCCTCGGCCCGCAAGCGGGAGCCGTCGCATTCCGGACAGGTCTTGCTCTGGCGGTACTTGCCCAGTTCTTCACGCACGGCACTGGAGTCGGTTTCGCGCCAGCGACGCTCCAGGTTGGGAATAATGCCTTCGAAAGGATGCTTCTTGACGGTGGTGCGCCCTTTTTCGTTGAGATACAGAAACGAGATTTCTTCCGTATCCGACCCGTAGAGCACGCGCTGCCGGATTTCGGGCGCAAGGTCCTCGAAAGGGGTCTCGATGTCGAAATCGTAATGAGCGGCCAGGCTGGTCAGCAAGGTATGCGTGAAGGCATTGCGCCTGTCCCAGCCATTGACCGCACCGCTGGCCAGGCTAAGGCTGGGGAAGGCCACCACGCGTTTGGGATCGAAAACGTCCACGCAACCCAGGCCGTCGCACACCGGGCAGGCTCCCACCGGGTTGTTGAAGCTGAATAAGCGCGGCTCGAGCTCGGTCAGGCTGTGGTGGCACACCGGACAGGCATAGCGGCTGGAAAACGCGTGCTCTTCGTCGGTGTCCATATTAAGGGCGATGACGCGGCCGTCGGCCAGAGTCAGGGCCGTCTCGAAGCTTTCCGCCAGCCGCTGCTGGCTTTCCGGTTTGACGCGCAGGCGGTCGACCACCACATCGAAATCGTGTTTGCCGGTTTTCTTCAGCGGGCTGAGTTCGTCGATGGCCACCATTTCGCCATTGACCCGCAGCCGCACAAAGCCCTGGGCCTGCAAGCTGGCGCACTCATCTTCAAAGCTGCCCTTGCGCGAGCGAGCCAGCGGTGCCAGGATGGCCAGCCGGGTGTCGGCGGGCCAACTGAGAACTTTATCGACCATCTGGCTTACGCTTTGCGCCTGCAAAGGCAGGCCGTGCTCTGGGCAATAAGGCGTACCGACGCGTGCGTACAGCAGCCGCAAGTAGTCGTGTATTTCTGTGATGGTGCCTACTGTAGAGCGCGGGTTGTGGCCGGCGGACTTCTGCTCGATGGAAATAGCGGGAGACAGACCCTCGATCAGATCGACATCGGGTTTGTCCATCAGTTGCAAGAACTGGCGGGCATACGCCGACAGGCTTTCAACGTAGCGGCGCTGGCCTTCAGCGTACAGGGTGTCGAAGGCCAGCGACGATTTGCCCGAGCCCGACAGACCGGTTACCACCACCATCTTGTGGCGTGGCAGGTCGACAGAAATATTCTTCAGATTGTGCGTTCGGGCGCCGCGGATGCGTATCGCTTCCATAAGCTTAGAGTTCAGACCTTTCAGAGGCTAACTTGTTACTATAACGCGCTGCCTCTTTCGATGCGCTGGGCTGCCTGTGTGCCGACAAGGCGCTGCGCCGCGCAGCAGGCCCATTTACTATCGAGTTTCTATGAATGCCCCTACCCGAACCCGGCTCAAGCTGACGCCAACGGAACGCCGCGCCAGCGTGACGCTGGCCTTGCTTTTCGCCTCGCGCATGCTGGGCCTGTTCCTGTTGACCCCGATTTTCGCCGTCGCTGCGCTGAGCATACCGGGCGGGAATGACGCGGCCCGCGTCGGCTTTGCCCTGGGCGCCTACGGCCTCACCCAGGCGTTCATGCAGATTCCGCTGGGTATGGCCTCGGATCGCTACGGGCGTCGCCCTGTGATCGTATTTGGCATGCTGCTGTTCATTGCGGGCGGTGTGATGTGCGCGCTTGCCTCGGATATCAACTGGATTATTGCAGGCCGGATCATCCAGGGGTTGGGCGCGGTTTCGGCCGCCATCACCGCCTGGGTGGCGGACGCCACGCGACCCGAGGTGCGTACGCGAGCCATGGCCATGGTGGGCGGGTCCATCGGTATTTCTTTCGCTGCGTCCCTGGTGCTGTCGCCCATGTTGGTCGGCGAGTTTGGCTTGTCCGGTTTGTTCTGGGCGATCAGCCTGTTGGGCTTTGTATGCCTGCTGATTGCCTGCTTTGTCGTACCCACGGTGCCCCAAGCCAAACTGCCCATCGTGCAGGCGCGTCCGCGCGACGTGCTGGGGCATGTGGACTTGCTGCGCCTGAATTTCGGTGTGTTTTGCCTGCACTTCATCCTGATGGCGTTGTTCATCGTGGCGCCCGGCCTGCTGGCGACCTTGGGCGGTTACTCGTCGTCCAATCTGTGGGAGGTGTATCTTCCCGTCATCTTGCTGTCTTTCGTCCTGATGGTGCCGGCCGTCTTTTATACCGAAACGCGACGCGCCCATAAAATCGCGCTGGAAGTCGCCGTGGCCGGACTGGTGGTGGTGCTGGCCCTGATGCCGCTGGCACGCCACAGCTTTCTGGGCACCGTCATCCTGCTGATTGGCTTTTTCATTGCATTCAATATTCTGGAGGCCTTGCAGCCATCTCTGGTGTCGCGCGTGGCGCCCGCCGAGTACAAGGGCCTAGCCCTGGGTTTCTACAACACTGCGCAATCGCTGGGCGTTTTCATGGGGGGCGTTACCGGCGGTTTGCTGGCTTCGGCCCAACGTCCCGCCGCGGTATTTCTGGTTTCGTCGGCGCTGGCTTTCGTGTGGTTCCTGATCGCGCGTGGGTCCAAGCCGTTGGCGTAGGTGGATCAATTTGCTTCAGCGTGCTTCTACTGGAAGACTGGTAGCGGGCTTGCTTATCGTCGATAATGACGTCAATGCAAACATTAAGGTAAGGGTATTGTCATGGCCTCAGTAAACAAAGTCATTCTCATCGGCAACCTCGGGCGAGATCCCGAAGTGCGCTACAGCCCCGACGGTGCCGCCATCTGCAACATTTCCATCGCCACCACGTCGCAATGGAAAGACAAGACCACGGGCGAAAAACGCGAAGAAACCGAATGGCACCGCGTGGTGTTCTATAACCGCCTGGCCGAAATCGCCGGCGAATACCTCAAGAAAGGCCGTGCCGTCTATGTGGAAGGCCGTCTAAAGACGCGCAAATGGCAAGACAAAGACACCGGCGCTGATCGCTACAGCACCGATATCGTGGCCGACCAAATGCAGATGCTGGGTGGTCGCGACGGCGACTCGGGCGGCGGTGGTGGTGGCGGTGACTACAACCAGGCTCCCGCCGGGCAGCAGCAACAACGTGCGCAGCGCCCTGCGCAGGGTCGTCCTGCCGCGCCTGCGGCATCGCCGGCAGCCAATCTGGCTGATATGGACGACGATATCCCCTTCTAAGCAACGCTCACTGCGCTACCGCTATGCGGGCCTACCGCGGCCGCGTAGTCGTCGATATCGCGGGCGCTCAGGCGTAATTGCCCGGGAATCGCCCTCGGCGTTGTCGGTGCTTAACGAAGCTTGGTCAGCGCAGAGGCTACCCTGGCGACGCCGCCGCGGCCGGTGGCGGCCCTGCCAATAAGTGCCGTGCCCAGTCCCATCATGATGCCGCGTCCCAGCATGGACCGGCTTTTGGCACCGGCCAGCAGCAACAACGAGCCGGCAGCCAGTACAAACAAGTGTTCGCCCGGGAAGTCCGGGCGGCGTTCGTCCAGCTCTTTGACTTCTCGAACGGTGGAGGTGGCGTCTTCGGCGAGGGACGATACTTTGGTCGATAGGCTGTTCATGTCGGTGTCTCATTGCGGCTGTGGGGACGTATCCCTGCAAGGGCTGTGCCTGCTGGGGACGACAGCTACACAAAAAAAGGCCCATGTCATCCAGACATGGGCCTTTTTAGCGACGGGGCCATAACGCGCCCCTGCGGCAATTACTGCGATTCGCCTTTCTTGGCTTCAGCCAGGATGGCGTCGACGGTTGGCGCGCCGATCTTCACTTTCAGGTCGGCCAGGATCGGTTCAAGTTTGTCGCGGATGGCTTCTTTCTCTGCGGTCGAGAACTGCGATACTTTCACGCCCTGGTCTTTCAGGTAGGCAAGTGCTTCCACGTTGGCTTCGCGGCTGATCTTGCGCTGATATTGCTGGGAGTCCTTGGCAGCGGTTTCGATGATTTTCTTCTCGTCGGCCGACAGCTTGTCCCACCATTTTTTCGACGCCAGCAACACGAACGGTGTGTAGACGTGGTTGGAAATGGTCAGGTAGGGCTGGACCTCGTAGAACTTGCTGGTCTGGATGGTGCTTAGCGGGTTCTCTTGGCCGTCGACGGTTTTGGTTTCCAGTGCGGTGAAGAGCTCAGTAAACGGCATGGGGATCGCGTTGGCGCCCAGGCCATTGAACACGCTTAATGCAACCTGGTTTTGCATCACGCGCAGCTTGATGCCTTCCAGATCGGAAGCGGCTTTGATCTCGCGGTTCGAGTTCGTGATGTTACGGAAGCCGTTTTCCCAGTACAGCAAGGCGACCAGGCCCTTGTCGTTCAGCATGTCCAGCAGCTTGCGTCCTTCGGGACCGTCCAGGACATAGTCGGCGACTTTCTCGTTATCGAACAGGAAGGGCAGGTCGAAAACGCCAAACTCCTTGACCAGCCCGGCCAATGGTGCGGTCGATACAAAGGTCATCTCTTGCGATCCGCCGATCAGTGCGTTCTGCATCTGCTCATCGGAACCCAGGGAGCCATTGCCGTAGGTGCGTACGTCAAGCTTGCCATCGCTAAGCTCTTTGACCTTATCGGCAAAGTAGCGCGTAGCCTTGCCCGTGGGGCTTTCCTCGGCCAGGCCGTAACCGAAGCGAATAACGCGCTTCTGGACGTCTTGCGCCATGACGCTATGAGAAGCCAGGCTAAGGGCGGCGGCCGCCGTAAAGCCGATGGCTATGCGTTTTAAGCTAAATGTGTTCAGTAATCGTGACATGTTGTCTCACCCTCTTTTCTACGTTAATAAAACCAGCGCAGCGGAGCCAAAACGATCTCCGGAAAGATCACCAAGGCGCAAATCAGACCCGTATACGCCAGAACATATGGCCACACACCCTTGATGATGTCTTCCATCCTGATTTTGGCCACGCTACACACTACGTTCAGCACAGTGCCTACCGGCGGCGTCAACAGCCCCGTGCAACCCACCATGATGAAGATCACTCCGAAATAGGTCGGATCGATACCGGCCTTCTTGATTACCGGCATCAGCACCGGCGCCAGAATAAGAATGGTTGGTGTCAGATCCATTGCCGTACCTATCAGGGTCAGCAAGATAACGATCATGAACATCAGCATCGTGGGCGAGTCGATCAAGGGGCCCAGCATCTCGATCAGGGCGCGGGGCAGATCCGCCAAGGTAATCATATAGGACGTTACGAGCGCCGCCGCTACCAGGAACATCACTACGGCGGTAGTCATGGCCGCGTTCACCAAGAGAGGGAACAAGCTCTTGAAAGTGATCTCTTTGTAGATCACCATGCTGACGAACAACGCATACACGGCCGCGACCGCCGCTGCTTCAGTCGGCGTGAAGATGCCTCCGCGCAGGCCGCCGATGATTATGACCGGCAGGAACAGTGCCCAAGCGGAATCACGCATAGCCTTGGCTCGTATGGGCCAGGGCTCTTTGACCGAGGACTGCATGGTGGTCGAGCTTCTGGACACAAGAAACCAGGTCAGGACCAGCACCAAACCCATTAGCAACCCGGGGACGATGCCGGCGATGAATAATTTCGTGATCGAAACGTTGGCCGCGACACCAAAAATAATGAAAGAAATGGAAGGCGGGATAATCGGGGCAACAATGCCGCCCGCGGCGATCAACCCCGTGGCCTTATTGATGTCATAGCCGCGACTACGCAACATGGGAACCAGCATCGCCGCCAGGGCCGCCGCATCGGCAACGGCCGAGCCGGACAAGGCGGCAAGCAAGATGCTGGCCATAATGGCAACATAGCCCAGGCCGCCATGGATATGCCCGACGAAGGTGGTGGCCAGGTGCACCATCCGCCGGGACATTCCGCCTGCATTCATGACTTCGCCCGCCAGCATGAACAGGGGCACGGCCATCAGGGCGAAGCTGTCGGCCCCGGTCAACATGTTCTGCGCGAGTATCTGCGTGTCGAAGAACGACAGGTGGAACATCAGCGCGATGGCGCTGAGCAGCAGGGCAAAGGCAATTGGCACGCCGAAAGCCATGAAGCCAAGCAGAACGCCAACGAAGATCAATATAGTCATAACGGTGTCGCGCGTCCTGTGGGATCAGATGTCTTCGATGTAGTCGAGCGAGGTCATGAAGGTCGCTGTGTTTTCAGCGGTCGCGGGGGTGCGTAAGGCAATCCAGAGATCGATCAGCGTCATTACTGCCATGGCCGTTGCGCAGAACCAGACGGCGCCGCTGAAGACGGCAATGGGAACACCCGAAACCGGCGTTACCGTGCTCAGGCCAATAACGGTTTGGGCCCAGCCGCCTTCAATCAGCAGGCCGAGTACGGTCAGAATGATCAACTGGCGCAGCACGTGTACGATTTTTTGCCATCGGGGTGAGAACCGCGTAATAAGCATGCTGATGGCGAGGTGCTGCTTGGCGCGAAAAGCCAGCACGGCGCCAATGAAAATCAGCCACACAAAACACATGCGGGCCACTTCTTCGGAAATGTTGATGCCCGAATTGAATACGTAGCGCATGACAACATTGCCGAACACCAGCAGCAGCATCAATAGCATGCTGAACGCAATAGCCACCGTCAGCAAGCGGAACAAGCCGTCGGCGATTTTTTTCAGAAGACGGCTGCTGGTGTGGTCCGCGACGGGCATGTGCTCTCCAGAGGATTAGTGGGTTCAGTCCAGCAGGCTGGCGTTCCAGGCGTGAACTTTCTGTTCCTGCTCGCCCAGCCCTTGTATGCCCAGTCGCATGACGTCACCATCCTTCAGAAACACTGGAGGCTTCTGGCCCAAGCCAACGCCGGGTGGTGTACCGGTGGATATCAGGTCGCCGGGATACAGGGTGGTGAACTGGCTGATGTAATGGACCAAATGAGCCACGCTGAAGATCATGGTCTTGGTGCTGCCGTTCTGGAAGCGCTTGCCATTGACGTCCAGCCACATGGACAAATTCTGCGGGTCGCCGACTTCGTCGGCAGTGACCAGCCAGGGGCCGATGGGGCCGAAGGTGTCGCAGCCTTTACCTTTGTCCCAGGTGCCGCCGCGTTCCATCTGGTATTCGCGCTCGGACACGTCGTTGACCACGCAGTAGCCGGCTACATGAGCCAGCGCGTCGGCTTCGGACACATAGCGCGCCTTGGTGCCAATGACCACGCCAAGCTCGACTTCCCAATCGGACTTGACCGAGTTGCGCGGCAGGACCACGGGGTCGTTGGCGCCGGTCGGTTGCGACCACTTGTTGAACAGAATAGGCTCGTCGGGTACTTGTGCACCGGTTTCGGCGGCATGATCGCTGTAGTTGAGCCCTACGCAGATGAACTTGCCCAGGCCGGCATAAGGAGTGGCGATACGACCGGGTTGCGCCACGATGGGCAAGGTCTCGATATCGATGCCCTGCAGTGCGCGCAGTTGGTCAGGTGCCAATGTGCGGCTGTCGATATCCGATACTTTGCCGGAAAGGTCGCGAACCTGCCCTTGTGCATCGATGCAGCCGGGCTTCTCGCTTCCCGGTTTGCCATAACGTAGTAGTTTCATGATTTCCTTCTTTATTTCTGGAGGCTAGATGGACCAGCCACCGTCGATGATTTGTGTCGTGCCTGTGGTGAAGGCTGCCTCGTCGGACGCCAGGTAGGCGGCCAGCGCAGCGATTTCTTCAGGTTTGCCCAGCCGGCCGACCGGCTGGCGCGCCACAAAAGCGGCCTGTATTTCCTGTTGTGTCTTACCGTATTTTTGTGCCTGCAATCCAATGCGCTCTTGCAGTGAGGGCGACTCGATCGTGCCCGGACAAATGGCATTGCAGCGTATACCGCGGTTCACGAAGTCGGCGGCTACGGATTTGGTCAAGCCGATCACGGCGGCCTTGGTCGTGGAATACACGAACCGGTTGGGCACGCCTTTGATGCTAGACGCGGCCGACGACATGTTGATGATGGAGCCGCCCTGCTTATCGAGCATGCCCGGCAGGAAAGCCCGTATCGTGTAATACATGGCATGCACATTCAGGTTGAACGAGAAATTCCAGGCATCCAGATCGCAGTCCAGCACGGTGCCGTCGTGCACATAGCCGGCACAGTTGAACAGAATGTCGACGGGGCCGACCTCTTGTGCCAGCGCGATGACATCGTTTTGCCGGGTGACGTCCAGGCGGCGGGTCGTTGCGCCAGCCAGGCCGGCAAGCGCCGACTCATTGAGGTCGGTGGCGATTACCGTGGCACCCTCGGCAAGAAATCTTTCTGCTGTTGCTCGGCCTATGCCTTGGCCTGCGGCCGTGATGACGGCGGTTTTGCCTGCTAAACGTCCTTCCATTGCTGCTCCGATACGCGATAGTGTGGCCCTTTGAAAGGCGCCTGAGGTTTTATCTGTGAAATGTATTTTCTGACTGCGAGCCAGTATCTCGCCATGAATATGGCATGTTCCAGGGTATGGGCTGCAGTTTCCATAGGGGATTTCCCTCTGGCGCGTCGACTTGTGCCCAGTGACGGCCACTCCGGCTGCGGGTTTCTTATGTAAAAATCAATTTCTTATATGGGGAGATTGCGCTAAGATCTGCTCGACAACACCGAAAATGAGGGATGAATGACGACGACGGATAGGGATCACGCGGACGCCGCCGACCCAGTGCCGAGCACGAAAGGTGTGCGATATGCGGCACCAGCGCTGGAGAAGGGGCTGGATATTCTGGAGGCATTGAGCGACACCGCCGAAGGCTATACGCTAAACCAGCTCAGCCAGACGCTGGGCCGCAACGTCAACGAAATCTTTCGTATGGTCGTAACGCTGGAGCGTCGCGGCTATATCCAGGTGGACCAGAACGACCGCTACACCCTCACCTTGCAGTTATTCAGATTGGCGCATCGTCAACCGCCGCTAAAGTCCCTGACCGCTGCGGCCTTGCCCATGCTGCATGAGCTGGCGGAACGCAGCCGTCAATCTTGTCATTTGTCTATTTTTCAGAACGGTCGCGTCGTTATCATCGCGCAGGTAGAAAGCCCCGAGCGCTGGACTTTCGGCTTGAAGCTGGGCGTGGTGATGGGATTGACGGATACCTCGTCCGGTCATGTGCTGCTGGCTTATCAGGACGAAGTCGAGCGTACGCGCATGTTAAGCGGGCATATCCGGGTGGAAGGCGAATTGCCCATGGACCCTGGCCAATTGTTTGCGTTGCTGACCGAAGTGCGCAAGAAGGGCTATGCGTCCATGCCCAGCATACAAATACAAGGCATTACGAATATTGCCTTCCCTGTGCGCGGCGCGGGGGGGCATGTGGTAGCCGCCATCAATATCCCGCACATTGCGCGGATAGACGGCACGCCTCGCCCGGGCATCGAACAGATCAAGGTCATCATGACGGACGTCTGCGCGCGGCTTTCACGACGGCTGGGCTACGACCCGGATGCGTCGCCCGTGGCTTAGCTTGGTTACATATGGGGGCTGCGGGCATCTTGTCAGCCTGCCCGCCACGCCCAATAATTGGATGCACAGAGTCTCTGGATAATCATTATCAGGAGGTGCACCATGCCAGCCAAATCTCAAGCACAGCAGAAAGCCGCCGGTGCCGCCTTGTCCGCCAAACGGGGCGAGACCAAGGTCAGCGACCTTAAGGGCGCATCCAAGTCGATGTATGAATCGATGAGCCAGAAAGAACTGGACGAGCTGGCGTCCACCAAGCGCAAAGGCAAGCCGGAACACAAGTCGAAGTCATAAGGGCGCGACAGGCAGCAAGGTTGCGTCGGTACGGAACCAGCCCGATAGACTCCAGCGCGTCTGGCTGCACGGCAGCACAGCGTGTGGCACCAGGTCGCTGCGAAAGAGGACCAGACGGCCGGCTTGCGGCAATACGCGGGCAAGTTCCCGCGTATTGTCGTCGGTGGCATATAGGCAAAGCTGGCCGCCGTCGTCGTCTGTCCAGGTCTGGTTCAGATAAAGCACCAGGGAAATGCTGCGGTGAGCCTGTCCCTTGTGCTGGTCCAGATGCTTCTTGTAGACGCCGCCTTGAGGGTAGCGCGCAAAATGGAACTCAGTGCTTTTCAGCCCGGCGAATAGTTCACGATTCAGCTGTTCACGCAGTGTCTCGGTCCAGTCCAGGAACTGGCGCACAGGCCCCTGGGCCTGCTCTGCTTCTATCCAGTAAATTGAGTCGTTTCGTATGCGCGGGTGCCGCGCCAGGGCTTTGCCCTTCCCAACGGCCGCCGGCTTGAAGTCGCCGGCGTCCCAGTGTTGCCGGCAGCTGGACAGTAGCCCGTGATGAAGCTCCGGCGAAATCAGTTCGTCAGAAACTACCCAGCCGCGCTGGGCCAGTGTGTCGATCAAGGTATCGTCAAGAGCCGAAGTCGCCAGCATGCGGGATGCCGCCATAAAAAGTGGGGCGTGAATTATAAATCAGCCGGCCTGCGGCACGCCAATGCGTAGGCTCGGGATACCCCGCTGCGAGTGAACTATGATTTAGCTATAGCGAAGTCATCGGAGTACCCATGTTTTTAAAAAATGCCTGGTACGTGGCGGCCAACGACCATGAAATCGGCCGCCAATTGCACCCCACCCGGATCCTGGGCGAGGATGTGGTCATGTACCGCAGCCTCGCCGGCAAGGTCGTTGCCTTGCACGATGCCTGTCCGCATCGGAAATTGCCGCTGTCCATGGGCCGCCTGCTGGACGATACCGTAGAGTGCGGGTATCACGGCCTGACCTTTGACTGTAGCGGAAATTGCGTCCGGGCGCCCGGCCTGGTGCACGCGCCGCAACGGGCGGTGGTGCGCAGTTATCCCACAGTCGAGCGCTATGGCCTGGTATGGATCTGGATGGGCGAGCCGGCACAGGCCGATCCCGGCACCATCATGCAGGTGGAACACTGGGGCGATCCTGCATGGGGCCTTAATCGTGGCGACGGCATGACAGTCAAATGCAATTATCTGTACCTGACCGACAACCTGCTGGATCCATCACATGTTTCGTGGGTGCATCAATCTTCCTTTGGCAGCCCCGACCTGGTGGGCTTACCGCTCAAGACGCAAGTGTCCGAAGACGGCGTGACGGTGTCCAGATGGATGCGCGATGTGGAGGTGGCGCCGTTTTATGCCAAGTTCGTCAAGTTCAGTGGTCGCTGCGATCGCAAGCAACATTACGAAATGCGGGTGCCGGCGCACGCACTGATCAAGGCCATTTTTACTCCCGCCGGTACGGGCAGCGATCACGAGCCCTATCATCCCGACGTCTTCCTGATGGACTCGTATAACTTCCTCACGCCAGTGGACGCGACGACAACGCGCTACTTCTGGTTCCAGATGCGTAATTTCAGCCCTGACGACGAAAGCGTGTCGCAGCAGTTCGCCGAGGACGTGCGGCATGCGTTCCAGGAAGATCGGGTCATTCTGGAGGCTGTGCAGGCGGGCATGGACAAGAGCCCATCCACCATGCATCTGCCGCTGGACTCGGGACCATTGAAGTTCCGACAGAAAATCAAGGCGAGGATCGTGGCAGAGCAAGAGCAACACCAGGCTGCCTGAAGTGGCGCCGGGGTTTATTTTCAAGACAGGAGAACACGGCATGACGACCGGTCAATGGATAGTGGTGGGCATGTTTGCAGGCGGGCTGATGTGCTCGGCAGCGCTATTTTGGACGCTGATCCGGATAGTGCGTCGCGACAAGCGCCGCGATAGCTGAAAGGAGCGCTTCTTTGGGCTGCCTTCTGGTAATCTAACAAATTATTCTTTTTGTTCTTTACCGGGGCTTTTTCTGGATCATGGATTCGTACACCCTCCCTTATACTTTTTCGCAGCGCGCGCAGCAACTGACCAGTTCAACGATTCGAGAGATCCTGAAAGTTACCGAGCGACCGGAGATCATATCTTTTGCCGGCGGTTTGCCGGCTCCTGATGGCTTCCCGGTGGACGTCATCAATCAGGCCTACGACACGGTATTGGCGAACAGCGGGCGCTCGGCCCTGCAGTATGGTCCGACGGAAGGCTATGCGCCCTTGCGCGCGTGGGTTGCCGAAGACCTCAAGCGGGTGGGTGCCAGCGTCGACGCCGACGAAGTCCTGATCGTTTCCGGCTCACAGCAAGCCCTCGATATGCTGGGCAAGCTGTTTATAGATCCTGGCAGCAAGGTCCTGGTCGAAGCCCCCAGCTACCTGGGTGCCATCCAGTCCTTTTCGTTGTTCGAGCCCAGCTACCAGGCGGTGCCGACGGACGATGGCGGGCTGATACCAGCGGGCCTCACCAACGACGTCGCCGCCGGCGCTCGCTTTATCTACGTGCTGCCCAACTTCCAGAATCCCACCGGGCTGACGCTTAGCCTGGAGCGCCGTCAGGCCTTGGTCGAGCGCTGCGCGGCGCTTCAGGTTCCCATCATCGAAGACGATCCCTATGGCGACCTGCGCTATGCAGGTACGGCGCAACCGGGCTTGCTCGGGCTGGGGCGCGCTGTGGGCGCGACCGTCATACGGCTGGGCTCTTTCTCGAAGGTGCTTGCTCCCGGTTTGCGCCTGGGCTATATCGTTGCGCCCCGTCCAATTATCTCCAAGCTGGTGCAGATCAAACAGGCCACCGACTTGCACACCGCGACCTTGACGCAGATGGCCGTCTACGAAACCGTCAAGACCGGTTTCCTGACCGAGCACCTGCCCAAGGTGCGCGACATCTACAAAGCCCAGTGCGGCTATATGCTGGACGCCATGGACGAGCACTTTCCGGCAACGGTCAGTTGGACGCGTCCTGAAGGCGGCATGTTCATCTGGGTGACCCTGCCATCCCATATTGACGGGACCGAGCTTCTGGCTCGGGCCATTGCGCGCAATGTGGCGTTTGTGCCAGGAGCCCCCTTCTTTGCCGGCGCCCATCCCCAGACCAATACCCTGCGGCTTAGCTTCGTAACGGTTCCCGAGGCCCGGATCCGCGAGGGCATCGCCATTTTGGGCGCCTTGATCAAAGAAAGCTGAGCCGGGCGGGAATGATCAACTCGCGTTCAGACCAAGATCCCAAGCTGGGCTCGCGGGCAGCCGACACGCCCGATCTGTCCGATATGCGTCCGGCGGACGACTGGGTGGCTCGGTGGCTGCCGCCGTCGTGGGGCCCTTATGCCCGGCTGTGCCGCTTGGACCGGCCAGTCGGTACCTGGTTGACCCTGTTGCCCTGTCTGGCGGCATTGGTGCAGGCCGCGGACGGCTGGCCCACTGTGTTGCGCATTATTGTTTTTTCCCTGGGCGCGCTGCTGATGCGCGGGATAGGTTGCTGCTTCAACGATATTTTTGACCGCGACATCGACAAGCAAGTCGAGCGTACGCGGTTTCGGCCCTTGACCAGTGGTCAGCTCAGCCTAAAGAATGCCTTGTGGTTTGTGTTGGCCCAACTGCTTGTGTGTGCCTTGTTGTTGCTGGCCCTGAACCCCTACAGCCGCTGGCTGGCGCTGGCGCTGCTTCCTATTGTTATCGTGTATCCATTGTGCAAGCGCTTTACCTACTGGCCGCAGGTCGTGTTGGGCATCGGATTTAATTGGGGCATGTTGATGGCCTGGTCCGATACTCGCGATGCCGTGCCGCTGGGGGCGGTTGCGATGTGGATGGGGGCAGTGTTGTGGCAGGTGGGCTATGACTCCATCTATGCGTATGTGGATGTGCATGACGACCAGAAGCTGGGCTTGCGTTCTACCGCCCTCCGGTTTGCCGACAAGGGAAAAGCCTGGATCAGCGGTTTCTATATTGCCACCATCGCCTTGTGGATTTACGGCGGTTGGGCCATACAGATGAATTGGCCGTATTTCCTGGTGATTGCCGCCATAGGCATTCATTTCAGCTGGCAAATGCGGGTTTTCAGCCTGGCGCGACCCGATCGGAACTTCATGCTGTTCCGTTCAAACATGGCAGTAGGCATCATGCTGTTGCTTGCCGCGCTTGCCGGTACCGTTGCAGCGGCTTGACGCGCCGGCAAGGGCAGTGCGCCTACAAAGTGTGGGCTGGCGACACGACTCGTAATAGAATGATGGCAGGACCGGCGTTCGATCGGCCCGCACAACAAAAAGACGGAGACAACAAACATGGTGACAGCATCACCAGACCCAGGCCCCCTGGAGTTTGACTACATCGTCGTGGGCGCCGGGTCTGCAGGCTGCCTGCTGGCCAACCGCCTGTCGGCAAACCCCCAGCATAGAGTGCTGCTACTGGAGGCCGGCGGACGCGACAATTGGCGCTGGATACACATACCGGTGGGCTATCTGTATTGCATCGGCAATGCTCGCACCGATTGGTGCTATAGCACCCAGGCCGATCCCGGCATCAACAATCGTATTCTCGGCTATCCGCGCGGCCGGGTGCTGGGCGGTAGCTCGGCGATCAACGGCATGATCTACATGCGCGGGCAGGCGGCCGACTACGACAGTTGGGCGGCCCAGGGCAATACGGGCTGGGGCTGGAATGACGTGCTGCCCGTCTTCAAGGATGTCGAAGAGCATCATGCCGGCCCCAGCGAGTTTCATGGCGCGGCGGGCAGTTGGCGCGTAGAGCCGCAACGCTTGTCCTGGAAGATACTGGACGCTTTCCGTCAGGCCGCCAGCCAGGCCGACATCCCCTCCATCGACGACTTCAATCGCGGCGATAACGAGGGCTGCGCGTATTTCGAAGTGAACCAGCGGCGCGGCGTGCGCTGGACCTCCGCCAAAGCATTTTTGCACCCGATTGCGACGCGGCCCAATCTTACGGTGCTGACCGACGCCCATGCCCAGCGTATCAGCTTTGAAGGCCGGCGCGCCACAGGCATCGAATTTGTACACGAAGGCCGCAAGCGCCACGCCTCCGCCCGGGCCGAGGTGGTTCTGGCCAGCGGCGCCATTGGTTCTGCGCAGTTGCTGCAGGTGTCAGGTGTAGGACCAGGGGCGCTGCTGCAGTCGCTGGGCATCCCGGTAGTGCACGATCTGCCTGGCGTGGGCGAGAACCTGCAGGACCACCTGCAACTGCGCATGATCTACAAGGTCCATGGCGCCAAGACCCTCAACACCATGACCGCCTCGTTGTGGGGTAAGGCCCTGATGGGCTTGCAATATGCTGCGCAAAAGCGCGGCCCTCTCACGATGGCCCCTTCCCAGCTGGGCGCGTTTGCGCGATCCAGCCCGCAACAAGCGCGCGCCAATTTGGAATATCACGTCCAGCCCTTGTCGCTGGAAAAGTTCGGCGAGGGTCTGCACACCTTTCCAGCCATCACGGCGTCGGTATGCAATTTGCGCCCCTCCAGCCGCGGATACGTACGGGTTACCTCGCCCAGCACTGCAGACGCCCCGCATATTCTGTGCAACTATCTGCAAACCGCCGAAGATCGCCAAGTCGCGGCCGACAGCATTCGGCTGACCCGCAAGATCATGGGGCAGCCGGCGTTAAGCCCTTATCGGCCTGAAGAGTACAAACCGGGAGCCGCCCTGGCGACACAGGAGGATCTCGAAAAAGCAGCAGGCGATATCGGCACAACGATTTTCCATCCGGTCGGCACCTGCAAGATGGGCGTGGACCCCATGGCGGTGGTGGATCCGCAGCTGCGCGTGCATGGCATTGAAGGCTTGCGTGTCATTGATGCCTCCGTCATGCCGACCATCACATCGGGCAACACAAATTCGCCCACCATCATGATTGCGGAGAAGGGCGCGCGGTTCATACTTGGCCAGCACTAAAGGCGTGTGGACCCAGTCGTGCGACAATTCGTTGGGCAGTTTCTCAGTGTTATCAAGGCCACATGGGCATAATTAAGGTTTAGGCATGACCAGTTTTCTCGAATATTTAGCGACCGCGCTTTTTGCAATCGCCATTGTGCATACGTTCTCTGTACCGGTGTTCGCCCGCTTGGCGAATCGGGGCGGGCCGCACGCAGGCATGTGGCACTTGCTGTCGGAAGTCGAGGCCGTGTTCGGTGTCTGGGCTTGCGTGCTGTTGGCCTGTATGGCGCTGATATCCGGCGTGGGTGACACCGTGCAGTACGTTGATACCCGAAACTTTACCGAGCCGGCATTTGTGTTCGTCATCATGGTGGTGGCCGCCAGCCGCCCCATCATCGAACTGGTCAATATCTTTGTGCGGGGCCTGGCGCGCAGCTTACCCATGCGCATCGAGCTGGCCATGTTCTTCGTGACCATGTCCTTCGTGCCGCTCGCCGGGTCCTTCATTACCGAACCGGCGGCCATGACCCTGGCGGCGCTGCTGTTGCGCGACGCGTATTTCCATCGGCCGGGTCAGGCAGGCTTCAAGTACATGACACTGGGCGTGTTGTTCGTCAACATTTCCATAGGTGGCGTATTGACCGCCTATGCTGCACCACCCGTATTGATGGTTGCCCATACCTTTCAATGGGACTCCGCCTATATGGCGACGCATTTCGGGTGGCGTGCCGCCGCCGCCGTCATCATCAACGCGGGCGTGCTCACGTTCCTGTGCCGCAAGTACCTGTTGGACGGCACCCTAGGGGGCGAGCCAGCAATCGAAGAGACGCGGCCTCCAGTACCGTATAGCGTCATTGCCATCCATACCCTGTTTCTCATTGGCGTTGTGCTTTCCGCTCATCATCCGATCATTTTCCTGGGCTTCATGATGCTGTTCATCGGCTATGCCCAGGCTTACAAGCGCCACCAAAATCCTCTGCTGATCCGCGAGGGACTCATGGTCGGCTTTTTCCTGGCCGGTCTGGTGGTGTTGGGCGGGCTGCAAAAGTGGTGGTTGCAGGATCTATTGGCTGGGCTGTCGCCAACAGTGCTGTTCTGGGGAGCCACGGTCCTGACAGCTTTCACGGACAACGCAGCCCTGACCTATCTGGGTTCGCTGGTCGATGGCACGGACGAGCTGTGGCGCTATATGCTGGTGGCCGGCGCTGTCACGGGCGGCGGCCTGACGGTGATCGCCAATGCGCCCAACCCTGCCGGCTTCTCGATTCTGAAAAGATTTTTCCCCGATGGGGCGATCTCGCCGCTGAAGCTGCTGATCTCGGCCGCCATCCCTACGTTGGTGGCAGCCTTCATGTTCCTGCTGCCCCCGCCCTTTTAAGGATCGATTCGATGCAGAAAGGCGAAAACGGCTAAAATTAGCCGTTTTTGGCGCCTGGCCGCGTCTTTCGCCGTGTCTGCACGGCGGGCGGCCGTCAGCGATGGTTCCTCAGACATCCCTTTTTGGAATTTTCTTGTGCCTATTTACGTCTATCAGTGCAGCGCCTGCCAACATACGCAGGACGTGCTGCAGAAAATGTCCGACCCGGTGCTTACCGACTGCCCTGAGTGCGGCAAAAATACCTATGTAAAGCAAGTCACGGCTGCGGGCTTCCAGCTTAAAGGTTCGGGCTGGTACGTGACCGACTTTCGTGACGGCGGCGGCAAGGCGGCCCAGCCGGCCGCGTCCACCGAAGGCGCCGCAGCCCCCACGCCCGCTGCGCCGGCTGTCACCAGTGCTCCCGCGCCCAGTGCGCCGACCGCGCCGGCAGCCCCAAGTGGTGGATCGTCCGGCGGTAGCGCCCCGTGATCGGCGGTATTCGCGACTAGATGCGTTTCTTCAAGCGATACTTCATTACCGGACTGTTGATCTGGATACCCTTGATCATTACGGTCTGGGTGATAGCCTTGCTTATCGGCACCCTCGAGAGCGTGGTGCCGGTTTTCTTGAGCTCGCAGTCGCTATTCGGTTTTCGCATCCCGGGCTTCCAGTTATTGCTGGTGCTGGCCGTGGTGATGCTGACCGGTGTGCTGGGTGCAAATTTTCTTGGGCGCGCCCTGGTCGAGCGCTGGGAACAGCTGTTGGGCCGTATCCCGCTGGTGCGCTCCATCTATAATTCCGTCAAGCAGGTCAGCGATACTGTCCTGGCGCCCGACGGCCTGGCCTTCCGCGAGGCGGTGCTGGTGCAGTATCCGCGTCAGGGTGCGTGGACCATCGCGTTTCTTACCGGCGCCCCCACGGGCGAGGTGGCCGAGAAGCTGGGGGCGGATTACGTCAGTGTGTATGTGCCCACGACGCCGAATCCCACCTCCGGCTTCTTCCTGATGATGCCCCGTGAGGACGTGCAGTTGCTGGACATGAGCGTGGACGCCGCGCTGCGTTATATCGTCTCCATGGGCGTCGTGGCACCCGCCTCGGTCAAGGCCCTGGAAGCCGACCATGAAGCCATGTCGGCGGTCGACGCCGCCCACGAGATCGACGGGGCAGAAGATGCCGGTCGCTCCGAAGATGGTCGGCCATGAATTTGAACAAAAGTATTTTTATACGGAGTAATCCTTGATGCGTACCTGCTATACCGGCGAGGTCAACAAAGACTATCTTGATCAGACAGTGACACTGTTTGGTTGGGTCCACCGACGTCGCGACCACGGCGGTGTCATCTTTATCGATTTGCGTGATCGCGCGGGTCTGGCCCAGATCGTGGTCGATCCGGACAATGTCGATGCCTTTGCCACTGCGGAAGATATCCGTAACGAGTATTGCGTGCGCATCACTGGCCTGGTCCGGCTGCGTCCGGAAGGCACCGGCAATCCGGAACTGGCGTCCGGCGAAATAGAAATACTTTGCCGCGAGATCGAAGTGCTGAACGCTTCGGTCACCCCGCCGTTTCAGCTGGATGACGACAACCTGTCGGAAACGACGCGCCTGACGCATCGCGTTCTGGATTTGCGACGTCCGCAGATGCAGCGCAATCTGATGCTGCGTTATCGCGTCTCGATCGAGGTGCGCAAGTATCTGGACAACCTGGGCTTCATCGATATTGAAACGCCGATGCTGACCAAAAGCACGCCCGAAGGTGCGCGCGATTATCTCGTGCCTTCGCGGGTGAATGCGGGCGAATTCTTTGCACTGCCGCAGTCGCCACAGCTATTCAAGCAGATGCTCATGGTGTCTGGCTTTGACCGCTATTACCAGATCACGAAGTGTTTCCGGGACGAAGACTTGCGGGCCGACCGCCAGCCCGAGTTCACCCAGATCGATTGCGAAACCTCCTTCCTGAATGAAGAACAGATTCGCGAGATTTTCGAAGGCATGATCCGGCACGTGTTTGCCACCGTGCAGCAGGTGCAGCTTCCCGACAGCTTCCCCACGATGACATGGGAGGAAGCCATGCGGCGTTTTGGCTCGGACAAACCCGATCTGCGCGTCAAGCTCGAGTTCGTCGATGTGGCCGACCTGATGCAAGACGTGGATTTCAAGGTCTTCTCGGCGCCGGCCAATGATCCAGCCAGCCGCGTGGTCGCATTGCGTGTGCCTGGCGGTGCGGGCATGCCGCGCAGCGAGATCGACGCCTACACCAAGTTCGTCGGCATCTATGGCGCCAGGGGTCTGGCCTATATCAAGGTCAACGACGCGGCGTCCATCCCGGAAGGCCTGCAGTCGCCTATCGTCAAGAACATACACCCGGAAGCGCTGCGCGCCATGATTGCCCGCTGCGGTGCGCAATCGGGCGATCTCATCTTCTTTGGCGCAGACAAGATAAAAGTGGTGAACGACGCCATAGGCGCCTTGCGCGTGAAGATCGGCCATAGCGAGTTCGGTCGAGAGCACGGCCTCTTCGAGGACGGCTGGCAGCCGCTATGGGTCGTGGACTTCCCGATGTTCGAGTACGACGAAGAGGAAGGGCGCTACTTTGCCGCCCATCATCCGTTTACCAGCCCGAAAGACGGCCACGAAGACTATCTCGAGACCGATCCCAGCCGGGCGCTGGCCAAGGCCTATGATATGGTTCTTAATGGCTGGGAGATGGGCGGGGGTTCGGTGCGTATCCATCGTGCCGACGTACAAAGCAAGGTGTTTCGTGCGCTGAACATTGGCGCCGAAGAGGCCCGCAACAAGTTCGGCTTCCTGCTCGATGCATTGCAATACGGCGCGCCGCCGCACGGTGGCGTGGCTTTTGGCCTGGACCGCTTGGTCACGATGATGGCCGGCGCGGAATCCATCCGCGACGTTATCGCCTTCCCCAAGACGCAGCGTGCGCAGTGCCTGCTTACCCAGGCGCCTTCCGCCGTCGACGAAAAGCAACTGCGCGAACTGCATATCCGCTTGCGCAGTGCCGAGGTGAAGCAGTAGGTCTTACAGGGGACGTCAGTGTCGGTTATACGGGTTGTCAGCTACAACATTCACAAAGGCCGTTCGGCAACGGGCAGCCGTGAATCGTTTTCTGACTTGCGCCTGGGTTTGTACGGCATGCGTCCCGACCTGCTTTTTTTGCAAGAGGTGCAGGGCCGCAACCAGCAGCGCATCAGCCTGGATGCCCAGCACGAATCCCTGGGCGCCGCGCTGTGCATGAACGCGGCATATGGATGCAACGCGGTGCGCGCCCACACCGATCACGGTAACGCGCTGTTGTCGCGCTACCCCATACTCAGCCACGAGAACCAGGACATATCCGATCACAAGATGGAGCAGCGTGGGCTGTTGCATGCGGTGGTCAACATCAAGGATGTGCCTGTGCATTGCCTGGTGGTGCACCTGGGCTTGTTTGCGGGGGGGCGCTCGCGCCAGGTAGCCGCATTGGTTGATCGCATCAAACGCATGGTGCCGGAAGGGGAACCCATGTTGATAGCTGGCGATTTCAACGACTGGAACAACCGCTTGGCGCCCTTGTTTGTGCAGCAGCTGGGCTTGTACGAAGTGTTTGCCGTGGCACCCCATGGTGACACGTCGCCGCGCTTACTGCGCAATTCGGTCAAGCGCCTGCGCGATACCTTGCGCACGCAGCCCTCTCCGCTTGCACAAACGGTGCACGAGCTGGGCATCAATGGCGGTGCGCGCATGACACCGCCGCCGCGCACATTTCCGGCCGCCTTCCCATGGCTGCGGCTGGACCGCATCTACCAGCGTGGATTTGCCGTGCGCAAGGCGCGAGTGATGCATGGCTTGCCCTGGCGCCAGATATCAGATCACGCACCGCTTTTCGCCGAGTTGGAGCTGCCCTAAAAGGCGGACACAGCACTCATGGCTTTTAGTCAGGTAAAACTTAACTGGCACGAAGGCAATCGCATCGATCTGCTGCGTAACGGCGAAGACTTTTTCCCCGCGCTGTGCAAGTCCATCGACGAGGCCAGACGGCTGGTTCATCTGGAAACCTATATTTTCAACCTGGACAAGACAGGCTTGCTGGTGCTGGAGCATCTGCAAAAGGCCTGTGAGCGGGGCGTGAAGGTGCGCGTGGTCCTGGATGGCTTTGGCAGCCAAGAACACGGCGCCGACATCGTTCAGCGACTTGCGGCCATGGGCGCGCAATCTCGCGTCTATCGTCCGGAGCCCAAGGGCCTGAGGGCCGTGCGATTCACGCTACGGCGGCTACGACGGATGCATCGCAAGATCACCTTGGTGGACAACGAGGTGGCGTTCATAGGCGGCATCAATATCCTGGATGACTACGAAGACGTGCCCGACGACGGAGCCGGACCGCGGCCCAGGTTCGACTTTGCCGTCAGGGTACAGGGCCCTATCGTCGCGGATGTTATCAAGGCGCAGCGCGCGCTGTGGCTGCGCATGGCCTGGCGGCGGCGTGATGACTGGGCTGCTTTCTACCAGCGAATCAAGCACGTGGCAGAAAGACGCAGGAAGTTCTATGCGCAGCACTTGCCTGCTTTCGAACCCGGCCGGCGTGCTGCGCTGCTGCTGCGCGATAACCTGCGGTATCGGCAGACCATAGAGAACGTGTACCTGGCAACGATGGCCCAGGCCCAGTCCGAGATCCTGATCGCCAATGCCTATTTTTTTCCCGGCCGCCGCCTGCGCAAGGCGCTTGAGGACGCCTCACGCCGGGGAGTACGTGTACGCCTGCTGCTGCAGGGCAGATCCGAGTATCCGATGCAATACCGGGCCTGCCGCTACATGTATTGCAAGCTGCTGGACGACGGTATCGAGATTCACGAATACCAGCCCAGTTATCTGCACGCAAAAGTGGCCGTCATCGATAATTGCGCAATGGTAGGCTCGTCCAATCTGGACCCCTTCAGCCTTTTGTTGGCGCGAGAAGCCAATGTCTACATCGAGGACGTCGACTTTGCCCGCGAACTGCGCGAGGCGCTCGAGATGGAGATGCAGTCCAATTGTGCGCCCGTGACCGCTGAGGCGCTGCAAAAGCGCAGCCGCTTCGGTGCCTGGGCCGACGCATTCTCGTACTTCATGTTACGTGCGGGCGTGGCGCTGACCGGCAAGGCATCGGAATACTGATATCGGCTAACATCTTCCGGTAGGCTCGCGTAAGGCGGCCAGCGTGACAACCCGTATTCAGGAGATGTATATGAAAACGAAAGCAGCAATAGCCTGGAAGGCGGGCGCTCCGTTAACCATAGAAGAAGTCGAGTTGGCGGGCCCCAAGGCGGGCGAGGTCCTGGTCGAAATCAAGGCCACCGGCATTTGCCATACTGATTACTACACATTGTCGGGTGCCGATCCCGAGGGCATCTTCCCATCCATCCTGGGCCACGAGGGCGCCGGCATCGTGCTGGAGGTCGGCGCGGGGGTAAGCTCGCTCAAGGCCGGCGACCACGTCATACCGCTATACACACCCGAGTGCCGCCAGTGCAAGTCCTGTCTTTCACGCAAGACCAACTTGTGCACGGCAATACGCGCCACCCAAGGCAAGGGGCTGATGCCTGATGGCACCTCGCGATTTACGGTGGGCGGCAAGCCGGTGCACCACTACATGGGCACCTCGACATTTTCCAATCACATTGTGGTGCCGGAAATCGCACTGGCCAAGATCCGCAGCGATGCCCCGTTCGACAAGGTCTGCTACATCGGTTGCGGTGTCACGACCGGATTGGGTGCGGTGCTGTACACCGCCAAGGTCGAGGCCGGAGCCAATGTGGTGGTATTTGGTCTGGGCGGTATCGGCCTGAACGTTATTCAGGGCGCCAAGATGGTGGGTGCCGACAAGATCATAGGCGTAGACCTGAACCCCGAGCGCGAAGCCATGGCCCGCCAGTTCGGCATGACGCATTTCGTCAACCCCAAGGAGGTCGAGAACGTCGTCGACCACATCATCCAGTTGACGGACGGTGGGGCCGATTATTCGTTCGAGTGCATAGGCAATACCGAGGTCATGCGCCAGGCGCTGGAATGCTGCCATCGGGGTTGGGGTCAGTCCATCATCATCGGCGTGGCCGAAGCCGGGGCAGAGATCTCCACCCGCCCATTCCAGTTGGTAACGGGCCGCGAGTGGAAGGGGTCGGCCTTTGGAGGTGCACGGGGCCGCACAGACGTTCCCAAGATTGTCGACTGGTATATGGAAGGCAAGATCAATATTGATGATCTGATCACCCATACGCTGAAGCTGGACCAGATCAACGAAGGCTTTGAACTGATGAAGCGCGGCGAGTCGATACGATCCGTCGTGGTGTACTAAGGAGGATTCAATGTCGCAGGAAGTTCTAGAGCTGCTTAGCCAGCATCGTTGCTTCGATGGCGAGCAGCGCTATTATCGACACGAGTCCAGCGTTATCGGCTTGCCGATGCGTTTCTCGGTGTATTTGCCGCCACAGGCACAAGACGGCCCGGTGCCGGTATTGTTTTTCCTGGCGGGGCTGACCTGCACGGAAGAAACCTTCATGATCAAGGCGGGCGCCCAGCGCTTTGCCGCGCAGTACGGCCTGATGCTGGTTGCGCCGGACACCAGCCCGCGCGGCGCAGGTTGCCCAGGCGAAGATGACGACTGGGACTTCGGCACCGGTGCCGGCTTTTACCTGGATGCCACCCAGTCGCCCTGGAGCAAGCATTACCGGATGGAAAGCTACATCACGCAAGAGCTCTTTGCTATCGTCACCAGCGCACTGCCGGGTAACGCATCCTGCGTGGGTATCACCGGACACTCCATGGGTGGGCATGGTGCATTGGTGCTGGCTCAGCGACATCCCAAGCTGTTCGAATCGGTATCGGCCTTTGCGCCCATAGCAACGCCGTCGCGCTGTCCATGGGGCGAGAAGGCCTTTTCGGCTTACCTGGGCAAGGACCGGCAAGCCTGGGCCAACTACGATGCCTCGCTGTTAATGGAGCAATCGCAAAATCCGTTTCCCAAGGGCATATTGGTAGACCAGGGCCTGGCCGACGGCTTCCTGGAAGAGCAGCTACGGCCGGAGGCGTTCGTGGCGGCCTGCGCGCAAGCCCAGCAACCGCTCATCTTGCGCAAGCACGAGGGCTACGACCATGGCTACTATTTCATCTCGACCTTCATGAAAGACCATATTGCCTTCCACGCTGAAAGGCTAGGCGCCGTCTGATCTCGAAAAACCAAGTATTAACCCCGGCATAGCGCACTGCGTATTCGTCGCAATGCGCAAACTCACATGTCGGGGTGCACAAACCGACAATTCCCCTTGCCCTCTCGTTGCTATCCTGTTCTTCATTGAACTGTAAGGAGCAACACGCATGTCTGTTTCGTCTGTGCAAGATCGTCCGGAGTTGTCCGCAATACGCGAACACATGATCATCGACGGCAAGCCCTACACGACAGGCGTTGGGCAAGGCCTGCCGGTGTACGACCCAGCCACCGGCTCCGTTATTGCACGCCAGCTTGAGGCGGGCCCCGCTCAGGTGGATGAGGCCGTTGCCGCCGCCCGGCGAGCATTCAATAACGCTGCGTGGCGCGACCTTCCCCCGGTAGCGCGCGAGCGTCTGCTGCTCAAATTGGCCGATCTGGTCGAGCAACACGGAGACGAGCTGGCTCGTCTTGAAACCCTGAACAACGGAAAATTGCTGTTTCTTTCGCACGGGCTGGAAGTCGGGGCGGGAGCGCAGTGGCTGCGCTATATGGCTGGCTGGGCAACCAAGATATCCGGCGAAACACTTAATGTGTCGATTCCTTTTCCGCCTGGCGTTAACTACCAGGCTTACACGCGACCCGAGCCGGTGGGCGTTGTTGCGGCCATTGTGCCTTGGAACTTTCCGCTACTGATGGCGATTTGGAAGATCGCCCCCGCAGTAGCAACGGGCTGCACCGTCGTACTGAAACCCGCCGAAGAAACACCGTTGACGGCCATCCGACTGGCTGAGCTGGCGCTGGAAGCAGGTTTTCCGCCTGGGGTGATCAACGTGATTACCGGACGTGGCGAAGTGACCGGCGCAGCGCTGGTCGCCCATCCGGACGTAGACAAAATCGCCTTTACTGGTTCGACCGAAGTGGGAAAGTTGATCGGGCGCCAGGCAATGGATGACATGAAACGCGTCTCGCTGGAGTTGGGCGGCAAGTCACCCGTGATCATACTGGACGACTGCGATATTGAGATGGCCGTGCAAGGAGCAGCCGGCGCGATCTTCTTCAATCAGGGCCAAGTGTGTACTGCCGGCTCGCGTCTGTTTGTCCAGAAAGGTATCTACGACAAAGTCGTTGCAGGTGTAGCTGAACTGGCATCGGCGATGAAGCTGGGGTCGGGTTTTGATCCCGCCACACAGATAGGTCCCATGGTGTCCGCCCGACATTTTCAGCGCGTGATGGATTACATCGATATCGGCAAGGCAGAGGGCGCCCGTGTCGTAGCCGGTGGTACTCGTGGCGATGGGGAAGGCTATTTTGTGCGGCCGACGGTGTTTGCTGATGTAAGTCCTGACGCAAGAATTGCGCGCGAGGAGATCTTCGGCCCGGTCGTGGTAGCTGCTTCCTTCGACTCGGATGACCAGGCGGTGGCGCTGGCCAATGACACGCAGTTTGGTTTGGGAGCAAGCATCTGGAGCAACGACCTGACGCGGGTCAACCAACTGATACCCCGGCTTCAAGCAGGCACGGTATGGGTCAACACACACAACATGCTTGACCCGCATATGCCGTTTGGGGGCTACAAGCAGTCGGGCATCGGGCGCGAACACGGACGGGCCGCCATTGATATGTACCTGGAAAAGAAATCGGTTTGTATCGCATACCCGTCTGCGCGCTGACGGCGCTGGACGCTAGAACACAAAACAAAAAATGGAGAAGACAACAATGAAGCAGATGATAAAAACGGGGACCGCAGCGTTGATCGCGGCAGTGGGGCTGGCGTTGTCGGGTACGGCCGTCGCCGGCGACCCCAGTGCGCGAGACTGGATACCGGCGCCGGCTGGCACCAACGTGATCGCCACCTACTTTGCGGCGTTGAACAGTCATGGCTTTTATGATCGCGGCGATCGTCTGGACGGCGGGCCGGAAATTGACGTACAGGCCTTTGTGTTCCGTCCGATGGCGTTTCGCAAGATAGGCAACACGACGGTGCAGTACGAATTGATCGCGCCCGCCTACCGGACCACTGCCAAGATCCCCGGCGTGCCCGATGACAGGCTTTCCGGTTTCGGGGATATCCAGGCCGGGGCGGCGTTTTGGTTTTACAACAATGAAGAGAGCCGAACCTGGTTTGCCTGGGAGCCCTTCATTACAGTTCCGACGGGTCGGTATCATGGCTCGCATGCGGATGTGTCGCCTGGCAAGAATCGGTGGACGACTATTCAGGATTTCGCCTTCGTTCAGGGTTTCGGAGAATCCACCTTTCTTGAGGGTGTGGCAGAGTTCGAGTTCTACGGCAACAACGACAATTATTACGGACAAACCTTGAAGAAGGCGCCAGCCATACGGCTGATGGCCCTGGCCTCTACGAACATTACGGCCAATACCTATGTCGGCATGCGTTATCGCTATGAAACCGGCGGCCGGGAAACCATCAACGGTGAAACGCTGGTAAGTCGCGCAAAAAATCATCAGTTGGCTTTCGAGGCCACATATCAGATCAACGATGCGAACCAGATCCAGCTGCAATACATTCACGACTTGAAGGTCGAGAACGGCCCTCGCATGCGTGGCGTGCAGCTGCGCTACGCGTATGCGTTCTGAACCAGCATCTTTTGCAGGAGATTACCTGATGAATATTCTACGTAAAGCCCTACCCGGCCTGGCCGCGTGTGCATTGATGGCGCTGGTCAGCCCGGCCGGAGCCCAGCACTTGCCGGTAGAACAACTGACCGGCGGCCACCATCTGCCTGCGGACGCATCGCAGCGGGTTTATGTCATGGATTCCGTCTTCCAGCACTTGACTGAAAGCCGCTTAAGTATTTTTGACGGTGCGACCGGCAAGTTCCTGGGCATGATACCGACCAGCTACAACGGACACATGCAGGTATCCAAGGACGGGAAAAACATCTACACCATGACGACATATCATGAGCGTGTCACGCGGGGAAAGCGTACTGATGTGGTCGAAATATGGGATGCCTCTGCCTTGACCTTCAAGACGGAGATCATTATTCCGCCCAAGCGGGCCCAGGCCCTTAATTACCGCGGCATTTTCCGTCAAACCACCGATGGCAAGTTCATCGTGCTTCAAAACGCCACGCCCGCGACCTCCATCACCGTGGTGGATATAGCGAACGAGAAGTTTGCCAGCGAAATTACGGCAACGGCAGGATGCTGGAGCGTGGTACCGCTACCGAACAAGCCACGTAGCTTCATGACCATCTGCGGCGACGGCGCACTGCTGACGATCGATCTGGATGAAAAGGGCGAAGTGGCACGTCAGTCGCGCAGCAAACCGATGTTCTCGGTCCAGGACGACCCTATTTTCATCGCTCCCGGATTAACGAAAGACAAGGCGTACTTCGTGTCCTTCTATGGCAACGTATACGCTGCCGATATCAGTGGTGACAACGTCAGCCTCGAGCCGGTATGGTCGCTCCTTAATGAAGAGGACAAGGCGCAGGGCTGGGTACCGGGCGGCTACAACGTCATAGACATCGACCGTGCAAACAAGCGCATGTATGTATTCATGCATCCGGATGGCAAGGAAGGCTCGCATAAGAATCCGGCTGCCGAGATTTGGGTTTATGACCTGGAAACCAAGAAGCGGGTGGCACGTGAGCCCGGCCGTGATGGTTTATCGATGTCAGTAGCCCAGGGGCCGAATCCGCGACTGTTGACGCTGGATGGCGGCAATGTCAACGTATACGATATCAGCGCCGTGCAGCCTAAATACTTGCGAACCATAGAAGGGGCGGGCGAAGCGGCATTGCAGGTCGAGCCCCATCCTGGCACTGGAGGCAATTAAGCATGGATCCCATATTGTTGTATGTGGCGGCGGCCAGCGTGTCGGGGATCCTACTGCTGGGCGCCCTGGAAAAGCTGCGTAATCTTGCTCACTTCGAAGGCGCTGTAGCGGCGTATGCCTTGTTGCCCTCGAAAGCGGTGCCGGCCTTCGCATTCATTTTTCCAGTTGCCGAGATCACAGCAGGCGTGTTGCTGCTGCTTCCGGCTGGCCGCAATGCGGGGGCGGCCCTGGGTGTTGCCTTGTTGATCGCAGCAACGGCAGGCGTGGCCATCAATTTGCTGCGAGGACGTCGGGATATCGATTGCGGCTGCGGCGGCTTTAGTGACCAAGGAGCCGGACTCTCGTGGTGGCTGGTCGCTCGCAACGGCTTTTTGGTCACTATGGCCTTATCGCTCTTCCTGGGCCAGGCAGACGTGAGCCGCGTTCTGGGTTGGGTGGACGGACTGACCTTCTTTGGCGCGACTCTGGCAGTGCTGGGCCTTTATTTTTCCTTCAACCAGCTCATCGATTCGCATAATCGTTTTCAAAAAACATAAGGAGACACCATGAGTGCCTTGATGATTTCCAACGTGGTGCTGTGGGGCGTGGTGCTCTGCCTGGTGCTGGTCGTTCTGGCCCTGTCGCGACAGATAGGCGTGCTGTACGAGCGGGTAGCGCCCATGGGCGCGCTAACCATGGACAAGGGGCCTGCGGTCGGTGATACCGCGCCGCAATTCGAACTTGCAGATCTATTGGGTCGCAAGCAAACAGTTGGCGTGCCGGGCGATCGCAGTCAGCTTCTGTTCTTTGTTTCGCCCACTTGTCCAGTATGCAAGAAGCTCCTGCCCATCCTGAAGTCGGTGGCGGCGACCGAAAGGGCGTGGCTCGACGTCATGCTGGCCAGCGACGGCGAAATGCCTGAGCATCTGGCCTTTTATCGCCAGGCGGGTCTGCAGCAATTCCCCTACTTGCTGTCTACCGCTTTGGGTATGGGCTTTCAGATCAGCAAGCTTCCCTATGCGGTGCTGATTGATGAGCAGGGGGTGGTACGTGCCAAAGGTTTGATCAATTCACGAGAACAGCTTGAAAGCCTCTTCACGGCAAAAGAGCTCGGCGTAGCGTCGGCCCAGGAATACCTGGCCAATGCCTCGCTTCAGGAAACCCAAGTTTCGCGCAAGGAGAACGTCAATGCGTTGGCTGGATAATTTCGGAGAGCGTATGGCTCGCAGGGTGGCTACGACCTCATCGCGCCGCAGCGTCCTTTGTTCCATTGGCAAGGTGCTGGTCGGCTCCGCCTTCATCATGCCCGTCTTGCCCGTGGCCCGTGCTGGCGGCAAGTCGACCGACCTGGAACAGGCGACAGACGAAGAACTGGCGTCGTGCGATTACTGGCGCTATTGTGCGGTGGATGGCTTCCTGTGCTCGTGCTGCGGCGGCACGGCAACGACTTGCCCGCCAGGCACAACACCCTCGCCCATTTCGTGGGTGGGCACATGTCACAATCCCAACGATGGCAAAGACTATCTGGTCAGCTATCATGATTGCTGCGGCAAGACAGCCTGCAACCGGTGTCTGTGCTCGTCACAAACCCGAGAGCGGCCCGGCTACGAGTTCTTCCTGCACAATGATGTCAACTGGTGTATGGCCAACGAAAACAGTACCTTCCATTGCACGACCTCGGTGATTGTCGGGCTGGCGAAGAACTGACAAGGCATGGCAATGGTATGGCTTGCAAGACGCCTGCTGATGGTGGTGCTGACCCTTACGGGCGGCGCCGCCGCCACCGTGTCCGCTAACGACCAGGCGCCTTCGCAAGCCGCGCCGTACGCGCAAAGCACTGCGGCCTACAAAGACTACATGTTGCAATGTGCAGGTTGCCACCGGTTCGACGGCAAGGGTGCGCCATCACGAGGCGTGCCCAGCTTTCGCCAATCCATCGGAGTGCTCACCCGCTTGCCTGCGGGGCGCGAGTACATGATCAGGGTGCCCGGGGCGGCGCAGTCACAGCTGACCAATGCCGAGTTGGCCAACGTGCTGAATTGGGTGGTTGCAACTTACAGCCCGGGTCAGTTGCCCCGCGACTTCAAGGCCTTCACAGCAAGCGAGGTCGGCGCGGTACGCCCTTATCGCTTCGACGATGTGGCGCCAGTGCGGCGGCGCCTCACAGAAGAGCTGAAGGCACAAGGACACGAACTGGCACCCTATACTTTCGGCAGCAATTGAAGGCCTTTCGACCTACAGGTTTTCACCCATAGCATAAGCAAGGTGTTTTAGGTATAAAAGGTTGTTAGGCGTCGCTTTAAGTTGGGTTGACGCCTTCGCACAAGACCGCTTTATAAGGCATAAGGTGTATGACGCCCATGCTATTACGTACTTTGCCACGCCACTTTAGCAGCCATAGCCTGTGGCGGGACGGCGTCTGCGAGTATTTTGTTCCGCTTGAGGTCAGCGCCAACAATGGCGGCCCCTTTATCAATACTGCGGCGACCGATGCAGTAGGCTGTCTGCAAGTTACCGAACTTGTCACTTCGGCTCAACGGGTACGACGCACCCGCAGCCTGGCGGACCGCGCCGAAGAAAGCGTGTACAAGGCCACTTTGCAAATCTCGGGCCGTAGCGAGATCACTCAAGAGCAACGTTCGGCCGTGCTCGGTCCCGGCGACTGGGGGCTGTACGACACCACCAGGCCTTACGAAGTCTCAGTCGAACAAAATGCGCATTTCCTGGTGCTGCAGATATCGACCTCACAGATGTCGGTATGGGAGCCCTACTTCCAACGAGCGGTAGCGCGCAGCTTCAGCGCGCGGCATGGCAGTGCGCGCATTGCCATGGATACGCTACGCTTGGCCCTGGCCGAGAACCCCGGCCTTTCAGCCGCAGCCACCCGAGATATATCCAGGTCCATCATGCAAATGATTGGGCTGAACGTATGCGAGCAATCCGGCGCTGAAACCATGTCCGGCCTGGATGAGGTCCGGCAGGCTCAGTTTCGAAACATACGCCAGTACATCGACGACAGCCTTCACGATCCCGAGCTTTCCGTTACGGCTGTCGCCGCGCGCTTTCGCGTGTCGCGTCGCTATCTGTATAAGCTTTTCGAGAACCAGGGCGTAACACCGGCCGACTACATACTGGGTGCCCGCCTCGAGCGCTGTCGCGATCTGCTCGCGAATCTTCCCGCTACCCGCCAGATCAGCGAACTTGCGTATCAGCACGGGTTCTCAGACTCCGCCGCCTTCAGTCATGCCTTCAGGCGGCGGTTCGGTCTGTCGCCTACCGAATGGCGGCGTACTTCTCTTACTTAACCAACCGCCACTGACCGTCCTTGACGGTGATCAGCTCGCGGCCGCGATCGTCAAAGCCGCTGTGGTCGTCCGCGGACATGTTGTAGACCCCTTGCGTGGCGACCAGCTCTTTGGTTTGCTCCAGGGCGTCACGCAAGGCAGTGCGGAACTCTATGGTGCCCGGCTTTGCCGCCTTGGCTGCCAGCGGAATGGCTTGCTCCAGCAGCAGGCCCGCGTCGTAAACGTTGGCGCCGAAGGTTGCGGGCTTTTCGCCGAATCGCTTGGTGTACTGGGCGATATAGTCTTCGGCTACTTTCTTGGATGGGTTGGTGTCGGCGATTTCCGGCAACACCAGCATCAGGCTGGCTGCCAGGATGGTGCCTTCGACATGTTTGCCGCCCAAGGTCAGGAATGCCGGCAGTGCTGCGCCGTGGGTTTGGTAGAACTGGCCCTTATAGCCTTGCTTGGCCAGCGTGGTTTGCGGCAGCACGGCGGCAGAGCCGGTACCGGCGACCAGTACGGCGTCAGGCTTGGCGGTCAGTACCTTAAGTGCCTGGCCCGTGACGGATTGGTCCGAACGCTGGTAGCGCTCGACAGCGACAATCTTGATGTCGTTTTTCTGAGCCAGCTCGGTAAAGACCTTCAGCCAGTTCTCGCCGTAGGCGTCGTTAAGGCCAATAAAGCCGGCCGTCTTGATGCCGTTGCTTGCCATGTGGCTGACCAGCGCCTTGGCGATAATGTCGTCATTCTGGGTGGTCTTGAACACCCATTTCTTTTCTGGTGTCATGGGCAGCACGACTGCTGCGGTGCCGACAGGCGCCAGCATGGGCGTGCTGGACTCGGCCGCGAATTGGATTACACCCATGGCATTGGGCGAACCCGATGGCCCGATGAGGGCGTCAACCTTTTCTTCCGTGATCAGCTTCTTGAAGTTGGTGACGGACTGCGTCGGATCGCTGGCGTCGTCCAGTGAAACATATTCCACGGTGAGATCGCCGATCTTCTTGGGCAACAGGGGTACGGTGTTGCGCTGCGGGATGCCTATCAATGCCGTGGGTCCGGTGGAAGATGTTACGACACCAATCTTCACCTGGGCATAGCTGGGCGCCACGCCGACTGCGGCGAATATGGCGGCAGATACAGCAAGGGCTTTCAATAACATGGGTTTGTCTCCGTTGGTATAGTGGGTGATGCTTGATGCTTAAAGCAAGTAGCTTAAAGGGAGCCGGCCAACTTGTAAACAAGAAAGACAGCGTACCGAGATTCGCTAAATGGTGACTGAACTGACGCTTGCTCCTCCGCAAACATACAGGGTCTGTCCTGTAACGAAACCATTGGCCGGATCGGCAAAGTACATCACGGCGCGCGACACATCATCGGGGCGTCCCAGCCGCTGTACCGGGATGCCGCGCGCGATGTTTTGCTCGCGCTCGCTGCCGGCGGGAATGACGTCGTAAAACATGTCGGTTTGTATTGGCCCGGGGGCGACGACGTTGACGGTAATGCCTTTGGGGGCCAGCTCGAGCGCCCACGTGCGCGCCATGCCGATCATGCCTGCCTTGGTGGCCGAATAAGCCGTGCGGGTAGGCAGGCCCAGTGCGCCGCGCGAGGACATCAGCACGATGCGGCCAAACTGCGCAGCCTCCATGGCCGGAAGCACGGCCTGAACGATGGAGATGGCGGCGCCCAAGTGGATCTGGGTCAGGCCTTGCAGTTCTTGCAGCGTGACTTCGGGCAATAGATGCGGCCAGATGACACCGGCGTTGTGCACGACATGGCTTACCTCGTGCTGGCGCGCAAGCTCTGCGCTGGCTTGTGCGGTGGCTTCAGCGTCCAGCAAATCGACCAGGACGGAATGCAGGCGGGCGTGGGTGAAGTCTGGCGCACGGCGCGCCATTGAGATCACCTCGTAGCCGGCATTCAGCATTTGCCGGCAGATTTCGGCGCCGATGCCGGCGCTTCCCCCCGTGACGATGGCGGTATGGGGGCGGGTCATGGCGTCAGGGCCAGTACACGCAAGGGGCTGCCCGAGCCGCTGCGTATCTTCAGCGGTGCCGAGAAAATGACGGCGCCCTTGGGCGGCAACTTATCCAGGTTGGTCATGCACTGCAAGCCGTAGCGGTTGTTGCCGTGCATGAAATAGTGGCAGGGGAATGGTGGGTCCAGGTGCTGGGCCTGTCCGGTGTCGGTGCCAACCGACTCTGTACCGAAGCCGTGGACGTCCCGTTCCTTGATCAGCCATGGCACGACCTGGGCATCGGGGCCAGGCGAATGAGCACCATCTTCCTGCATATTGAGATAGTCGTTGGGCTTCTGGCGCTTGGACCAGTCGGTCCGCATGAAGACCCAGGACCGTGCCGGGATGCGGCCGTGTTCGGCTTCCCATTGCTCAACAAAGGGTATGGTCAAGAGGAAGTCGGGATCCTCGCGCGACTGAGCAGAGCAATCAATGACGCATGCCTCGGCGATGAAGGCTTCCAGCGGTATGGTGTCCACCGTGTTGTCGGGCTGGTCTTTGCCGCTGATCCAGTGCGCCGGTGCGTCAAAGTGCGTACCGGTGTGCTCGGACATGGAAAAGTTGTTCCAGTACCAGGCCGGGCCACGTTCGTCGTAACGCGAAATCTCTTCGATGCGGAATGGCCAGGCTTGGCCGAACTCCGGCGGCAGCACAATGGTGGGAAAATCGGGCGTCAGGGTCTCGGTAAGATCGACGATCTTGATCTGGCCTGAGACCAGTTCGGCCATGAATTGGGTTAGGACCTTGCTAGTCATGGTGTCTCCGGGGTTACAGAAGCTCGCGCTCGAGCCCTTTGGGGTTGTCTCGCAGGCGGGCAAGGAATTCTTTGGCGACGTCGCCGACATAGACGTCCTCGGTGCCTTCCTGCAAGGCCCGCACGATGGCCGCAGCTATCGCGGCCGGCGCAACGCGAGGCGGGGGCGTCAGTTGTTCCCACTCGTGGTCGACAGGCCCGGGAAATACGTTGATGACGCGGACGCCCGACTGCAGGAATTCGTTGCGCAAGCATTGTGCGACCGATAGCGCCGCTGCTTGCGAAGCCGACCATACCCCGCGCGAGGGGAGATTCATATGGGCATAGATAGACAGCACATTGACCCAGGCGACCGCATTATTGACGCCGTCGGCCGCGCGGGCCGCCATGCCGGGGCCGAAGTGCTGGGCCAGGCGCAGCAGCCCCAGGCAGTTGATATCCATCGCGTCGCGCGCCTTGTTCGTGTCGCGGCTGAACAATACGCCGCCATCGCGCTCGTATCCGGCGGTGTTCACAACGATATCGACTTTCCCGCCTATGGAACGCGAGATGCGTTCGACGGAGTCGGAGTCGCTGACATTCAAGTCTTGCACGTGGACCCGGTCATCGCCGCATAGCGCGTCAAACGCCGGCACTTTGCGCCAGGTTTCAGCATCGCCGGCGAACACCGCGCCGACTTCGGCCTCGAGCAACGCGCGGATGACTGCCAGCCCGATCGCCGACTTGCCGTCAGTAACCAGCACGCGCCGGAACTTGGGATCGCAGTGAGTTTCGCGCAGTATCTTGTCGTCTTGCATATTGGGGGTTGCCTCCTTGGGCAAAGCGAGCATGACGGCCTGGCCGCTACGGTCCAGCCGCAAGGACAGGCGCACGGTGTCGCCGTCATTACAGTCGCCATGGACGTGGGCCAGCACCGAGGGGCCGGCGCTCATGCGTACGGTACCGATGCGCCAGGGCAGGCGCTCGCGGAAAAACAAGTCGTTGCTGTGGTGCAGCGTAGTGCTTACGAGCAGTGTGCCCAGCGGATCGACGGCTTGCCAGCGCAAGTCGTCGGACAGGCACTGCGTGCAGAGCTCGCGTGGCGGGTACTGGACGGCATTGCATTGCTGGCAAACCTGCAGATCAAAGCGGCCCAGCGCGGCTGCGGCCGTCAGACCTTGGGCGCGCCGGCTGCGGGCGGTGGGCGGCCGTGTGGGTTGGCGCGTTCGGGCGACCGGGTTCTTGCGCGCTGGTTTGCGTAGTGCCTGGGTCATACGCCCCCCCGCGCCAGAAGAGCTGCGGCCGTGCAGATGCCTCGGTCGTAATTGATCATGCCAAAGCCGCTGACCAGGCCGACATCAGCTTGGCTGACTTGTGTGCCCCCGGCCTGATCGGTCAATTGCCGCAAGGCCTCCACCATCCCGAGATACCCGCCGGAGGCACCGGCCTGGCCCACCGACAACTGGCCGCCGTTGGTATTGAAGGGAAAGCTGCCGTCGACGGTAAAACTGTGCTCGCGCACGAATTGCGCCGCAGCGCCCTTCTCGCAAAAGCCCAGATCTTCGATTTGCATCATGTTGATGACGGGATAGTCGTCGTAGGCCTGCATGAAGTCCACATCGCCGGGTTGCACGCCCGCATGATCGTAGAAGGCGTCAACGTCCATGGCCCATCCGCCCCTGATCTGTATCGGGTCGTCAGGCCAGGCATTATGCCTTTCAATGGTGGAAAGCAGTTGCACGTAAGGCAAACCCAGGTCTTGCGCCTGGGATTCGTTCATCACCAGGAAGCCGTCAGCACCCGCGCAGGGCATGACGCAGTCGAACAAGTGGATAGGATCGGTAATCAGGCGCGACTCCAGATACTGTTGCAAGGACAGCGGCTTCTTCATCAGCGCGTGGGGATAGCGCAGCGCGTTATCACGTTGTGCCACACACAGCTTGCCGAAGTCTTCTCGGGTGGCGCCGGTTTGATTCATGTAGTGGCGTGTAAGCAGTGCAAAGCTGGCGTTGGGTCCGCCGGCGCCATATGGGTAGACGCCATCCTGGGCAAAGCGCGAGAACTGGCTGACGGTGTTGCGGAAAGAATCTACATGATTCGTATCGCCGGCGATGCAGGCCACAATGTCGGCGTCGCCCGCCTGGACGGCGCGCGCAGCGCGGCGCAGCGCTACCACGCCACTGGCGCCGCCCATGGGGATATGGTCCAGCCAGCGCGGCGACATCCCCAGATGCTGCACCAGTCCCACGGCGGTGTCCGGCGCCAGCGTAAAACTGGACACGCACATACCGTCGACCTGGTCCTTGGTGATACCGGATTGTTGCAGCAGCGCGCCCAAGGCCTTGCCAAGCCACCAATGGGCGCTGTCGATGGAGTAGCGCACATAGGGTATGGATACCGGCACGGTGGCGACTATCCCTTCGTACCCCATGCGCCGGCGCGTCATGCGGGGATCTCCTGGCGTTTCTTCAGGGAGCGGGTGTCTATGCACAGCGGTGTATCGGGCAGGCCATGCGCCAGTGTCTTCAGTGCACCACGCTGGATCTTGTTGGTCGCCGTAAGAGGCAAGGCGTCGACGAAAGCGATATAGCCAGGGGCTTTGTAGTAGGCCAGGCGGGTCAGCGTCCAGGACACGATGTCGCGCGCCAGGGCGGCTGCCTCGGCTGCGGTCGGCATGGGCTGCGTAACGATGCAGGCCAGGACTTCATCACCGCGGACCGCATCGGGCACCGCAGCCACCGCAACGGCCTTCACGGCAGGGTGCTGCCCCAGCACGCTCTCGACCTCGACGGCGGCGATGTTCTCGCCGCTACGGCGGATGACGTTCTTCTTGCGGTCGATGAACTGCAGGTGGCCTTGCTCGTTGCGACGAACGATATCGCCGGTGTGAAACCAGCCGCCTTGCCAGGCCTCCTGGGTGGCAGCCTCGTCTTTCAAGTAACCCGCAAAGAAGCCGTAACGGGGATCCGGCCCGGCGTGGCGGACCAGCAACTCCCCGGGGTCGCCCGGCAAGGCTTCCGCACCCGTGTCGCTAACCAGGCGTACCTGGACGTCGTCTTCTTCCTTGCCGAAACAACTGGTGCCGATGTGGCGCGGTTCTTTGTTGGCGATGATGACGGCGCCCGCTCCGGTTTCAGTCATGGCCCAGGCCTCGAGCAGTGGGATGCCGAAACGTTGCTCGAAGGCCTGGTGCAGGGCGCGATCTATTCCAGCACCGAAGCCGAAGCGAACGGCATGCGCCTGATCGTCGATCGATGGGGGCGCCTTCATCAGGATGGCTGGCATCACGCCCAGGTAATGCACCACGCTGGCTTGTGAATCGCGCACGGTGTCCCACCAGGTCGACGGATGGAAGCGATCGATCGCGATCAGGCACCCGCCTGTTACGACCATGGCCATGACCGAATAGGCCATGGCATTCATGTGTACCAGCGGCAAGGGGGTAAGCATGCGCTCGCGACCGGCTTGCAAGGCAGCCAACCCGCCTGCCTTTGCATACCATAGCCCGGCGTGCACAAAATATTGATTGGGCAGGATGCAACCCTTGGGGCGGCCGGTGGTTCCTGACGTATACAGCAGGGCGCACTCGGTGTCACTGCCAGGCGCTGCAAGGGTCGGATCGGCGGCGAAAGGCGCGGTGGGGGGCTGGTCGTCAGGGCCCATCAGGGCCAGGGGGCGCCCCGCTGCTGCGGCTGCACTGGCCAGGCTGGCGTGGCGTTCGGGCAGGGCGATGGCGACTGCGATCTCGGAGTGACCCACGAGATATTCCAATTCTGCCGCGCGCAATTCGGCATTGATCGGCACGACCGATACGCCCAGTGCATTCAAGGCAAACCAGTGCAGCAGGAAGGACGGGCGGTTCTCCAGCAGCAGGCCGGCTCGGTGGCCATGGCCATAGCCGGCTTGCTGGTACGCAGCCTTCAGGGCCAGTATGGACTCGTGCGCCTGCTGATAAGAGATCTCGCCGGCGGCAATATCGTAGATCTCCGCCGTTTCTGGCATGACGCATAGAAATGGCCGATCCGGCCAAGCCTGGACGGCCTGCAAAAATGTCTGATAAACCGTAGCGGACAAGGCTGCTCCCTTACATGAATAACTGGATGCTGCGCATGGCCGAGTCGCAATTGACCAAGTCCACACGCTTTTGCTTGATGCGCAACTGGCCGTTGTCATCGATTAACTGAAATGTGGACCAGCCCGCGTACAGGGTTTGTTGATCCAGTCGCGTTTCGATGTAGTGGAAGGCTGCCCTGATGGTGTATTTCCCCTGGGACGGCTGATGCCAGGCGTGATCGACCTCGATGGTGGGACGCTGCAGCAGATGGTGCGAACGACTTTTCGGTTGCTGAGAATACGTGCGCTGTCCGGTAAGCCGCTCGATGCGCACCCGCAGCAACAGTTTGTCTTCATACATCAATGAGCCTTCGAGCAAGGGGTCGGTTTGTCCGTGCGAAAGCGGCATCCAGTAATAGGCGTCATCGGTGAACAGATTCAGCCATTTCTCGTAATGCTGTTCATCAAGCAAGCGTGCTTCATCGTAGACAAAGTCGCTAAGCTGCTGATCGGTAAAGGCGGTCATGCGGACTCCTTCATGCTGGCTGTCATGTAGCGAGCCCAGGCTTGATACTGATTGCGCATCTGCCATTCGCTCGTGCCATTGACGACTTCGTTCTTGCGGCCGGGCTCGGTGGGATCGTACAGACGGGCCACATTGACCCAGTCGCGACCGCGGCTGTGCAAGCCATGTTGTGAGCGCTCGTAGACCTCGTGATCGTCGTGGCCGACGACCGAGGTGGGCGCATTGATCAGGCGGTTGTACATCAGCGTGCGCTCCAGCAGTTTGTCGGGCGCGCCTACGAGCCGGAAGGTCCAGGATTCGACCAGGGTTTGCCGGGCCGACAGCGGCTTGAAGATGCGCAGCGTCTGAATCGGACCCTTCACCATGATGTTGGGGAAATAGGTGGTGTTGTGCCGGGTGTTGGCCAGGATCTCGTGGGCGCGCTCCTTGCCATAGGCGGCTTCCATGGCCTCCATGTAGCCGGGAACTTCAGAGTACGCAGCATGGATCGAGTTATGTACCCCCGTATGACCGTGCCCGTTCTCCCATACCCGTATGCCCATGCCCTCGAAGAATTCGTAGGGGGAAATAAACGGCGCGAACTGTTCTACCGCCATCGGTTTGGGGGTGCCCTCCGGCGCCTCTTCCCAGACCCGCACGGCCGTCCCGGCCGATGACTCGTGTGCCACCATAGGATGGCAGGTGTCGGTCTGGTTGTCGACCAGCATTTTCCAGTTGCAGTCGTGCAGATAGCGCAGCACGCCGCCGGCCACTTCGAGCTGTCCGGCCGGCGATCGGTCAACCATGTTGTCTATGGTCGATAGAGATTCACCGAAGAACTCCTCGAAGGACAGGCCTTCCGGGTTCAGACGGCAGAAGACAAAATCGCGGTAATTGTGCACATCGGTCACGGCGGCCATGCCCTGGCTGGCTTCGCATTCATTGAATACTTCGGGGTCATAGCCTTTTTTAAGGGGGATGGACAGCAGCTTGCCGTCGGTCTTGAATGTCCAGGCATGGTAGGGGCATCGGAAGAACTTTCCGGTGTTGCCGCAAACATCGCCAGCAACCATCACACCCTTGTGCGGGCAGCGGTTATGCAGCACCTTGATGGACTTGTCGGTGTGCCTGACCATGACCACGGGTTGGTCGCCCACGGTGGTGGTGTAGAAGTCGCCCACGTTGGGCACTTGACTGGCGTGCCCCACATAGACCCAGGTGTTGGCAAACAAATGCTCCATCTCCAGCTCGAAAAGCTCTTCATTGATGAAGATGTCCTTGTGTACCTCGGTGGGCCGTATCAGTGCTGCAACGGCGTCGGGATTATTGCGATAGCTCATGATGCACCTGTCGGTCAAAGGTCCAATACAAGACGGTCGGAATGAGAGCGCGAAATGCAGATCTGCATGACATCGTTTGCGGCGCGCTCATCGTCGGATAAGTAGTAATCACGGTGGTCGGGCGTACCTGCCAGCACGGCAACCTGGCAGACACCACACTCGCCGCGGCGGCAGTCGAACAAGGGGTCGCAGCCGGCCTCTTCGAGCACCTCCAGTATGGTTTTGTCGGCCGGCACTTGCAGGACCTGGCCGGACTGGCGCAGCTCGATTTCAAAGGCGCGGTCGCCAAGCTGGGGCGTGGCATTGACGAAAAGTTCGAAATGCAGGTGGTCCTGGGGCCATTCGCGACTGCGTGCTTCTTGCAATACGGCGTCAATCAGGCCCTTGGGGCCGCATACATATAGATGTTGCTGCGGCTTATGGCGGTCCAGCAGTTGGGCTAGCGGCAAGTGTGTAGCCGGATCGTCATCGGCATGCAAGGATAAATGCGTGCCATGCTGCATGGCGAGCGCTTCGATGAAGCCCATCTGGCTCTTGCTGCGTCCGTAGTAATGCAAGTGGAAGGCCCGGCCCTGGTGTTTCAGTGCTGCAGCCATCGAAGCGATCGGTGTGATGCCTATGCCCCCGGCAATCAACACAATGGCGGCTTCGTCGGCTTGCGCCTGATGCAGAGCAAAGTCGTTACGCGGTCCCTGCACCTGCAGCGTATCGCCGACCTGCAGGCCATGCATGTAGCGCGAGCCGCCGGTGCTGGGGTCTTCCAGCCGCACGCCTAGCCGATATTGTTGCGGGGTGTCGAAAGAGGCCAGGTCGTTGTCTAGGCAAACCAGCGAGTAACAGCGCGGCTCAGTGAGTCCGGGGATATTTACTTTCAGGTGGGCGCCGGCGCTGAAGGGCGGTAGCGGTTGGCCGTTGGCGCTGGCAAGCGTCAGGGACCGGATGGCCGGCGCCACGGCCTGGATGTCGACGATGTTCAGGAGTAGATCAGCCATTGGGTCTCTTGGTTCTTGGGTCAGGTAGGTGAGGCGACGATGTCGCGCATCAGCAGGTCCAGCTTGTCGCCATGCGTATCGGCCAATGCCGCCTCGCGCAGCACGCGCAACTGGCTGGCTGCATCGGGGCGTCCGAGCAACTGGCTGGCAGCCAGGCCCAGCCGCTGGTACTTGCTATTGCCGCGTTCGTGCGTGTCGCTATAGCCCTTCACCAGCCGTCGGCAGTTCACCACTTCCACGGCCAGGTCGTAGTCGTGGTGTGCGGTGTCGGAGACCAGCTTGAGCCACTGCGCCATGCTTTGCGACTCGACTTGATGGCGCAGCGTAACGCGCCGGAAACGGCGCATCCCGCTCAAGGCATAAAGCATCAGGAAGCCGCTGAGCGTGCCGCTCTTCAGGAAACGGCCCTTGCGGAAAAGGGGGTTGAGCAGGCGGTGCAGCTTTGGAGAGTTTTCGATGTAGCGGCCCATCCTGGCAGGCAGGATGCCGCAGATCTCGTCCAGCCGGGGGTGCATGTATTCGGTGGCATAAACCAGCTGATCGGCTTTGGCTTGCACTTCCATGCGCACCCTGTCGTCGCGAGTGCCGCGGGTTTTCAGGTCTGCCACGCGTATGACATCGTCGTAGGCCATGGCCACGGCGACATAGCGCGCTGCCGCACAGGTCAATGCCCACGCCTTGGCTTCGCCGCCGAATTGCCGGTCCAACTGGTGAATGTCACGCATGTGGCCCAGGTACTGGTCGGCGTAGCGCAGATCCTGAAAGTCCAGTGTTCGCCGCAAGCCAACCACCATCATGGCTTGCGCCTGTACCGGAAACTGTGCGCGGACTTCGTCCAGCAAGCGCTGGGTACGAGGGCTGGCGGCGGTAAGCGGCACCTCCGGTATGGGACGCTGCAGGTCCACAGGCGCAGGCGATGGTGGGGCGGTTTCGGCCGCGCGCCACCCGCGCGAGAATGCATCCAGGCTGGCGTCCACCCCCAAGCCGGCACGTCTTATTGTGTTTTCGAAATCTTCGCGCGAGAACGGCAGCACCGACGCGCCAGCCAGGGCGCCAAACATGCTGGCGCTGATCACGCTGCGGGCCTCGTCGGCCAGCGCCTGCAGGTCCAGGCAATAGAACCGACGCGCGGCCTGTTTGCCGGCCTCGATGACTTTGTTCGGATCCGCAATACCATTGCCGTGTGCGGCTTTTTCGTTAATGGCATAGCTGCGGTGCAAAGAGGAAATAAGGGTGGTGCGATCGGGCGTTACCAAGCCGCGCTGTATTGCACGTCCTCCCTCCATCAGCTCAGCGGCCAACACAATGTCGACATCGCCCGGGGTGGGCATCATGGCCAGTACGGGCGGACGGCCCGCCGCCTTGATGGCATCTTCCGGCAAGAGCTCGACATAATAAATGGTCGCGCCAGTGCGTTGTGCCACGCCGGGCACCGAGGTGGTCTGCGCCCACCAGCCTGCATGCTCGGCCATATCGACGATCCAGTCGGCCAATACCCCGCCGCCCTGTCCGCCCATGGCGAGAATAGCGATTTTGATGGGATCCATGGTCATCTCCTACAAAGCCTGCCGCGCCAATTGCGTCTGACGCCGCCGTTGCAGGAAGCCGATAACGCTGCGCCGCATGCCGGCCTTGAGAAGATCCCAGCGGTTGGGGTTGTGGATGATGTCTGCACGATAGAAGGATGGGCACAGCACCGCCGCGTGCGCGACTTCCCCGCAGTTGCCGCAGCCCACACAGGTGTTGTCGACGTAGGCGATAGGATCTTCCTTCAAGGGATCTTCGCTCTCTTTTACTGACAGCGACGGACAGCCGGACAGCCGGATACAGGCGTGATCGCCCGTGCACACATCGGGATCGACGCCAAAACGCTCCTTGACCGCACGCTTGCCGGACTTGACCGCCTGGGCGAATATCGGTTTGGTGCGGCGCTGCTTGTTCAGCATGCATTCCGATTGCGCGATGATGACCTTGGGGCCTTTCTCGGGGGTGGTCAGCGCTTCTTCTATGGTGGCTTGCACTTTGGCGACGTCGTAGGTGCGATCCAGCGTGCGCAGCCATTTCACGCCTACACCGCGTACCGCGGCCTCGATGGGGTTGTTCGTGGACTTCGTGGCGTTGCGGGCTCGGGACGAAAGCACATCCTGGCCGCCAGTGGCCGCCGAATAGTAGTTGTCCACGATGATGATGACGCCGTCGTATTTGTTGAAGACGGCATTGCCTATACCCGACGACAAGCCGTTATGCCAGAAGCCGCCATCGCCCATGATGGATATGGGACGCTTGGACGAGGGCACGTTAAAGGCCGCAGCGCTGGATGCGCCCAGGCCGTATCCCATGGTGGTGGCGCCCAGGTTGAATGGCGGCAGAATCGAAAACAGATGGCAGCCGATGTCGCAGGCGATGTGGTGTTCACCCAGCTTGTCCTGCGCCAAGGTCAAGGCGGCGAAGATGGGGCGCTCCGGACAGCCAGTGCAAAAGCCCGCCGGCCGTGGGGGGACAACGTTTGCCAGACTGGGGCTGGGGGCCGGCACCACCGTGGGCTTGCGCTGGAACTGCACCACTTGTTCTTTCATCAAGGGCTTGCTGGCGGCGGGCGCGTCAGCCACTTCATGCAGCAGGCCTGGGCTGTGCTTGCTCAGGAAAGCCTGCAGGCCGTCGCGGATCACTGCAGTGGTGTATTCGCCCGCCAGCGGCAATACGTCCTTGCCGGCCAGCGCGGTATCCATGCCGGCCTGGCGCAAAATGGTGTTGAGGTTTTGCTCTATGTAATTTGGCTGCCCTTCTTCGATCAGCAGCACCGCTTTCTTGTGCTCGCAAAATGATCGGATCTCGTCATCCACAACCGGGTAGGTCACGTTCATGACATACAGCGGTATGCGGCTGTTGCCGAAAGTATCAGCCAGCCCCAATAGCTGGAGCGCGCGGATCACGCCGTTGTACAGACCGCCTTGCAGAATCAGGCCGAGTTCGCCGTGCTCACCGTCAAAGAGTTCATTCAGCTTGTTTTCTTTGATGTATTTAATGGCTGCCGGCCAGCGCGCCTGTATTTTTTCATGCTCGTGCTGGAAAGAGGCGGGCGGCAGGACAATGCGGCTGGTGTCCCGCACGGGGTTGTCCAGCGCCTGGCCGAGGCTGAGCGGCGGACGCTTATTGTCTTTGGCGATGAAGCGGCCATGCACATGGCAGCCCCGTATGCGCAACTGCAGTATCACCGGAGTGTTGCTGGCTTCAGACAACTGGAAGCCGTCCTCCACCGCTTTCACCATGCTTTCCAAATTGGGTCGAGGGTCCAGCAGCCAGATTTGCGATTTCATGGCGAAAGCATGCGTGCGTTCCTGCATGATGGAGGAACCCTCGCCGTAGTCTTCCCCCACCACGATCAGCGCGCCGCCTGTCACGCCGCCCGATGCCAGGTTGGCCAGGGCGTCAGAGGCAACATTGGTGCCCACTGTGGACTTCCAGGTGACCGCACCGCGTATGGGGTACATCACCGAGGCGGCCAGCGTTGCGGCGGCCGTGGCCTCGGACGCGCTGGCTTCGAAGTGCACGCCCAGTTCGTCGAGGATTTCTTGCGCGTCGGCCAGAACGTCCATCAAGTGCGATATGGGCGAGCCTTGGTAGCCCGCAACGTAGCCGACGCCGCATTGCAACAGCGCCTTGGTAACCGCCAGAATGCCTTCGCCGCGGAACTCTTCGCCCGCGCCGATGCGCAATTGCTGTACTTCTTTCTTGAACGAGCGTTCCGCCATGGTGCCTCCCGGCCGTCTATCTTGAAGCCTAAAGCTTCTGCTGCAGAGCTAAAATATGAATATTCATATAAAAGTGAAATTTAATAGATATAACAGTTGCTTGGGTATAAGTAATTACCACTATTAGGCCTGGGGGTAGCGATGTTTACGGTGGTTTCCGGCTACTATATCGGGCATCGGGCCGATAGCCGCGGATGGCTGCTGGAGGCGCTCTTGAAAGGAATTGGTTGATGCAGTCCGGCGAACCCACCCGCTTCGTACACCGTTATCTTGCTTCCGTGCTGGCCCAGGCCAGCCACCGTATCTCAGCCGAATTCCACGTGGAAGTGCGCAAGGCCGGCCTTACCGTGACCGAATGGCGAGTGCTGGGCAGCCTGATTGAGGGCGAAGGCGAAACTGTGGGTACCCTGGCCGAGCTGGCCGTTACCAAGCAACCAACGCTAAGCAAGGTCTTGCCGCGTCTGGAAAGCCAGGGCTACATCCGTATGCGGACGTCCCGGGCCGACCGCAGGCAGACGCTGGTAACGATTACCCCCAAGGGTGCGCGCCTCATCAGCGGCCTGTGCGACCGCGCCATGGAGCATCAGCGCCGCGTATTGTCCAAGCTGGATGCCGACCATGCTGATCGGTTGGTCGATATGCTGCGCGCCATCATTACTTGATGTCGCCATGGGCCGGCCAGCCGTCTGCGGCTCGACACTTGCTGACAGGGCAGGAACTTAGCGCCGCTGAGGCAGTCCAATATACAGTTACTTGCTCAGCTACTTTTGGTATTAGCACTCCGCTGTTCAGAGTGCTAAACTTACTTACCATCCGCTATTCAAGAGGATCGCTTATCCGATGACCCATAATTCGCATTCTTTGACCCTGACCAGCAATCAGTTGGCCATGGCGATTTCGAATCCGGGTGCCTTAGGTACGATCGAAGCGTACATCAGCGCGGTAAACCGCCTGCCCATGCTTACGCAGGAAGAAGAAACTGCGCTGGGCAAACGTCTGCGCGACGAGTCCGACCTTGACGCCGCCCGTCAACTCATTACGTCTCACCTACGCCTGGTGGTTTCCATAGCCCGCCAGTATCTGGGCTACGGTCTGGCGCACGCCGACCTTATCCAAGAGGGCAATATCGGCCTGATGAAGGCCGTCAAGCGCTTCGACCCCGAGCGCGGCGTACGGCTGGTGTCGTTTGCCGTCCACTGGATCAAGGCCGAAATTCACGAGTACATCGTGCGCAACTGGCGGATGGTCAAGGTGGCCACCACCAAGGCGCAGCGCAAGCTGTTTTTCAACCTGCGCCGCATGCGGCCCGACGGCCAAACGCTAGATCCCGATCAGGTCAACGAGATTGCGCGCGAGCTTAACGTGCGGCCCCAAGACGTCAGCGAGATGGAAGTGCGGATGTCCGGCCGCGAGATGGCCCTGGAAAACAGCGGCGACGACGACGATGACAGCTTCGCCCCTATATCCTACCTGTCGGACGACGGCCAACAAGAGCCATCGCGGGTGCTCGAACGCCGTGCGTACGATGACTTGCAGGGCACGGGGCTGGAAGACGCCCTGACATCGCTGGATCCACGCTCGCGCCGCATTGTGCAGGCGCGCTGGCTGCAAGACGAAGGCGGTGCCACTTTGCACGAGCTCGCAGCTGAATTCGGCGTGTCGGCAGAGCGAATTCGGCAGATCGAGTCCGCAGCGTTCAAGAAGCTCAGGTTGGCGCTTACCGAATAGCGCCATCGCCGCGCGGCGGAAAAGAACTATTACATATCCGTGGCGTGGCCGGCGAACTTATTTGCATACGATGTGACTAAACAGCATAGACAATGGGTTTGCATAGCGATGCGCGAGCCATTCGTCTCCGTCCGCTTCGGCTTCTCCTCTTCCCCTCCCTATTGAAGCGGATGTTCTATGGGACACCTACCAAGGTGTCCCATTTTTTATGCCCCGCGCTTATGCCATGGCCGGCTGCCGTATCGGCCTGGTTTCCTGGATGGGCAGATTGACCAGGGCGGCAGCAACCGCCAGGGCTGCGTCCGCCCACCAGATCCACTCATAACTGCCGAACGACACGAGGGCTACGCCGCCCAGCCATGCCCCGAAGAAGCCGCCGATCTGGTGACTGAGCAGCGTCAGGCCAAAAAGCGTTGCGAGATAGCGCGTGCCGAAGATTTTGGCGGTAAGGCCGGCGGTCGGCGGCACGGTTGCCAGCCAGGTGGCGCCCAGCGCAGCAGCAAATATATAGAAGGTCCATGGCTCTTTCGGTGCAGCCATGTAGATAAGTATTGCGACGGCGCGGGATGCATACATCCAAAAAAGTATCATCTTCATGCGTACGCGCGTACCGAACGCCCCGGCGGCCAGGCTGCCCATGACATTGGCCAGGCCGATGATGGCCAGCGAGGTCGACGCCACGTTGGCGCTCAAACCGCATAAATTGACCTCGCCCGGCATGTGGGTGACCAGAAACGCGATATGAAAGCCGCAAGTGAAGAACCCTGCATGCAAGCACCAGTAGCTGCGATTGCGCGAGGCAATTTTCAGTTGCCCGCGCAGCGACAAGCCGGGTATGGCGTCGTCATGGTGGACAGGCTTGTGCTTGTTGCCACGGAGCCACCAAGCCATGGGCGCGGTAGTCAACGCCAGCACCGCCATCATCCACATGGCGTGCATCCACCCGAAGGCGGACATCACGGCCTGGTTCAGCGGGGCAAACACAAACTGTCCCATGCTGCCACCGGCATTGATGACGCCCCCGGCAAACGAACGGCGCTCTGCTGGAATGCGCTGGGCGGTGGCGCCGATAAGTATGGAGAAGCTTCCGGCCCCAGCTCCGGCAGCGCTTAGCAAGCCCAGAGCGAAAATCAGCCCAAATTCGCTGGTGACCTGGGTGGTCATCACGCAGCCCGCGGCCAGCATCACGGCGCCCAGCACAATCACGCGCCCCGGACCCCAGCGGTCCGCCACGGCGCCAAATACCGGCTGCACAGCGCCCCAGACAAACTGCCCGATCGCCATGGCAAAGCTGATGCTGGCAATGCCCAGGCCGGTGTGCTCGTTCAGGGGGAACATGAACAGACCCAGCGACTGCCGGGCCCCCATTGTCACCATCAGGATGGCGGCCGCCATCAACACGAAGAACCAAGTGCCGCGGTGTGTCACGGGTTATAGAAGCTGGCGGATGTCGTGAGCGATGTCTTGCGCGGAGGAGTTGCCGCTGGCCAGTACGCGCGCTTCGCCTTGCTGGTCAAGAATATAGAAAGACGAGGCGTGGTCCATGCTGTACTGCTCTGGCGTTGCCCCGGCGGACTTGGCGTAATAGGTTTTGAAAGACTTGGCTGTGGTACTTAATTGCTCGGGCGTGCCGGTCAGGCCGACGAAGCTGGGGTTGAAAGCCTGGACGTAGGCGGACAGCACTTCCGGCGTGTCGCGCGCTGGGTCTACGCTGATCATGATGACCTGCACCTTTTGGGCGTCGTCGCCCAACAGCGTCATGGCTTGCGAAAGCTCTGCCATGGCCGTGGGGCAAACGTCGGGGCACTGTGTGAAGCCGAAGAAAATGACAGCCACCTTGCCCTGGTAGTCGGCCAGTGTGCGCACCTGGCCCGAGCCATCTTGCATGGCCATGTCTTGGCCTAGCTTGGTGCCGCTGATGTCCGACCCCTTGAACTGCACGTCCTTCTTGCCGCAGGCGGCCAACAGGCCTGTTACGCCGATGGCGCCAGTCAGGGCAAGCAGGGCGCGGCGTTTACTGGAATACACAAACATGAGACTTCCGTAGGAGGATCAGAGCAGTCTGATCCAGTGATCGAGGAGCAAGGCCGCAAAGAGCAGCGACAAATAAAGAATGGAGAATCGGAACAGCTTGCGGGAGAGCTCGTCCGAATAGGCTTTGTACAAACGCCAGGCATACATCACGAAAAGGCCGCTGAGCACTACCGCCGACACCAGGTAAAACAGGCCGCTCATGCGGACCACATAAGGCAGCAGGGTGGCTGCGAACAGCACAAAGCTGTATAGCAGGATATGCAGGCGGGTGAATTGTTTGCCGTGGGTAACAGGCAGCATGGGCAAGCCGGACTTGGCGTAATCGGTGTTGCGATACAAGGCCAGCGCCCAGAAATGAGGTGGCGTCCAGATGAATATGATCAGGACCAGCAGCCAGGCTTCGGCCGGGACCGAATTGGCCACCGCGGCCCAACCCAGAGCGGGCGGCATGGCGCCGGACAGGCCGCCGATAACAATGTTTTGCGGCGTAAGCGGCTTGAGCACCATCGTATAGATGATGGCGTAACCGACGAAAGTCGCGAAGGTAAGCCACATGGTCAGCGGATTGACCAAGTTGTACAGAACCACCATACCCAGGCCGCCCAGCACGCCCGACAGCAGTATGACCTGCATGTTGCTGATCGTGCCGCGAGCGGTAGCGCGCCTGGCGGTGCGCAGCATGCGAGCGTCGATTTCCTGTTCGATCAGGCAGTTGACGGCAAAGGCCGCTGCCGCCATCAGCCAGATGCCGATAGTGCCAGCGATGACCGGGCGCCAGTCAGGCAAGCCAGGGCTGGCCAGGAACATGCCAATTACTGCACAGAACACCGCCAGTTGCGTGACGCGTGGCTTGGTCAGGACAAGATACTGTCGCAATAAAGGTTGGGTGGGGGCGGTTGCGGTAGTCATGTTGGTATTTTAGCCCCTTGGGCACGCGATAGGCGAACCAGCAGGGTGACGCTGGCCAGCACCAGGCCGGCAGCGCCGCCGTTATGCAGGACGGCGATCAGCAGGGGCCACTGGAAGAAGATAGTCGTCAGTCCGGTTGCCAGTTGGGCAAACAGCAACAGCAGTACCAACCTGGCCGGGCCGCGCAGGCCCGGTTCTGACATCATCTGCCACGCCAGGGCGGCCAGATAGGCAAACACAATAAACGCGAAGTTGCGGTGTACCCAATGGATAGCGGTCAGCGCATGCTGCGAGATCATCTCGCCCGATGGCAGCACGCCCAGCCCACGAAACAGCGAATAGCCACCTTCAAAATCCATCTCGGGCAGCCACTGGCCATGGCAGGTGGGAAAGTCCATGCAGGCCAAAGCGGCATAATTGGTGCTTACCCAGCCGCCCAGCGCAATCTGAACGAACAGCAGCGCAATCCCGCCCGCCATCCAGGGGCGCCAGCGCTGCGCTGCGGGGCTGATCGGGAGATGCGATTTCTCGCGCGCCGCCAGCCAGGTCATCAAGGCCAGCAACAGCATGCCGCCCAGCAAATGGGTCGTCACGATGATGGGCATCAGCTGGTGAGTGACTGTCCAGGCGCCGAAAGCGCCTTGCACGCAAACCGCGATCAAGGTCACCACGGCCAGCCGTGGCGTTTGCCCCAGCTCGCGACGATATCGCCAGGCCAGATAAACGATCCCGATGATCATCATGCCCAGTATGGAACCCACGTAGCGGTGGATCATTTCGATCCAGGCCTTGGAAAAGCTCACGGCGCCATAAGGCATGGATTCCAATGCCTGCTCGATGTGTCCGCTGGCGCCCAGGGGCGTCACCTTGCCGTAGCAACCGGGCCAATCGGGGCAACCCAGGCCCGAGTCGGTCAAGCGCACGAATGCGCCGAACATGATCAGATCCAGAGTCAGGAACCAGGTAAGAAAGACCAGCTTCCGGTAGCGCTTGCGTAGTTGTTCAGTCATTCAGATCAGCCTATGCGCGAGGCCTTCAGCAGCTTGCGGATATCGTCGCGTACAGAGATAGGATCCGCATCAGCGGGAAACTCCATCATCAGGTTGCCCAGCGGGTCGATGACCCACATCGGGGCGGTCAATGCAGCCTGGCGCTCGGCGGGTCCCGCCTTGGGCGCCAGGAAGGCGGCGAGCTGTTCGGGATCGGCGCGCAGCATGTTGTAGCCGCGATAGGCCTCCAGAATTTGTTCGGGGATGGGTTCGTCATCCGTCAGGAACCACACGCGTGCCAGGCGTTCCACGTTCTTGCCCTGGCTGGCGTGAGAATTGCGCAGGATGAACAGCTTCTTTACGCAGGCCTCATCGCAGGCGCCGCTGTCGGCGGTAACCAGCAGCCACTGGCCTTTCAGGCTGGACAGATCAAACGGCTTGCCGTCGCGGGTTGTGAGGGGCAGCGCGCTGGCCTCTGGCATGGGGCGTTGGGGTTCGACCAGCGTGCCGTAGTTCGTCATCTCCTGCGGGCGCAAACCCAGGGACGGCACATAATAGGCAAGCAAGGCAAAAACGACGGGCGCGAAACAAACCAGCACGATGAGGTACAGCGGCCACATCGGGCGTTGCTTGCGTGCAGGAGGCGTTGTGTTGGGGTTATTGCTGACCACGATGATTCCTTAAAGGGTTTTCGACGCGCTGATGCGGCGTCGAATGGCGCGCCAAAGAACGATTAGCCAGGCGATGGCCGCGATGGTGGCAAAACCGAACCACTGCAGGGCATAGCCGCGGTTCTTATCCGAGTCGAGTGCCGGCTCGGGCCATTCGCGTACTAGTGGATCGTTCTGTCCGGCGCTGCCGGAGGCGGGTCCAGTCTGGGCCAAGACGGTCGGCATGAATTTTAAGCCCGTTGCCCCGGCATAAGCGGAAATGGCAAGGTTCTGTACAACGGGAATGCCGCCTTCGGCGTCCGGGACCCGTGCAGGCAGTTGGCCGACGCCCTCATCCGACCAGGACCAGAGCTCAAGCAGCCGCGGGACATGTTCAAACAATTCTCCGGCTACCGTGGTCTGGCCGTGCACTTCCGGAATTTCGGGCAAGGCCGCTTGCGATGCCCCCAGAGCCGCCTCGCGTGGCAGCCAGCCGCGCAACACCAGTACGGCAGTTGAAGAAGCATCATCCAGCATCAAGGGCGTGGCAACCCAATAGCCGGGCCGCCCTTGATGGTTGCGGTTTTGCAGCAAGACCGTCAGTTCGGGGCGCCAGATGCCGGTCGCTTGAGCGGGCCGCCACGGAACCAGGGCTGCAGCCGGTGTGTCGCCGCGCAGCGACACGGGGGCCTGGCTGCGTCCGCTGTCGATGGCCGTCTTGATGGCATCACGCTGGGCTGCCCGGCCCAGCTGCCAGTTGCCCAGCGACACACACACCGCTGCCAAGGCGCCCAACAGGATCAGGGCGGCGAGCGTGCGATAAAACGTGTGAGGATGTGCCATGTCTGCAATAATTCAGGTTTAACCGGAGGCCGCTATGCGCTTTATCGTAATCCTGGCGTTCCTGGGCATACTGGGAAGCCTAGCCTCTGCGCTTGTCTATCTGATGCGTGACAAGGGCGGTACGAATCGCACTGTGAATGCGCTGACGGTGCGCATAGGGCTATCGATTGTCCTGTTCCTGTTCGTGCTGTTTGCCCACCATATGGGCTGGATACAAAGCACTGGTATTCCCACCCAGTAAAGAGGCAGAAAAAAGGCCGGCAGGGCCAGCCTTTTTTACGTGGTGGCCGTTAGGGGCCCAAGCTTTAGAACCAGTATACGAACAAGTACAAGCCCAGCCAGACGACGTCCACAAAGTGCCAGTACCAGGCGGCGCCTTCAAAGCCGAAGTGCTGATCTGCCGTGAAGTGACCCTTGAGCAGGCGGAACAAAATAACGGTCAGGAAGGTGGCGCCCAAAATAACGTGGAAGCCATGAAATCCGGTAAGCATGTAGAACAGCGAGCCATAAGCACCCGAGTCGAAGCGCAGATTCAGGTCGGCATAAGCATGCATGTATTCGTAAGCCTGGCACAGCACGAAGGCAAAGCCCAGGAACACGGTGGCGGCCAGCCAGAAGATGGTCTTGCCGCGATTGTTCGCGCGCAGCGCGTGGTGCGAGATCGTGAGGGTAAGGCCGGAAGTCAGCAGCAGCGCGGTGTTGATCGTGGGTAGCCAGAAGGGGCCTACCGTCTTGAAGGACTCGACCACGCCGGCAGGGCCGAAGTTGGGCCAGGTGCCTGCGAAGTTGGGCCACAGCAATGCCTGGTGCTCGAGGTTGCTAAGCGTAGGCGTGGTGATTTCGCGGGCATACCAGAGCGAGCCAAAGAAAGCACTGAAGAACATCACTTCCGAAAAAATGAACCAGGCCATGCTCCAGCGATAGGAGTGATCCACCCTGACGCTGTTGATGCCTTCTTCGGATTCGCGTATGGCGTCGCCGAACCAGCCGTAGAGCACAATAAAGAGGCACAGGATGCCGACGAGGAACAGATAGAAGCCGAAGCTGTAATCGTTGATCCATAGTGCGGCGCCCAGCAAGGTAGCCAGCAAGCTCAGGCTTGCGCGTACCGGGTGGACTGAGTCGGCGGGCACGTAATAGTAAGGTGCCTCTTTGCCCTGAGCCAAGTGACTTGCACTCATGGTGTTCTCCTGCGAATGTTTGAATTAAGAATAATTAGGTCAATTTGCCTACGAACCATCCGGCAACCAGTACCAGTCCTACAACGAACACGATAGTAGCCAGGATGCCCGCGATGATCAGGTGCACAGGGTTCAGGTTGGACGAGTCGTCCGAGTAACCCTTGCCCTTGCGTACGCCGAAAAATCCCCAGCCTACCGCACGCAGCGTCTGAAAAAAATTCAGCTTGCGGCGTGATGAATCTTTAATGCTTTTGGTCATGTATCAGCCACCCAAAGCACCGCCCTTGGAAAATGCCCACACCATGATCAAGATGACGACGATGACCAGGGCGATGGCTGTGTTGCGATTTTTCCGGCGTTGCTCGGGTGTCATGTTCGGACCTTACTTGACGACTGGCGGCGTTACAAAGGTATGGAAGGGGGCCGGCGAGGGTACAGTCCATTCCAGGCCGGTCGCACCTTCCCAGGGTTTGGCAGGAGCCGGAGCACCGTGGCCCCTCCAGGCTTTAACAGCCAGCCACAGGAAGATCAGCTGCGAGAAGCCGAACCAGAACGCGCCTATGGTTGCAATCTCGTTGAAGTTGGTGAACTGGGCGGAGTAGTCCGCATAACGACGCGGCATGCCGGCCAGGCCCAGGAAGTGCATCGGGAAGAACGTGATATTGAAGGAAATCATGCTCATCCAGAAGTGCCACTTGCCGAGGCGCTCGTCGTACATGCGGCCCGTCCATTTGGGCAACCAGTAGTAGGCGCCCGAATACATGGCAAACAGCGAGCCGGCCACCATCACGTAGTGGAAGTGGGCAATGATGTAGTAGGTATCGTGCACCGCGATGTCGATAGGCGCGATGGCAACGATCAAGCCGGTAAAGCCGCCAATGGTGAACACGAAAATGAACCCGATGGCGTAAAGCATGGGGGTTTCAAATGTGAGCGAGCCGCGCCACATGGTGGCCACCCAGTTGAACACCTTCACCCCGGTCGGAATGGAGATAAGCATGGTGGCGTACATGAAGTACAGCTGTCCAGTCACTGGCATGCCGGTGGCGAACATGTGGTGCGCCCACACCAGGAATGACAGGATGGCAATGGCGGCCGTGGCATAAACCATGGAGGCATAACCAAACAGCGGCTTGCGGGAGAATGCCGGTACCACTGCCGAGACGATGCCGAACGCCGGAAGAATCATGACGTAGACTTCGGGGTGGCCAAAGAACCAGAACACGTGCTGATAAAGGACGGGGTCACCGCCGGCTGCTGCGTTGAAGAAGCCGGTGCCGAAGTGGCGGTCGGTAAGCAGCATGGTGACTGCGGCAGCCAACACCGGCATGATCGCGATGAGCAGGTAAGCCGTGATGAGCCAGGTCCAGCAGAACAAGGGCATTTTCATCATAGTCATGCCAGGTGCGCGCATATTGAGCACCGTGACGATGATGTTGATCGCGCCCATGATGGACGAGGCGCCCAGGATGTGAACCGCGAAAATGGTGAAGTCCATGCCGGGGCCCATTTGCAGGGACAGCGGCGCGTACATCGTCCAGCCGGCGGCATTGGCGCCGCCCGGCACGAAGAACGAGACCGTGAACAGGATGGCGCCGATGGGCAACAGCCAGAAGCTGAAGTTGTTCATGCGCGCAAAAGCCATGTCGGACGCGCCGATCTGCAGCGGAATCATCCAGTTGGCGAAGCCCACGAATGCCGGCATGATGGCGCCGAAAATCATGATCAGGCCATGCATGGTGGTGAACTGGTTGAATAGTTCTGGCTGGAAGAACTGCAAGCCGGGCGAGAAAAGCTCGGTGCGCAGCAACAAGGCCAGCACGCCGCCTTCCAGCAGCATGCAGAACGAAAACAGCAGGTACATCGTACCGATGTCTTTGTGGTTGGTGGCAAACAACCACCGACGCCAGCCGTGTGGCCGGTGGTCGTGGTCGTCGTGTCCGGTGCTGGCCGGGACGTGATCGGCAGTAACACTGCTCATGGTGGACTCCTTCCTACTGAACCGGGTCGCTCTATGGAGCAGCCCGGTAATAAACGTTCAAGTTTGTTTTACACGCGCGCCGGGCTTAGCGCAAGGCTTTGACATCGGAGGGTTGAACAACCGGGTCTTCCCCCTTGCCGGCATTGCCCCAGGCATTGCGCGTGTAAGTGATGACGGAAGCGATCTCGACGTCGTTCAGTTGGTCGCGGAAGGCCGCCATGGCGGTGCCCGGATGACCGTTCAGCACAGTAAGGATTTGCTCCTTCATGGGGCCGACGACGATAGGTCCACCGTCCAGCGCCGCGAAGGTGCCTGGTATGCCCTGGCCCTGAGCCTGGTGACAGGCTACGCAATTGGCCGTATAGACTTCGTTGCCGCGGGCGACCAGTTCATCCTTGGTCCATTCCTTGTTGGGATCGTCGGCAGCCGCCGACAGGCCTTGTGCCTGCTCGGCAGCCCATTTGTCGTAGTCCTCTTGGGAAACCACGTCAACGACGATGGGCATGAAAGCGTGATCCTTGCCGCATAGCTCGGCGCACTGTCCGCGGTAGGTGCCGATTTTTTCGGCACGGAACCAGGTGTCGCGCAGGAAGCCGGGCATCGCATCTTGCTTGACGCCGAATTCAGGCACCATCCACGAGTGGATGACGTCGTTGGCAGTCAGCACGATGCGCACTTTCTTGTCGACCGGCACAACCAGCGGCTTGTCCACTTCCATCAGGTAGGTGTTGGACTTGGGCTCGTTGCCGGTGATTTGAGATTGCGGAGTTGAAAGGTTGGACAGGAAGTTGACGCCTTGCGCCGGGCCATCCAGGTATTCGTAGCCCCACTTCCACTGATAACCCGTCACCTTGACGGTCAGGTCGGCACTGGAGGTGTCTTTCATGGCGACGACAGTGCGCGTTGCCGGCAAGGCCATCCCGATCACGATAATGAACGGTATGACCGTCCAGGCGATTTCGATGCCGACGTGCTCATGGAACTTGGCCGGCACCGCGCCGCGTGACTTTCGGTGCATGAAGATGGAGTAGAACATCACCCCGAACACGCCCACGAATATGATGAGACAGATGATAAGCATCATCCAGTGCACCCACATAATATCGCGTGCGATTTCAGTAACCCCTTCGTGGAGGTTGAGCTGATTGACTCTGGGGCCTCCGGGCATATCCTTGACCTGCGCACCAGCAACGCCCGCCATAAGCAATGCGCCGGTGCCCAGTAACCCTCTCAACTTCTTCATGCTGACCTCGAAATACGACGTGCCCATGCCTAAGGTTGATCTTGATCAAAGGATCCGATCAAAGACGATAGTGGGGGCACACAATTATTGGACGGCAGGCTTAAAATGGTGCTGCGATGCTACCTGCTCGAATTTACTTAAATGACTGCAGAATTATAGCGAACTAGCGCCGACCGTGGGTTGACGTCCACACAAGCGTATGTTGGGCTTGCTGGAAGAGCCTGCGATGGCCGCCCTGCTTACACTACAATTGCCCGATGAACGATGCACACGCACGCACGTTGATGCCTGCCCTGGAAGCGCGGTATCGACAGCTTTTCAAGCGTATTCAGCAGTTGCCTCCCGCCGGTTCGCGGCCCTTGACGGTCAATGGGCGAGTGGCCGGCTGGATCACTTCCAAGGCCACCAGTCACTTAAGTGGCCTGCCTGGCGTCCACATTGAAGCCGAGGCCGTGCATATCAGCGCCGCGCCGCGCGATCGCCTGTCCCTTAATGCCGTCCTGGCGCGTCTTGCCGATGCGCTGAAAGATACCGGATGCCTGCGAGGCTGGCGCAATGAACTTCTGGATGTGTTCGGCGAAGGCCGGCGCCTTGCTGTCATCGAACGGGCCGCCATGCGGCCCTTGGGGCTATTGACCAAAGCCGTGCACCTTAATGCATGGTCGCCTGACGGGCGGCTATGGATTGCACGTCGTGCCGCCAGCAAATCGTCGGATCCCGATATGTGGGATACGCTGGTCGGTGGTTTGGCTTGTTCGGGTGAAAGCCTGGATGTCTCCTTGATACGAGAAAGTAACGAAGAGGCGGGCCTGGTCGAACAAGACATCGCGGCCCGTACGCCGCTGCATATCATTTTGCGCATGCATCGCCGTTTGCCCGAGGGTTATCAGGTCGAGGATGTACTGGTCAGCGATTGCGTGCTCGACGAATCGGTACAGCCAACGAATCTTGACGGCGAAGTCAGTGAGATTCGGCTGGTGCCCATAGCCGAGCTTTGGGACATGGTGCTGCAAGGCGCGTTTACGCGCGAAGCCGAGCTGGTGGTGCTGGATGGCTTGAAGAGGCAAATAACGCAGAAGTCGCCGGCATAGGTCGGCTGGCGGGTTGTTGTGCTTCGGTTTAAGCTATGCAAACGGCCGCAGCCGCACTGCCGTCAGCCTGTACTTAATGAACGCCTTCAAGGAGTTGTTATGGCTACCCAAAAACCTAATCCCTTTGTGCTGCCAGGCTTTGGACAAAGCGGCGACATGGCGCAAAACCCCATCATGGCCAGCATGGAAATGATGCGTCAGGCATGGCAAGGGCTGGCAGCGACCTCTGGGCTCGAGCAGGCGGCCATGGCCACCCCCATGTCGCTCGAAGAGCTCGATCGGCGAATTGCCGACCTCAGGGCAGTGGAAAACTGGCTCCGACTTAACCTGTCCATGCTATCCAGCACCATACAGGGGATGGAGGTTCAGCGGTCCACTATCGCTACCCTCAAATCATTCATGTCGACGGCGGCCCAGGCCGGCCAGCACCCTGAAGGCCGCTCACCGCTGGACGTCGTGTTGGGCCTTCATCCCGAAGGCGAGGCGCCGGCTGCTAAACCGCCTGCCGGCAAACCGCAGACGGAAGCGCAGCAAGAAGCCGACGCGTCGGCCCCGGCCGATGCGGCTGCAGCGCAGGCTTCCGCCGCAGCACAGGGGTGGTGGGACATGCTGCAGAAGCAGTTCGACACGCTGGCCGCTGCCACCACGGCCACCTTGCACAATGCCGAATCTTCCGCGGCATCAAGCGACGCGCCGCGCAAAGCTGCCCGCAAGTCAACGACAGGTTCAGCCCCCCGCAAAACGGCCACCAAGAAGGCAGCGGCCCGCAAGCGCGCCAGTACCCGCGGCTCGGGCGCCAAATAGCCGGTTTCGCGGTATCCTGATCGTTTCCTGTCTCACGCCTCTTACGCTATGTTGAACGTTGTTATTCTCGCTGCCGGCCTGGGCAAGCGCATGCAATCCGATCTGCCCAAAGTGCTGCATCCGCTGGCCGGCAAACCCATGCTGGCTCATGTGCTGGACAATGCGCGCCTGCTCGAACCGGACCGCATTGTGGTGGTGGTTGGGCACGGAGCGGACCGAGTACGCGAGGCGTTCTCGGCCCAGGAAGACCTGGCGTTTGCCTTGCAAAGTCCGCAGCAGGGTACGGGTCATGCCGTGCAGCAGGCCGCCGCGCTGCTGGTGGAAAACCAGAACGCGGACGACGTTACGCTGGTGCTGTATGGCGATGTGCCGCTGGTTCAGTCAGCTACCTTGGCGCGCTTGCTCGAGGCTCGTGCCGGCGGTCTGGCGGTATTGACCGAAGAGCTCGCCGATGCCACTGGCTACGGGCGCATAGTGCGTAACCAGCAAGGCGATATCGTGCGCATTGTCGAGCATAAAGACGCCAGCGAGGCAGAGCACGCCATCAGGGAGGTCAACACCGGCATCCTGGCTGCGCCTACGGCCAAGCTTAAAGACTGGTTGCAACGCATCCGCAATGACAACGCCCAGGGCGAATATTATCTGACCGATATCGTTGGCCTGGCGGTCCAGGACGGCGTGGGTGTGCATGCCGCCCACCCCGAGCAGCCCTGGGAGACCTTGGGCGTTAACAGCCGTGTGCAGCAAGCGCAACTGGAGCGCCACTGGCAAGCCGAACAGGCCCGTCGCCTGCTCGAACAAGGCGTAACGCTGGCCGATCCTGCCCGGTTCGATTTGCGCGGCAGCCTGCAATGCGGTCGCGACGTCTTTATTGATGTGGGCTGCGTGTTTCAGGGCAGGGTCGAGCTGGCCGACGGCGTACGCATCGGCCCGCATTGCGTCATTACCGATGCCGTCATCGGCCCCGGCACCCAGGTCGAGGCCTTCAGCCATGTCGAACAGGCGCGCGTCGCGGACCAGGCACGCATCGGCCCTTATGCGCGGCTGCGGCCCGGCGCCGACATCGGCCCGCATGCTCATGTAGGCAACTTCGTTGAAATCAAGAAAAGCGTGCTGGGCAAGGGTTCCAAGGCCAATCACCTGGCCTATATCGGCGATGCCCAGATAGGCGAGCGCGTGAACATCGGCGCGGGCACCATCACTTGCAACTACGACGGCGTCAACAAGTTCCAGACCATTATTGAGGACGACGCGTTCATCGGATCAGATAGCCAGTTGGTAGCGCCGGTGCGCGTGGGCAAGGGCGCTACGCTGGGCGCGGGCACGACCTTGTCCCGGGATGCGCCCGCCGGCCAGTTGACCCTGTCCCGTTCGACGCAAAAGACGATCGAGAACTGGAAGCGGCCAGTCAAGAAGTCCTGATGACGACACCGGGGGCTCAGGATTCCACACGTAAATCCGGGGCGCCTGCAGATGGGCTGCAGGCGCCCCGGCGACACTGGGCGACGCTGACACTGCTGCTGGCCATTACCGTTACTGTGCTGGACTCCAGCATGGTCAATGTGGCGCTACCGGCCATTGCACAGTCCCTGGGCATTCGTCCGGCTGCGGTCGTTTGGGTGGTGATCGCCTATAACCTGACGGTGGTTGTCTCGCTGCTGCCGCTGTCTGCCGTTGCCGAGCGCATCGGATTCAGGCGGATGTTCCTATGGGGCATGGGCTTGTTCCTGCTGGCGTCGCTCTCTTCCGCGGCGTCCACCTCTCTGACCTGGCTGACCTTGTCGCGCATGACGCAAGGACTGGGGTCGGCCATGATGATGTGTTTGTTCGGCGGCCTGGTACGCAATATTTATCCGCTGAACAAGCTGGGCATGGGGCTAAGCCTCAATGCCATGACCGTGGGCTTGATGGCCGTGCTGGGCCCCACCGTGGGGGCTTTTATCCTGGAGCTGGCCTCGTGGCAGTGGGTGTTCCTGGTCAACATACCCATAGGCTTGGCCACCTACTTCGGTGCGCGTTTTTTTCCCGATGTGCCCCGTAACCGCGGTCGCTTCGACTGGATAGGTTGCCTGCTTAGTGTGCCCCTGTTCGGCCTGTCTATTATTGGCCTGGATGCGATCGTCAAGGATCCGGCCAGGGCTGCCTTGTGTTTCATCCTGGCGGCGTTGGCGGCTTGGGTGCTGCTGCGCCGCTCTCGCGACCAGGTGGCGCCGGTTTTTCCCGTGGACTTGCTGCGCATCAAACCCATCGCTTATGCGGTCGGCGCGTCGGCGTTCTCGTTCGCCGCCCAGATGTCGGCATTTGTGGCGTTGCCTTTCTATTTCACCCACACCTTGCAGTATTCGTACGCTGAAGTTGGCGTGTTGCTGGGTGCGTGGTCGCTGGGTGTGGCTGGCATGGCGCCGGTGGCCGGCATATTGTCGGGCCGGTATTCGATAGCGCTGCTTTGCGGAATTGGCGCGGGCGGCATGGCCGTTGGAATGTTGGGCCTGCTGCTATTGCCCGCCACGGCCGCCTTCTTTGCCCTGATGGGTTTCATGCTGCTGGGCGGCGTGGGTTTCGGTTTCTTCCAGACCCCGAATAATCGGGCCCTGCTGGCGGGCGCGCCCCGGCATCGGAGCGGGGCGGCCGGGGGCATGCAGGCCACAACGCGTGTCTTCGGGCAGAGTTTCGGTACGGCGCTGGTTGCCGTGGCCTTCAACATCAGTCCTGCCAACGGCGCCGTGATCGGGGTGTCTGCCTCGATTGTTTGCGCTTTGGTGGCCATGGGCATCAACGTAGCGCGGCATCGCAGCCCGGTACCCGATCTGGACCTATAGTCTGCCCCTATGAATATTCTGCAATTGAATTTCGAGCGTGGATGGCGTGGCGGAGAAAGGCAAACCCTGTTGTGCATGGAGCAATTCCGAGCGGCCGGCCATGAAGTCGCGTTGCTGGCCCGTCGCGGTGGCGAACTGGCTTTGCGCGCGCGCGCCGCTGGCTTTGTCGTACACGAGTTCGGCAATGCAATGGGGGTGGCGGCGTTTTTGCTGCGCAAGCGCAGCGCTTACGACATCTTGCACGCTCAAACAGCCAATATGCTGACCTGGTTGGCGCTGCTGAAGCCTTATCTATCAGCGCCCGTGGTGTTTACACGGCGCACTGCTTTCCCCGTCCCAGCCAAGCGCGAGGCGCGCACCGCCTGGAAGTGGCGCAAAGTGGACCTGATGGTGGCCATCAGCCAGGCTGCGGCGCAAGAGCCTGAGCGTCTGGGGGTGAGCACGCAGGTGATTCCCAGCGCCATACAGCCGCGCCCTTTGGATGCCGATCATTTGCAGTCATTCTCGCAAGCCTGGAATCTGCGGGGCAGGCTGGTGCTTGCCACTGCGGCCGCCATGACGAAAGAGAAGGACCCCTGCACACTGATTCGGGCGGTACACGAGCTAAGCCGCCGGCGGGACGACTTCGTTTTTCTGCACCTGGGTGCGGGAGGCGACAGTGAATCGCAGGCGCGGTCCCTGGTGCGGGAACTGGGCTTGGAAGAGCAGTATCTCTTTACCGGATTCCAGGAAGGTATTGAAGACCTATACCGCCTGATGGATGGCTTCGTGCTCAGTTCGCGTCACGAAGCATTGGGCACGAGCGTATTGGATGCATTTCAGTATGGTGTTCCCGTCGTCGCGACCGACACCGGGGGGCTGAGCGAGATTCTTGCGGACGGACGCGGGCTATTGTGCCCGGTGGGCGATCACGTCGCCATGGCCATGGCGATGGACCGCGTGCTGTCTGATCGCGTGATGCGCGCCAGCATGATAGAGGTTGCACGCGACTATGTGCGCCAGGAACATGACGCTGTCGTCATGGGGGCACGGTATCTGAACGTATACGCGGGGCTCTGAACAAATCCCCTAGTCGCTAAGCGGAATACGCGTCTCGAACTTGGCGCGGTGCACCGAAAAGAAACTGCGCACATTGCGTACATTCGCCTTGGAGGTAAAGGCTCGATGTGCCAAGGCGTGGTAGGCCGGCATGTCGGCCACTTGCGCAACAAGGATGAAGTCAGGGCCGGGCGTAACCCGATAGCACTGCAAGATGGCGGCCTCTGTCACGATGCCGGCCTCGAACGCATCGAGCTGTTCGGCTGTTTGAACATCCAGGGTGATTTCGATGATGGCGGTCAGCCGACTGCCCAGCTTCTCGGGACTCAGGATGGCCACCTGCTTTTCGATGACGCCGGTCTCGGTCAGGCGGCGTACCCGACGCAAGCATGTTGGGGCGGAGGCGTGGACGCGTTCGGCCAAATCCTGGTTCGTCAGCGCGCTGTTGGCTTGCAGTTGTTCAAGAATGCGCAGATCGAGGTCGTCCAGCGCCAGGATGTTGTCCATAAATTACGTGATTGCTACTTTTAAGAAAGAATATTGCGTGATGTTTTGATACAGAAATAATAGAGCGGAAAAGCGCAGATTAAGAAATCTTATTTCGTCTATTCTTGCGCACAATAGCACATCAGACCAAATATTGGAGCAAGTCTATGTGTGGCATTGTCGGCGCCGTGGCGCAGCGGGATATCGTCCCTATTCTTCTTGAGGGCCTCAAACGCCTGGAGTATCGCGGTTACGACTCCTGCGGTATTGCCGTGCATGCCGATGGTCAGTTGCGCCGCGCCCGCAGTACCGAGCGCGTTGCAGAGTTGCAGGCTCAGGTCGAAAAGGACGCCATTGACGGTTTTACCGGTATCGCGCACACCCGCTGGGCCACGCACGGCGCGCCGGCCACGCATAATGCGCACCCGCATTTTTCGGGGCAAAGCAAAGGCTCCGCGCGCATCGCACTGGTGCATAACGGCATTATCGAAAATCACGATGACTTGCGCAGTGAGCTGCAGGCGGCCGGCTATGTTTTTGAAAGCCAGACCGATACCGAGGTCGTGGCCCACCTGGTCGACCATTTGTATGCCGGCGACCTTTTTGAAGCTGTGCAGCAGGCCACGCGCCGGCTCACCGGAGCCTACGCCATCGCCGTATTTTGTGGCGACGAGCCCCACCGCGTAGTCGGCGCAAGGCATGGCTCGCCCCTGGTGGTGGGCCGCGGCGTCAACGAGAATTTCCTGGCATCCGACGCCCTGGCCCTGGCCGGCACCACCGACCAGATCGTTTATTTGGAAGATGGCGACGTGGTCGACCTACAGTTGGGGCGTATCTGGGTGGTTGACATGGATGGCAGACCCGTGGAAAGAGAAGTGCATACCGTACATGTGCACACGGGTGCTGCGGAACTTGGCCCCTATCGCCACTACATGCAAAAGGAAATCTTCGAACAACCCCGGGCGGTCAGCGACACGCTGCAAGACATCGAAAGCATCACGCCTGAGCTGTTTGGTGACGGCGCCTACAAGGTCTTCAAAGAGATCGATAATGTGTTGATCCTGGCTTGCGGCACCAGTTATTACGCGGGACTGACCGCGCGCTACTGGATAGAGTCCATCGCCAAGATTCCAGTAAACGTGGAAATCGCCAGCGAATATCGCTATCGCGACAGTGTGCCCAATCCGCGCACCCTGGTCGTGACGATCTCGCAATCCGGCGAAACCGCAGATACGCTGGCAGCCCTGAAGCACGCGCGTGGCCTGGGCATGCAGCACACGCTCACGATCTGCAACGTGGCGACCAGTGCCATGGTGCGCGAGTGCAAGCTGAATTACATCACGCGTGCCGGCGTCGAGATCGGTGTCGCGTCGACCAAAGCATTCACGACGCAGCTGACGGCGCTTTTCCTGTTGACCATGGCATTGGCGCAAGTGAAGGGCAAGCTTAGCGAGGAGCGCGAGGCCGACATGCTGAAGTCGCTGCGCCACTTGCCGGTCGCAATCGCCGCCGTGCTGGCGCTGGAGCCACAGATCATGGCCTGGGCAGATCGCTACGCCAGCAAGGAACACGCGCTGTTCCTGGGCCGCGGCATGCATTATCCGATTGCGCTGGAAGGCGCCTTGAAGCTGAAGGAAATCAGTTATATCCACGCCGAGGCCTACCCGGCCGGCGAACTGAAGCACGGCCCGCTGGCCCTGGTGACAGAGGCTATGCCCGTGGTCACCATTGCGCCGCATGACGAGTTGTTGGAGAAGCTGAAATCCAATATGCAGGAGGTGCATGCGCGCGGGGGCGAGCTATATGTGTTTGCCGACGCCGACACCAAGATCGTCAATAGTGACGGCATACATGTGATTCGCATGCCTGAAAACTACGGCAAGCTCTCGCCTATTCTGCACACGATACCGCTGCAGTTGCTGGCGTATCACACGGCGGTCGCGCGCGGCACCGATGTTGATAAGCCAAGGAATTTGGCCAAGAGCGTGACGGTGGAGTGATCGATTCAGATCTGCAGCAAATACGTTTGAGGCAGGGTGTGCATTGCGCTTTCGATCGCTGGTGCACCCTGTTCAAGGTACGCAACCAGTTCGGCAGTTGTCGATCCGCGCGTGAGCATCAAGCAGCTTACTTGGCCGTCGGCAACTTGCGTCGCGTGCCAACAGCCCGTGTGCATAGAGATGCCTTTACCTGGGGGGATGTGAAATGCCTTCAAGGTGGCAAGATCCGGCCGGGGACCGGATGCGTCGGTTAAGGCAACGATGTGGATCACCCCATGGGAACCTAAGGGGACGATGGCTTGTTCCGTTAGCCAGTGCACTTCCAGCGAGCTGACGATTCTGTCGTTCTTTCGATAGTTGACCCACAGTACTTCGGGCTCGCCTTGATCGCCGCAATCGAAAAAATCTTGATGCCAAAAATCGGTTGCAGGGGCCGTGAAGGCTGGCTTGTCGTCGCCATATGGCCGTCCCCATACCGTCCCGTAAGGAGCGAAGGCTTCGGAGCTGAGTTCTTCTACAAGTAGGGGCAAAGGTGTTGTAGCCATAAGCGGTAATGTTAGCCCGAATGAGCCGCGTGGGCGGTCCCTGGCTTTGTCGAGGACACTCTGCTAGGCTGCGGCTAGTCAGGGTGTCGTCTACCTTGTATAACCGGGGGAATAGCCAGCATGCCGATAAGCACGTCACTAACGCGTCGAGAACTATTAAAAGCGATTGGCCTGACGGCCGGTGCCACAGCCATGTATCACGCCATGACGGCACTGGGGCATGCACAGGAGTCGCCATTTCCTGGCCCTCCCGTCTTGTCCCCCGCCAAGCCCGGTGCCCGGGTGCTGATTCTTGGGGCAGGGTTGGCCGGACTATTGGCCGCCTACGAATTACGCAAGAGCGGCTATGAGGTCGAAATACTAGAGTATCAGAATCGTCCAGGAGGACGAAACTGGACCCTGCGTAACGGCGACGTTTATACGGAACTGGGTGGTGCCACGCAAAAAATTGCGTTTGCCGAAGGCAACTATTTCAACCCGGGCCCTTGGCGTATTCCTCATCATCATCGAGCCGTACTGCATTATTGCAAAGCACTGGGCGTCCCACTGGAAGCCTTCAATCAGTTCAACCACAACGCTTATCTGCACAGCACAGAGGCTTTCGGCGGCAAGCCGCAGCGTCTCCGGGAAGTGTGGTCGGATATGCAAGGCAATCTGACCGAATTGCTGGCCAAGGCTGTCAACGAAAACCAGATGGATTTGCCGATGGGGGCCGATGAGCGCGACCAGTTGCTGCAAGCCCTGCAAGGCTGGGGGCTGCTTGATGCGGATTACCGCTATCGTTCCAGCCTGCACACGGCGGTGCGCCGCGGCTACGATCAAATGCCAGGTGGTGGCCGGGTGGGCCCGCCGACGCCCGGGCCGCTTCTGGATCTGCACGATCTCTTGCATCCTACCGTATGGCAGCGGTTGAACTCACAGCTCGTTTACAACGCGCAGCCAACGATGTTCCAGCCGGTCGGAGGAATGGACCAGATCAGCCGGGGTTTCATGCGAGCCCTGCCGGATTTGCCTGTTCGCTATAACGCCCGCGTGACTCGTATTGATCAGACTGAAAGGCAAGTTAGCGTCACCTATGAGGACACCCAGGATGGCAAGGCAACACAGGTCAGCGCAGACTGGTGTATTTGCACATTACCGCTGACGGTTCTGGGACAGATGCCGGTGCAGGCATCTCAGGCGATGCTGTCAGCCATCCGCGCCGTGCCTTATAGCTCGTATACCAAGGTTGCCCTGGAATTTCGCCGTCGTTTCTGGGAAGAGGACGACGCCATTTATGGGGGTACGTCGGTCACCAATCAGGAAATCGAACTCATCTCGTATCCGAGTGATCGTTTTATGTCTGATGGGCCGGCTGTCTTGCTGTCGGCTTATACAACAGGCGTGAAGGGCAGTCTGAATCTGACGCGCATGACGCCAGAAGAGCGTATTGAAGCGGCATTAAGTCAGGGAGAAAAGATTCATCCTCAATACCGCAAAGAGTATCTTAGTGGCGCATCGGTGGCCTGGCATCGTGTTCCCTGGATGCTGGGGTGCCGGGCGCGCTGGACGGAAGATAAGCGCCAGATGCATTACAAGACGCTTGCAACACTGGATGGCCGTATCGCGCTGGCGGGTGATCACGTCTCGTATATGCCGGGCTGGATGGAAGGTGCGCTGTTATCTTCGCTTGATGCGATTACCCAGCTTCATCAACGTGCACAGGAGGCTTGATCATGAAACAAGCATTCACGACTTTCTTTCGCTCGTTGATCGTTGGCCTGACCTGTCTTGTATGGATGGACGGCGTCCAGGCTGCGGGTGATCCGCCGGCACTTACCGGGGAAGATGTTTATCGTCAATATTGCATGGCCTGCCATATGGTGGGCGGTAAGGGTGCGGAAGGCGCGGGGCGTTACCCGGCACTGGCGGAGAACCCAAGACTTATCGCACCCGGCTACCCGATCTATGTTGTGCTGAACGGCCAGGGTGCAATGCCGTGGTTCAACGGAATACTCGCGGACGAGGAAATTGCCGCAGTAGTGGGTTATATCCGCACTCATTTCGGTAATGATTACCCTGGTGCCGTTAAGGCGGACGAAGTGGCGTCGATGCGGGGTCCCGTCCCCAAAGAATAGGCGCGCCGCTGATTCTTTGAAGGAATATTTAATGTCGAATACTAAAGCTATTGTCTTTGATCTTTACGGCACGCTTTACGACGTCCACTCGGTCGTTCAGCAGTGCGATGCTGTGTATCCCGGCCAAGGTAGCCACATCAGCACCATGTGGCGGCAGAAGCAACTGGAATATACCTGGTTGCGCAGCTTGATGGGACAGTATGTTTCATTCGAGCAAGCCACCCGTGATGCGCTTGTCTACACTTGTCGGCACCTGAACCTTAAGCTCGATCAGGCGGCTTGCGCCCGACTGTGTGATGCTTATCTGAAGCTGACGCCGTATCCCGAAGTGCCTGCTACCTTGCAGCAATTGAATGGCTTGGGATTACCGTTGGCGATCCTCTCAAACGGATCGGTTTTCTCAATTGATAGTGTCGTCAAGAACTCGGGGCTGCAGAAGCATTTTGCGCATCTGATCAGCGTAGAGCGGGTCGGAGTTTTCAAGCCGGACCCGCGGGTCTATGCGCTCGCCTCCCAGGCGCTTGGGCTATTGCCCCAGCAGATTCTTTTTGTGTCCTCCAATGCATGGGATGCATCGGGTGCGCGTCACTTTGGCTTCACGGTGTGCTGGGTTAACCGGCATAACAACACATTCGAAGAGCTGGGTGCCGCGCCGCACGCTATTGTCAATGGCCTGGATGGGCTGCCTGAACTAATCAGTGCGGCAAAGGAAGGCGCGGATTAACGTGGCTATCTCTTGTGCATGTGTCTCCAGCGCGAAATGGCCGGTGTCCAGCAAATGGATCTGCGCATCTGGAAGATCTCGCTGATAAGCATAAGCGCCGGCAGGCAGAAACGCTGGATCATGGCGCCCCCACACAGCAAGCAACGGCGGGCGATATTCGCGAAAGTATGACTGGAAGGAAGGATAGAGCTCGACGTTGCTGCGGTAGTCCAGAATTAGATCCAGCTGGATATCTTGCGCGCCCGGTCGAGCCATGTAAGCGATGTCCAGCTCGTAGCCGTCGGGCGACAAGCGCCGCGGGTTGGCCCCGGTGCCATATTGCCAGTTGCGGATCGTATCCGGAGCAAGCGATGGTCGACAGGCTTCCCGGTTTGCTGCGCTGGGGTCGCGCCAATAGGCTTCCCAGGGCCCCCATTTGTCGCTGAAGCCCTCGACATAGGCATTGCCATTCTGGGAAATGATGGCAGACACCCGCTCGGGATGACGGGTCGCCAGACGGAGCCCTACTGGCGCACCATAGTCAAAGATATAGAGTGCGTATCGGTCGAGCAACATGGCATCGGTAAAAGCCTCGATCACATCGGCAATGCCATCGAAGGTGTAGTTGAAGGTTCTGCGTGGGGGCGACTTGGTTTGCCCAAAACCGGGCAGGTCCGGTGCGATGAGCCGAAAACGGTCGGCCAGCAGCGGAATCAAGTCGCGAAACATATGGCTGGCAGATGGGAAGCCGTGCAATAGCAGGATTACCGGTGCATCGCTTGGCCCTGCTTCACGGTAGAAGACTTCAACGTCACCAAGCTGTCGAAATCCGTAGCGTGTTTTCATGAATTTTGTGTCGGTCACCTTATATCTCCCATAGGGCATGCTCGCGTCGATAGTGACCGAAAGCAGCCGCCCGTGGATTGGACAGGCCTGCTTTCATGGGACGTAGGTATGGTCGCGTGCTGCGGCATCGGACGTGGCGTCTGGATCGCATGAATCTTCCATAACAGCAAGCCTGTCCAATCATTGGATAGTCATTTCCGAGATAGTGATACCACCATCAGGCAACAGCGTGATTCAACCCATCGCGGGGGCATGTTGCTCAAATCGCTACAAAGCTAACGGATGCCCACTAGGGCGGGAGAACAAGACATGAAAGATCTGATCGGAAAACGGGCGCTCGTCACGGGTGGATCGCGCGGGATCGGGGCGGCAATCGCTGTGGGGCTGGCCGATAAAGGTGCAGACGTGGCGATCACTTACGCAGGATCAGCCGACCGTGCCGCCGAGGTCGTCAAGGCGATCGAGGCAAAGGGTCGCAAGGCCGTCGCCATCCAGGCCGACAACGCCGACCCCGCAGCCATAAAGCGTTCGGTCACCGTAGCGGTTGGCACGCTGGGCGGGCTCGACATCCTTGTGAATAATGCCGCCGTAGCGCTATACAACCTCATCGCGGATATCAGCGTCGATGAGATCGACACCATGCTACAGGTGAACGTGCGCGCCCCTATCCTGGCGGCGCAGTCCGCCATACCTCACCTGCAGGCCGGCGGACGCGTCATCACTATCGGGTCGGCGGGTGCCGATCGTATCGGCGGTGAGCCCGGCTCGGTCTACTACATGACGAAGTCGGCACTGCAGTCATTTACCCGGGGGCTCGCGCGTGAGCTTGGGCCGCGAGACGTCACGGTAAACCTGATACAGCCGGGATCGACGAACACCGAGTCGAACCCCGCCAATGGCGAATTCGCCGACTGGCAGCGTTCACTCACGCCGCTCGGTCGTTTTGGCGAACCTGAAGACGTGGCGGCCGCAGTGGCGTTTTTCGCGAGCCCCGCCGCGAAGCACATCACCGGCGCCATCCTGAACGTTGACGGCGGCCAGGTCACGTAGTGAACACAACCCAGCCTCATAACTCCATTAAAGGAAATACCATGACCTTTCGTAATGGCCTCAATTCGCTTCTTCGTCCCGAAGACTCCGTACTCGTTTTGATCGACCACCAGCCTTACCAGCTCACGAACCTGAACAGCCACGATCCGCAGACAGTCGTCAACAATTCGACCGCTTTGGCCAAGTCCGCCAAAGCGTTCGGCGTGCCAACTATCCTGACCAGCGTCATCGCTGAACGAGGCGGTGTGATCTTCCCCCAGATCACCGACGTGTTCCCCGGCCAAGAGGTGATCGACCGGACTTTCATCAATACCTGGGAAGATAAGAAGGTCGTGGACGCCGTCAAGGCGACGGGCCGCAAGCAATTGATTATTGCAGGGCTCTGGACCGAGGTATGCGTTGCCTTGCCGGCAATCCAGGCGCTGGGCGAAGGCTGGGATGTCACGGTGGTGACCGATGCCTCGGGCGGTGTTTCGGTCGAGGCCCACGAAGTCGCCATCCAGCGCATGATTGCCGCCGGTGCCAACGTGATGACGTGGCTGGCTGTGGCCGCCGAATGGCAGCGCGACTGGGCGCGGCTCGAGCATGTTGCCGAGCTGACCGAAATCCTGAAGCAGCATGCCGCTGGCAGCGGCATCGCCTACCTGTGGGAACAGCAACTGCTTAACACGCCGGTACCAAGTAGCGCAGGCTGACGTCATGATCGAAGTTATTGAACAGCGGCGTCGCAACCTGGGTGGCGGCATGGAAGTTGGCCGTGTGCTGCCGTTTGCAAAGCGGCGCATGGTTGGTCCGTTCATCTTTTTCGACCATATGGGGCCACTCGATCTGGCGCCTGGCGTCGATCGGAGCATGGACATTCGGCCCCATCCGCATATCGGTCTTGCAACGGTGACCTACCTGTTCTCCGGCGAGATCATGCATCGTGACAGCCTCGGCTACGAGCAGGTGGTCCGGCCGCAGGAAGTGAACTGGATGACCGCTGGACGCGGCATCACGCATAGCGAACGTTTCGAGCGCGCACGGACGCAGGGAGATCAGCTGCATGGCATCCAGGCTTGGGTCGCCCTACCGACTGAACTGGAGGAAATCGCGCCGTCCTTCTCTCATCACTCAGCAAGCGAACTGCCGACATGGAGCGATGCTGGTGTGAACGGACAGCTAATCGCTGGCAGCGCCTACGGTCTGACGGCCGGCGTTGAAACGCATTCGCCGCTTTTCTATGCCCATCTGGACATGGCGCCTGGCGCGACCGCCGAGATTCCAGGTGGACACAAGGAACGCGCGATCTACATCGCGACCGGTGCGGTGGAGTTCGAAGGTAGCCGTTACGAGGCTGGCAGGATGCTGGTGCTTGACGCCACCGCTTCGAGCTTGCGGGCCCTGGAACGCTCCGCAGTTATGGTTCTTGGCGGAGAGCCAGTTGGAGAACGGTTTCTTTACTGGAACTTCGTGTCTTCATCGAAAGACCGGCTCGAGCAGGCGGCATCTGACTGGAGGGCGGGAAGGATGAAGCTGCCCGATGCGGATGATGAAGAGTTCATTCCGTTGCCGCCGTAGCCGTAGCCCTCAATGATCTATCCACAAACAGTTCAAGTAGATGTAGCCGACGTATATTTCGGCCAGAAAGTCGCCGACCCCTATCGTTGGTTGGAGAACGATATTCGCCGCGACCCCGCTGTTTCCGACTGGGTCGATGCGCAAAATGGAATATCCGCTTCCTATTTGGCCGGGCTGCCAGGACGGGATGTCTTTCGGGTACGCCTCACTGCGCTGTTCGATCACGAGCGCCTGACCACGCCGGAAAAGCGAGGTGAGCGCTACTTCTTTACGCGAAATTCTGGGCTTGAAAATCAAGCCGTCCTGGTCCTCCGCGAGGGTGTGTATGGCTTGGATCGTGTTGTCATCGATCCGAAGGCATGGTCGGCAGATGGCACCATCGCTCTGGCCGAATGGGCGCCGTCGAAAGACGGTTCCTATCTGGCCTATGCAATCCAGGAAGGTGGCACGGACTGGCGCCGGATCCGCGTTCTTGAAGTCGACAGTGGCACGATCCTGAACGACGAGATCAAGCGGGCGCGCTTCACGAGTATCGCTTGGGCGAAGGATAGCTCGGGCTTTTTCTACTCGCGCAATCCCGAGCCGGAATCGGACGCCGCATTCGTGGCGCCGGTTCTCGGGCATGCGGTCTACTTCCACAAGCTTGGAACGGAGCAGGCCGAAGACCGGCTTGTTTATGCATCGGAAGCAGAGGTACCGCTGATCCATACGGTCGAGGTCACTGCAGATGGACGATACGCTGTTATCTACTCTACAGCCCTAACGGGAGGCAACGCATTGGCGATAGCCGATCTGAGCAATCCCGGCTGGCCCATCAAGACCATGGTCGATACCTTCGACCACGCTTGGCTGCTTGCTGGAAATATCGGCACAAAATTCTTCCTGTCGACGCAGCAAGGCGCAGAGCGCGGCAGGGTCGTGACGACAGACTTGGCCGGGCCCGTGGCGGTGTTCGCAGAGCTTATCGCGGAGCGACACGATAGGGTACTGAAGTTCGCTGCGCTCATAGGTAATCGTCTCATTGTCTCTTACATGCACGACGCAAAGACCGAGGTCGAGCGCTACAAGATCGACGGAAAGCCGGACGGCGTCGTCGAGTTGCCCGGGGTCGGTAGTGCCGGCGCTTTCCACGGTCGGCCGAACGATGATGAGGCCTTCTTTGTTTTTACCAGCCACGACGTGCCTGCCAGCATCTATCGCTACGACGTTGCTACCAATTTTAGAACACCCTGGGCGGAGCCGAAGGTGGCGACCGACCTGGGCAATATTTTGGTGGAGCAGCGCTTCTACGCGTCCAGGGACGGCACGCGGGTGCCGATCTTTATCGTCCGACGCGCCGATGTGTCGGCTCCCGCGCCAACCATGCTCACGGCCTATGGCGGTTTTGGCATTTCCATGGTTCCCTTCTACTCGCCTGCCGCAATGGCATGGGTCGAGCAAGGCGGCGTCTACGCCGTCGCGAACATTCGTGGTGGCGGAGAATACGGAAAGGCTTGGCACGATGCCGGGCGCGGACAGAAGAAGCAGAACTCCTTCGATGACTTCATCACCGCCGGCGAATTCCTGAAGCGCGAAGGCATTACATCGCCGGACGGGCTGGCCATTCAGGGCGAATCCAACGGCGGGCTGTTGATCGGAGCGGTCGTCAATCAGCGGCCCGACCTGTTCGCGGCAGCTATTGCCAGTGTCGGCGTCCTGGACATGCTGCGGTTCGAGCGCTACACCGGTGGGCAGCTTTGGACACAGGAGTTTGGGCGTCCGGATGTCGAGGCAGATTTTCGGAACCTTCTCGCTTACTCGCCCTTGCACAATATCCGGTCCGGTACCCGCTATCCGGCCATCCTGGTCACCACGGCCGACGCCGACGATCGCGTCGTTCCGGCCCATTCTTTCAAGTATGTTGCCACGCTACAGGCCTGCGATCTTGGCGCTCGACCACACCTGTTGCGCGTCGAAACGCGTGCCGGTCACGGTGCCGGCAAGCCGACTGATAAGGCGATACAGGAGACAGCGGACATGTGGGCGTTTGCTGCGCACTGGACGGGCATGAGTGTGGGCAATGTGGAGTGATATCTGCGACTTTGCGGCTACGGCACGTGTTGAGCGGCCACAATTATGACCCCAAGCCTGTGCCTGGGCGCAACGGGATTCACCCTGATCGCGGTCTGCTACGGATTTGCCCGATTCGCTTTCGGGCTGTTTTTGCCGCAGATCGACGCGGAGCTGAGCCTGTCTTCCACCCTCAGCGGCGTGATCTCGGCTGGAGCTTTCCTGGGATACTGCATCGCTATTGTTCTGTCGGCCTATCTCACAGAACGGGTTGGTGCCCGCCCAGTTGCCGTCGGTGCGGCACTGGTCGCGGCGGGCGGCATGGCTGGTATCGCCTCAGCACCTTCAGCAACATGGCTTGCGGTCGCGGTCATGCTGGCTGGATCAAGCACCGGCTTGGCTTCGCCCCCCATGGCCGCTGCTGTGTCCGTAGTCGTGCGGTCGAGCCGACAGGGTGCCACCAATACGGCTATTAATGCAGGGACAGGCGCCGGCGTGGTGCTTTCGGGGCCCGTGGCACTGATGATGGGAGATCAATGGCGCCTTGCGTACGCCGGCTTTGCCGCCGCCGCTGTTGGCCTCGCATTAGCCGCAGCGTTCAGCATACCGGCGAACATCAGGAGCACCACGAAAAGTAAAGGCGGCATTCCACCATTCAACGGTGTGCTCAGGCGGCTGATGTTTGCCTCTTTCCTGATGGGCTCCGCCAGCACGGCGGTCTGGTCCTTTGGAGGGCAGCTCGTTACGGCTCGAGACGCCTGGAACAGCACAGCCGTGGGGCTACTCTGGATGGGTATTGGGGCCGCCGGTATCGTGGGTGCGGGCGCAGGGACTCTAACTGCTCGATATGGACTTGACCGGATCCATCGCATCTTTCTGACGACAATGGCGGCGGGTGTCCTTCTGGTCGGTGTCGGCGGCACAACCGCCCTGGCACTGTGCGGTGGCATTCTATTTGGTGCTGCCTACATTATGCTTACCGGCGTCTATTTGATCTGGGGAGTCATGGCACTACCCGATCGGCCCGCCACAGGCCTGACGATCGGCTTTCTGACTATAGCTATCGGTCAAACTGCGGGGGCGCCGTTCTTTGGCATGCTGATGGATCGGCTTACGACCGACTATGCCGTGACTATTTTTGCCTGTCTGGCCCTCGCGGCCTGCTTGGCACGCGCGGAAAAAGAACAGGGTAGGTCCCGTCCAGAGTGCCGGGAATGACCAATTGCCGGGGCCTGCTCTGAAAGCGGGGGGGGGTGAATGATAATCATACGCAATTAATGGTAAATTGCGCTTCGTTATGCCGGCATCTGGCTGGCATGGGTACGGGGCAGAGTGTGAACAGTAAACGTGTATTTGGGCCTTTCAGACAAAAGCTGAAGATCATCGTAGCGGCGACGCTTGTGTCTGCCGCAACAGCGCTTGTTGCTCAAGCAGCCACAGTGTCGGTCACGCATGCAGGTGGTCAGACGGACGTGCGGACCAATCCACAGAAAACTGTGGTGCTTGACCTGGCATTGCTGGACGTCATGAATGCACTGAAAGTGCCGGTTGCAGGGGTTCCGGGTGGACGCTTCTCGGGGGCGCTTTCGCATTACGGTCCAGATAGCGTCACCAAAGTCGGCTCAATGTTCGAACCTGATCTGGATGCGATACGCGCCCTTGAACCGGACCTGATCATTGCAGGTCGACGGTCGACAAAAGCCTATCCCGCAGTGGCCGAGATTGCGCCGTCCATCAACTTGGCTTTTGATCAGCGGAACCTGGTGGACAGCGTCATGCAAAGGACCCGTACGTTGGCGTCGCTGTATGGCAAGCAGGATGTGGCCGAGCCCTTGCTTGAAAGGCTGAACACCTCGGTGAAAAGATTACAGACCAAAACGGCAAAGGCGGGCAAGGGATTGCTGGTCTTTACGACAGGCGGCAAATTGATTTCGCAAGGTCCTGATTCACGGTTTGGTGTCTTGTTCAATGATTTTGGTGTCGTGCCCGCCATGACGGTCTTCCCGGCCGGCAAAGGCGTGGCCTTAACCGCGGGATCGCTGCAAGCGCTTAACCCCGACTGGATTTACGTGATAGACCGCGATGCCAGCTTAGGCCGCAACGCGTTGTCAGCAAAACAACTGCTGGACGATGCGCAGGTGGAAAAGACGGCTGCCGGTAAAAATGGACGTATCGTGTATTTGGACCCGTATAACTGGTACATGCTGGATGGTGCCGGACTAAACAGCCTGCAGGAAAATGTCGATCAGCTGCTGGAGGCGCTTGAGCGCTGAGGGCGAGTAGGCAACGTTCAGAAAGTCCAGCGCATCGACAACTGACCTTGCAGCGCCTTGTACCCACTGCCCCATAGACCACCAAGCTCGGCGCCTACGGTGTAGCGGGCGCTGCGCTGCCAATTCAGCCCTGCACGCAAACTCGCGCTATTGCGGGGCAGTACGGCGTTGGTAGTCTCGAAAGAGGCTGCAGGCCATACCGCAAACGCCGCGTTCTGCGTTACATCGCGCCCCATCCACTCATGCTCCCAGCCAATTCGAACATGGGCCGTCACTTTGCCATGCCGGGATGGGACCGTCATGCTGCCGTCCATGCCAATGCTGGAGCGCAGCGCGTCCATCCGCTGACTATCCAGATGCAGGCGGGTGGCAGGGGGACCTGACTCATTCACGCCAGGACGGAAGACGTTGGCATAGTTAAATGACATGAAGGGGCCTGCCGACCAGGCCGGACTTAGACGCCAGCGATAGCCCAGGCCGGTATGTGCCGACATGCTATGGCCAGTCCAGTCAGCGGAGTGGGCTGCGTAGTAGTCGCCGACCGCCACTGTGCGGTCCATGGAGCCTTGCTCTATGCCGAATCGAATGCCTCCATAGGCGTACGGGCCAGCGAATTCATTAGCTTGGTATTGCAGGTGTGCTCCGACACCGAAGGCGGTGCTTTTGCCCTTGCCCCACTGCGGGGACTTCAGATTTACGGACTGATCGGCGATATCCAGATGGAGGGCCATGGATGTATCCGATCGGCTACCCAGGCGCCGGCCGCTGCCGATGACCAGGCCATAAGTAGCGGCATCGTAACCCACGGTGGAACTGCGGGCGTCTTGCTTGCCCTTACCGCCAAACGCGACGGCGTATCCTTTCCATGCTGAGCCGCCAGTGCGCACAGCCTGGCCGAAACCTAGCAGCGCTGTACTCATTGCGTCGCGCTCGCGCTGCAGCGATGCTGCAAGGCCAGCGCTGTAGCTCGCCGGCGACACTAGACTCAAGGCCTGGGTGACTTCACTGCCATTTAGTGCCGAGAAGTCCAGCGCCCGGAAGAAAGACTGTGCGGCTACCGGTCCATGATCTGCAAGCCGCTGCAGCGCCTGACCGGCGGCCCACCCATTCGCGTCCTGGCCATACTGGCTGTACGCATTCTCGGAGCGACTGCTTGCCAATATGTAGCGGTGTCCGCCCAGCGGCACAGCACTGAAACCTATCGTTGGTGAAGTTCGTGCGAGGGTTACGCTATCGAAGCCACCAGTTTGTGCAACGGCTTGAACCACGTCATTCGTCGCTGTGGACCACGCGCTGCTGTACCAGTCCGCCATTGGCGCAAGCGTCAGTGCGCCAGCAAGAGCGGCGTTACCGGTTACGGCGAAAACATCGTGATCCCCATTGGCAGCGAACTCTATCATCAACCGTCCGGAAGACGTTTGCATGTAATCGCCGTTAACGGTGATGGTCCCAATGGAGTTACCGGGTGCCAGCGTGCCGTGGTTAGTGAACAGACTGCCTGCTGTCATGTCGAAGGTGGAATTTCCTGAGAGCTTTGCACCAGGGTTGAGCAGCGCGCCATAGACTTGGTGCGTGCCATTCAAGCTGGTTTCACCGCCGTCGAAAGACAAGGTCAGATTCTCCTTGCCCCGGATGCTGCCGACATGTGCAAGCTTGAAGCCCGGATCCGCGACGCCGGTGGCCCGCCCCTGCTTATCGGCGCGTTGCCCGAAAGAGATGGTGGTCAGGCGCCGGTCGCCCGCCCCATCGGTTTGCGCGTAGTCAGAAACGATGTCGCCCTCGAGTTTGGCGCCCCGCATGATATTGATGCTGCCGACGTAAGCATTGTCGGAAATGTAAATGGCCGCTTCGCGTCCTGCTACTCTGCCGGTAATGTCCGCCAGGTCGGCAAGCGGCCCGTCAAGTTCGGGCAGCAATGCGGCGGGGACACCGCTAAGCGTACGTATATACGATCCGCGATACTCTTTGGCGTCTCCGAGTCCATTCGAACCAAAATCAAAGCGTAGCCCAACGCCTCTTGCGCCCAAAGCCTCCACGTCGCCGCGGTGAACGAGCACGTGGTTCCTGCCGTAAGTGAACATGACGCCTTGGCCGTCCTGCCCATTTGCATGCACTCTCGTCCCGGGCTCAATAACAATAGTGTTGCCCTCGCCATCCACCCGTATCCCTGCGCCTCCGGCGCCCGCAGCCAGTAAATCGGCTGCTTGCCGCACGCGATTATGGCTGCCGTAAACGTGAAGCCCCAACCCCAGAGACGATTTGTTGTACTGCCCATGCAGGTATTGGCTGCCTTCGCCATCACGCGCGAAAAACCCGTCATTATTCAGAATGTCCAAACCGCTGCCATAGACCGAGCGCCCAAAGAAATTACGGCGATCAATTGTGTAGCCCAAGTCTTGCAGCACAGCCAGTTCCGCCTCCATGAAGACTTTGTAGTTGCGATAATTCTGGTGGCTCATGACGCTGTTTTTGAGCTCGATGTGGCTCATATTGTTGTCATCTACAGCCGTGTAGTCACCAATCTCGTAGCGCATTTTGATAGGAACGCCAGGAAGGCCTCCGTCGAGTACCTCGGAAATGTTGCGCCCCACCAGCAGGCCTTGGTCGCTCATTACGTCAAATGGGGCAGCGTCGGCTTGGTTATTACAGCCAGTGCACCAGACGGCTTGGCCTGGGCGGGCAGGGTTGCCATTGTCATCTACCATCAAGGGGCCCCAGCCGGCCAAAATAGTGCCAAACCGGGGCGTAAATGCTCCGGCAGAGTCTTCGGCCCCGCTGGTGGCGCCCAAGCCGTGCGCGAGTTCGTGGATGGTTGTGGAAAATAGATCGTCGTGGCCAGACAGCGGAATTTGCGTGAGCCGAGACGGGAGATAGGTGGCGTCACCCAAGCCGAAAACGCCGTGAGAACCAGCATTCAGATCACCGGGGTCTATGTCCAGACCTTGCAGGCTGTGCTGCAATAGCGTCCGCGGTCCCAAGCCGCCGTTGGCGAGCGGCGACCCGCCAAAAGCGTTGTCCGGCTCGTCGTCCGTACCGATATTTATTATGGTCGGATTTCCGTCCACTGCTTTCGATTGTATGACCTCTGCCCAATAGATCAGCCCATTAACTATTTCGGGTTTCAACTCCGGTCGCCAAGCCCACGAAGAAGATTGAGGTGTGCCATCGTCGATATCGAAGGGCCCGTCTCCCGGATCGAAAAAGCGTGCTTCGAATATCGTTTGTCCCGTCGAGCTTCTGATGGTGTGGTACTCGACGGCCAAGGACGGCGAGGCGATAAGGGTAGACAGCAGGATGGAGATTGCGATCGTCTTCATGGCGTTATCTGTTGGGCACGTTGCTAATTGTAATAGCGAGTAAAGGGTCTAAGCCATTTGCTGTGTAGCTTTACGCCTTTCGTCATATGTGGTCTAGTAACCCGCCCCTCTATCATTATCCAAAGCGTTGCCAGATGTTAACGAGCCGCCCTTAATGGCGGTGCTCGCGAACTTCGATGGCAGGAAAAGACGACAGGGAAGGGGTAATGAGTACCACATGTGGGGTTCTGTCGCTGCGCGCCAGCGTTGCATCAGTGTTGCCTGGCGTTTGGAGCAAATGCAGAAGGGGCGTGGCCACGATAGTCGGCTGCGCCGCCATCCTTGTGTGTTCCCCGACGACACAGGCTGAAATTGCCCCTTCGTCAGCCACGCGAAGCAATATTGCCCTTTACTATCAAAGTGATGTTCCCGTCGACGAGCTCCGTGCTTTCGACCTGGTGGTGATTGATCCTGGCCGTGCGAACCCGCCTTCGCAGGCCGATGCTCCGCTGACGACCTGGCTGGCACGCCTGCGTGTGGACACATCAGCGATGACGCCCGACTATATACAACGAGTCGTGTCGCCACTATGGAAACAAGGATATCGCGGCTTTCTGGTGGATGACGGCCAGCCTCTGGGGGCAGCCAACGAAGACGCGAACCAGCAGTTGCGTCAGCTCATCGCCGCCATCAAGCAAGCCTACCCCGAAGCGAGCGTCATCCTGCGCAATCATTTGGCCCTGGCAGGCGCGATTGCCGATGAGCTGGATGCTGTAGTCGTGGACAGCATCTATACCTCGGCGTCGGCGTATGGAGCGGCGCGAACCCCCGCAGGTTTATCCAGTAAAGAATCGGCGCGAGACTCGCTGAAAGTATTGCAGGATCGACACCCTGGCTTACAGATCGTCGCGCTGGATTATTGCTTTCAAGGCGATCGGGCATGTCGCCGCGAGCGGGCCAAACAGATCGAGGCGGATGGCTGGACGCCCTATGTGACAAGCGCGGCCATCGATACGATTGGTGTGGGGCATATCGAGGTCATGCCCAGAAAAATACTCATGGTGCAGGTCCTGGAAAAAGACGAGTCTTTGCAGACCTCGACAGGGGCATTCACCATGTCGATGCCACTGAACTATTTGGGCTACGACGTGCACTATGCCGACGCAAACGCGGGTTTGCCCTTGCGGGTCAACAACGATCGATATGCGGGCATCGTCATAGCGCTGCAGAATTCGGTCACTAACGCGACGGCGTGGCGTCGGTGGGTCCTCAGTCAGATACGGAATGGCACGAAGGTGGTGTTCATGGGCCAGTTTGGATTTGCATTGGATGGCCCCACCGCGCGGCAATTGTCGCTTAGGATCGTGCCTCGCCCCACAGTGCCTACGGGTGCGCATGTCATTTCTCAGGATGGGGTCATCGGATTCGAAGTGATGCCAGCGCCTGATCCGCGTGCGATCGTAGGTATCGAAGCCGGGCCGGAAACGACCTCCTTGTTACGTGTGGGCGTAGGAAAGCATCAATACGACGTCGCCGGCCTGACGCCATGGGGCGGGTTTGCACTGGCTCCTTACCATATGCATCTGGATACGGCAGACCAATATCGTTGGCCCTTGCACCCATTGGATTTCTACCGCAGGGCCTTGGCCTTGCCAGACATGCCGGTCCCCGATGTGACCTCGGAAAATGGACGCCGCCTGATGTTTACGCAAGTAGACGGTGATGGCTTTGCCTCTCGCGGTGAGTTCACTGGAGCCACTAAGCAATACAGTGGCCAGATTCTTTATGACTGGGTGTTCAAGCGATACCCGGTCCCCATGACGGTCTCCGTCATTGAAGGTGAAACCAGTGAGACAGGCGTCTATCCAACGCTGTCGTCACAGCTTGAACCCGTGGCCAGGAAGATATTCTCCCTGCCCCACGTAGAGATCGCCAGCCATACTTATTCTCATCCTTTTTTCTGGACCGAAATCGATGGTGATCTGGGAGCGCGCAAGCCGGTTAACGAACGCTTCCGTTTGTCGGGCAATGATGGCTACCCGTTCAATCTGCCCATCGAGGGCTATGAGATGGACGTCAATCGCGAAGTCGACGGGTCGATCGACTATATCAATAGCCATCTCGCCCCGGCAGGAAAGAAAGTAGAGGTTTTCCTGTGGTCCGGCGATGCCATGCCGTCGGCCTCGGTATTGCGCCGCGTGGCGCGGGCAGGCGTCTTGAACATGAACGGCGGCGACACCACCATTACGCGCCAGGCACCCAGCTGGACGAAGATTTCCGCTTACGGGATTGCTCATGGACCTGATCCCGGTGAATTCCAGATCTATGCGGCCACCATGAATGAAAACGTCTATACCGGCAACTGGACCGGCCCGTTCTACGGCTACAAGCGCGTACTGGAAACGTTTGAGATGACGGACACACCCATCCGCTTCCAGGCGTTGGATATTTACTACCACTTTTACTCCGCAACCAAAAAGGCGGCGCTCGATGCGGTCAGAGCGGTGTTCGACTCGGCCCTCAAACAGCCCGTGGTCCCCGTCTACACGTCCGACTACATACGCCGAGTGCTGGAGTGGCGCCGGACTGTCGTCGCGCGTGACGGCGATGCCTGGCTGGTGCGTACGGGAGACCACCTGCGTCAGTTGCGCTGGCCCGGCAACGCCGTGCCCAACATCGATGCGGCGCAGGGGCTTGCCGGCTATATGCCCGGCCCAGGCGGCTTGTACATCCACATGGGGGCTCGCCAGGCGAAGTTCAGCATGTCGGCGCCGGATCGCAACGCCCAGCCATATATCCATACGGCATCGGGATTCGTGCGGGATTTTTCTCGGGTCGGCGACAGCATGCGATTCGACTTTGGCGGCTATTACCAGCCTTTTATTCTGGTGGCCAACGCGAGGGACTGTCGTGTTGCGGTTGACGGTCAGCACACGTCGGCCCCTCTGAAGAGCGGGCTGCGCCGCATCAGCGTCAGCGGCAATGTCGCCCCTTCCGTGAATTATCACTCCGTAGAGGTCGACTGTGGCTAAACAACGAGTTCACCTGTGCCCAGTCTGGCTTACCGCATTGCTGGGCGCCGGCATTACGCTGGCCCTGGCGGCATCGTTTCCGACGGAGGAATCGCTGTCCCGCCGGGTTGCGGCTTCCCCGCCGTCGGCATTGTCGGTGGCATATCTCGAAGGTTTGTTGCGCGTGCGACCCGACACGCCGATGTATTTGAATGCACTGGCTGTTCAGCATCTTAAATTGGGTCAATGGGATGCCGCCTTCCAGATCGCCGATCGCTTGCAAGGCATGGGCGGTGATGAAGACGCTCGCCGCCAGGCCTTGCTTTTGCAAGCCGTAGCAAGCGAGCAGTGGGCCTATGGCTATGCGCAAACAGACCCACGCCGGGCCGAAGCGCTGAAACACGTAAGGCTGGCCTTGGAAAAAGCAATTGAATACACCTGGGATGTCGAAACGCTGGCAAGCCTGGCAGAAAAAGCGCGGGACGTCGGTGCCTACCAAATCGTCGAGCGCTTGTACGGCAAGCTCGCCGAGGCAGACACGGCCCATGCCCAGGAGTGGCATGAAAAGCTGGCACAGGCGGCGCTTGCGCGCAACGGCGAGATAGAAGCGGCCAAGGCATATATCGCGGCATATCATGCCAGCACGACACTTGATGGACAGCGACATTTCTTCTTGAGTGCCTTGCACACGCTGGTCGCAGCGAATGCGGTGGACCAGGCTTGTGAACTGGGTCATGCCAATCTGGGCGAACTACAGGCGGACAGAGCCACCCTGCGCTATATGCTGGTGCTGGCACGACAGGCTGACCGTCGCGACCTGATTGCCTATTATGCGCGCGCCTTGCTGCGGGTGGCGGGGCAGACACAGCAAGCCGAGGTCCTGCCACGCATCCATATGATGTACAGCCGCCCCATGGGCGTACATACCGATGGCGCGGCCGTACATCACATAAGCGCGGTGACCGGGCCCCAAGCTTTCGACAAGCGCGATACGCCCACGGAGTACGAGCTGGTGTATCAAGCCTTTGTGGAGACCGGCCTGCTGGCCGAAGCCGAGGCGGCCGGACGCCAGGCGCTGGTGGCTGGCGAGCCTGTCAGCCAATGGGCCCCTCGGCTTGCCGAACTGGCCCTGTGGCGAAATCAGCGCGACAAAGCCTTAGGGTACTGGTTGATGGCAGCCAGGGAACAAAATGACGCGCATGCCTGGGAGCAGGTCCTGGAGCTGGCTGCGCAGCTAGAGCAGCCCGATGCCTTCATGCATGCCTGGGAGTTTCTGCACCCCGACCAAACAGGCCCGGACGCTATCTGGCAGGCGCAAGAAGATCTACTGGCCCGCTACATGAAGCTGGCACGCTGGAACTCCGCTCTGGATATCGCCGACGCGCTGCTTGAGAGCAGCCCGGAAGCCGACAGACCGCGCCTGTTGCTGCTGCGCGTGACCGCCGCCGAGCAGATTGCCTATCAACATCAGGTGGATGACCCAAAACGCCCGGCCGCGATGGAGGTCTTCCGCCAGCGACTGGAAGAAGCTGCAGCCTACGATGGCTGGGATGTATCCGGCTTGAGCTGGCTGGCGCAACGGGCGGAGGCGGCAGGGGCGGGTAAGCTACAGGAACAATGGCTGCAAAAGCTGGTACAGCTGGATGGCGGCAATGCTGTGCAGTGGCAGGCTCAACTTGCCGAGGCCGCGCTGCAGCGGGGCGAGTATGTGCAGGCAGCCGATGCCTATTTCGATGCGCAGGCGATGGTCAGTGAGCTGGCGGATAAGCGCAAGTACTTTATTGCAGGTCTACAGGCTTATGTCGCCTCCGGCGACGTCAATCAGGCCTGCATTGCGGCAGAGCGGCACAGGCAAGAGCTGGCCGGCGACCTGGAGACGCTGCGCTACCTTATCGGCCTGGCGCGGCAGGCCGGGCGGGCAGATCTTTTGGCTGGCTACGCAAGAGAGCTCATCGGAGCCACGCAGAAAGGGTCAGCGGGGGCCCAGGGTAATGCGCCAGGGGCAGGCGGCCCGGCCCATGCCGAGCGCGCTTCATCGGGCGAATGGCGGGCATATGCCGCGGTGTGGTCTGGCAAGGGGCTGCCTGTTCGCTCCGCCCTTCAATGGTCTGACATACAGCCGCGCCGCATATTGGTGTCGGACCCGGGCAGCATGCCTTCCGACGACGACCCGAAGAATCTGGAGTCGGACCTTGATCTTGCGTTCACAGCGCTGGTTCAAAGCCGGCAGTTGGACGAGGCCGAGACAACTGCCGAGCTAGCCCTGAAGCGCGGCATGGCGCCTACGATATGGTTGCCGCGGCTCGCCCAGGTGTCTGAATGGAACGGCAAGGCGGAGAAGGCGCTGCACTACTGGCTGCGGTATGCGCTCGAATCGGGCGAGCAGACCGCCTGGGAAAAGGTAGCCGTGATGGCCAGGCAGACTAATAACACCACTGTCTATTTGTCCGCAGCCAAGCGTGCCTACGCTCGCAACCCCTCGGACGAGGCGCTTCTGGAAGATCTGGTTGCCACTTACGAAAAGCTGGGACAGATTGATCAGGGCTTGCAGTATCTGCAAGGCCATGCCCAGGGCAAGCAGCGCGCCAGAGTGTTGGAAGCTTATGCCGGGTTGGCCGAACGGGCCGGACGTGACAACTTAGCCTTGGATGCGTATGGGGAGCTTTTGGCGGAGCACCCGCAGGCCCCCTTGTACGCCATGCATATCGCCATAATCCAACAGCGTAGCGGCCAAAGGCAGGAGGCGATAGAGGTCCTGCGGCGGGTTCGTGATCATGCGGGGCCGGATCCCTTGCACGCTCCGTACTGGCGGCTGTATGCAGGGCTGGCCCGCGACCTTCATCTGGACGACGAGGCCCATTTTGCCCACCGACAACTCATCTCTTCGGGGGGCGCGACCACGGATGATTTGCGCCAACTCACATTTTTCTACGCGGACTACCCGGTAGATGCGGGAAGGGCGGCAGAAGCCGAGTTTCGCCAAAACGGCGCGACCGCCGCGTTGCAGTCAGCACTGTATTTTTATTCGCAAAGTCCTGCATGGCCGCGTGTCGGGCTCTTGCTGGATGAACTGACACCCGAGCAGCACACAGCATTGGAAAGTACGCCTGATATGTTGATAGCGCGGGCCAGCTACTACATTAAAAAGGGCGACCTGGACGCTGCCTTTAGCGATATGCGCAAGGCAGCCCGCTTACCCCATGCAAGCGATGACATACGGCTTGCCTATTTGTGGGCGTTGTCGGCATACGGGACGATTCCCGAACTGCGCAGTGCCTTGATGGCATTTCGCGCACATGCCGCAGGCAACTCCTTGTATTGGGGGCCCTATGCTGCCGGGGAACTACGCCTGGGCAACGCCGCGGCAGCCTCGCAATACTTGCGTCGGGAGGCCGAGCGCAGCGGACATAACCCCGTGATTCTTGCGGCGCTGGCTGACGCTGAAGAGTCCGCAGGGCGTCCGGGCCTGGGCCAGAAATTGCGTCTTGAAGCATGGAAGGCATTGCAAAGCGAACCCTTAGTGCCAGCGCCACAGCACGAAGACCGCCTGCAGCGCGGAATCGAGGAGGCAGAAAGCCGGCGTGTAACGGCAGCCACACTGGGCTCCCGGTTTGCATTGGCCGATCATCACAAAGCCATGGTCTTCCAGTTGCTGGAAGAAGAGCTCGTCGCAAAGAACGATCAGGCCGTTCGAGTATCCATGCTTGGCGATCTGCCCGGCTTGCCGCCGCTCGATGTCGTCATGCAGCCCGAAGAGCCGGCAGACGCCATGAACGCGACCGAGGTGTTTCGCGACGCCGGGGCACCGGTCACCGACCGTGTGGCAGTGAAAGCGCTGATCCTGCACTGGGCTTTGGCGGGCCGTCACAACGAACTGGCCCGCGCGTGGCTGACCCGGGAATATAAGGCTGATGACCCCGCTCGTATCGATACGCAGGCGTACCTGGCAGCGGAAAGTCGAAACTGGGATGTGGTTGGCGAGCTGGTTCAAAGCGATCGTCTTTCGCCTCAGGCGAAGCTGAACGCGCTGGTCGCCATGGACCGGATTCCGGAGGCTCAGTCTATTGCTTATCAGTTGGCTGAAGCCGCGCCCGACAGCGACGAGCGGCATGCCCAGTTGACGCAGCTTTTGATGCGGACGCCCCAGGCTGTGGGTGTGGATGTCGCCCATGTGTCCACCCACCCGCTGGAGTATCAGGCGACAGCTATTAGTGGCCGCATGAATCTCACCAGTCGTCTCAGTGCCGACCTCGAAGTCCTTAACAAGCACCAGGAGACGACGGATGCAACACAGTTGGCATGGGTGCCGCGCAATGACCGCAGCTTGAACCTGACGCTGACTGATATCACGCCGGCGCGTGAACTTGCTTTGACGGTCGGCCATCGAAAGGCGCTGGAGTCCTTCCATACCGTCAGCTTCATGGCGCAGATCAATCCCTACGGCACTTTCCGGCCGGCAATTTTCATCGGCCGCAATCAGCCCACTTATCTGTCTCAAAGTTTGCAGGTGGGCGGCATCAAGGACTTGGCGCGAATCACGCTGGACTGGTCGCCCGAGTCTCGCTGGTTTGTGCACGCGAGTGTGGAGGCGCTACGCCTATACAGCCAGGAACGAGAAAGCTTGGGTCACGGCTATGTCTTCAACACAGAAGCCGGTGTGCGCCTGCCCCCTTTGCTACCGGATCTGAACGTAAGGGGCGTGTTTGAGCGTGGCTCATTCTCGGCCAAGGATACCTTGGTGCCTGGCTTCTCGCGACTTATGCCTGATGGCCAAGCGCCCTTGTCGTCGGTGATCATGCCGCAAAGCTACACCCGGTATGGCGTGGTCGTGGGTTTTGGGGCATCGAACCCCAATTCATTTGGCCCGTCCTGGCGGCCCTATGCTGATGTCGGCCTGGTTCGAGACAGCAATCAAGGCTGGGGTCCGATGGTAGCAATAGGCTTGAGTGGACCGGTGCTCGGAAAAGACCGTCTCAGTCTCTTCTACCAGTACGAAAACGCCGCCGGCGACGGTACACGTTCATCCAGGCAGATAGGCCTGACTTACCGCTTGTTTTTCTGATTAGGGAGCAACAATATGAAGATGCAAATCAAAGCGCGGTGCAACAGATGGGCTGGATTAGCAGCGCTGTTGGCGCTCAGCGCATGTTCCAGTACGCAAGTCGGGCTAGCGCCATCATGGACGCAACTGAACAAGCTTGCCCTGGTACCTTTAAGCAATTACACCGAGACCCCCGGCGCAGCGCTGGGAGCGCAAAGCATCGCACAGAATCTGTTGCATCAAAAGGGCTTTACGCAGCTTGCCACTTATCCCTTCAGTGATTCAGCAGGAACCTACTTGTTGAACAACACCGATCAGCAGCGCGCGCAGGCTTTGGAGTGGGCACGTGATGCGGGCGCTCAATATGCCTTGACTGGTGCAGTGCAAGAGTGGCGGTACAAGGTCGGGATAGACGGGGAGCCGGTCGTCGGGCTGTCGTTCGATGTCGTTGATTTAAATACCGGTGAGGTGGTCTGGAGTGCAATGGGCAGTCGTAGCGGCTGGAGCCGCTCGACGCTTGCCGGCGTCGGTCATGATCTGATCAGTCAGCTTCTTGCACCTATTCAACCGTGAGCGACGCCATCATGAACACTGTCACCCTGTCTACCGACACCGGTCGACGCACCACCGCTGATTCCGCTGGCCGCGAAAGCCGCTATCTCGCCATCGTCGCACCGAATGGTTTACGAGGCTTTGCAGTCGTGGAGGTCTTGGCAGGGATGGCAGTGGCTTTGGGGCTGAGCTATGTTTTGCGACCGGGTGATCCGCTACTGATCGACTCTCCGTATCCGTGGTTGTGGCTGCTGGCGACGATTTTTGCATTGCGCTATGGCGCCTTGCTGGGCGTCGTGGCCGGTCTGTGCATCCTGGCTACCGCGTGGCTGCTCTATGACCCGGCCAAGTACTCGATTCCCACGGTCCTGTTTGCAGGCGGCATGATACAGCTGGTTGTGGCCGGGCACTGTAGCGACCTGTGGAGAGGACGTTTACGGCGTTTGAGCGCCGCAAACGACTATCTGGATGACAGGCTGGGCTCGCTTATTACCAGTCATTATCTGTTGTGTGCGTCACACGAGCATATGGAAAGGGAGATGCTGGGACGCCCGGTGACGCTACGCGATGCCGTCGCACAATTGCGTGAGGCGGGCCGCGCGATGCAGGGCTCGGAGGAAGCTCCCGGTATGCAGCAATTGCTGGAATACGCGGCCAGCGTATGCAGCGTAGATCAGGCCGCAATTTTCCGGGCGACGGGCGACGGTCTGGCCGCAGACGCACTGGCCTCGATAGGCGCGGACTTTCCGTTGGAGCCTGAGGACTCCCTGTTGGTCGCCTGCCTGGAGACTCATCAGCTTACCCATTTGCGCTCGCCTGATTGCCAAAGCAGTGCATATATTGCCTGTGTTCCCATTGTCGCTCACGACAGAGGACTGGTTGCCGTGCTGGTGGTGCGCAGTATGCCGTTTCTGGCGCTGACCACAGAAAATCTTCAGCTGCTGCGCACTTTGTCCAATTACTACGTCGACGGCTGGAGCCAGACCGCTTCTGTCAAAGGCATCCGTCAGCATGTACCAGCTTGCCCGGATGAGTTTGCGCTCGAGCTCGGGCGGCTGGCGCGCGTGTCGGATGAGGCAGGGATACCCTCTACGCTAATGGCATTCAGGTTCCCGCAGGCTGCGGCTTATCAATCCGCAATCGATATCCTGCGCAGCGAACGGCGCAGCCTGGATCTGATCTGGGTACACGCAAGCGACCAGGCTTCCATTGTTTTCGTGCTGCTCCCGCTGACCGATACCTTAGCGGCCCATGCTTACCGTTTACGCATGCAGCGAGAATGTCAGGTCCGGCTCGGCCTCGACCTGGACGGCATGGGTGTACGCGTGGACGCGCTTGCGGTGCCCGTCCAGGCTCCTGGCCTCGCGCTGCGCCACCTGCTGTACCGAGGTCAGCATGACTAGAGCGCTATTGTTCTTCTTGCTGGGGGCCTTGGCATTGATGTTGCAGGGCATGGCGCTATTTCGCTTCGCAGAATTTCTTGATGCTCAGCGGCTGTTGGTGGAGAGCGCGTTATGGCAACTGGGGGCGGCTCTCGCCGCCGGTTGCTGGATGGCCAACATGGGGACCACGCAACATCATGGGCAATGGCGCAGCTTGTTTGTGCATGGCTTTCTGCTCTGCCTTTTGCTTCCGATCGTGGGGCAGGCCATCATTGCCTCCACGGCTCTGGGCATAGTGTTCATGCCGCCTGTCCGGCGCGTACCGCTGGTTCAGTTCGTACCGCGACCGCGGGTTGTCCCCAGCCTGATACGGCAGGTCACTTACGGGGCGGGATTGCGCTTGCTGGGTCGATTGCGCGATGTCCGCTTGTCGGCCGATGAACGCTTGCAAGCCATGGTTGGGCTGCGCGAACTGCCCTCAAATGTAAGTGGCGGACTGTTGCGGAAGCTGTTGTCCGACCCGGTCGAAGAGATTCGCCTGCTTGCCTATGGCATCTTCGACGCGGCGGAAAATCGTATCCGTCAGGAAATCCTCATCGCCCGCCAGTTGCTGGACGAGTCCGAGTCCGACAGCGAACATGCGCAGCTTGCCGGGCGGCTGGCCGAGCTGCATTGGGAGCTTGTTTATCAAAATCTCGTACACGGCGAGCTACGGCAATTCACCTTGCGCTGTGTGCGCCAATATGCGCACGAGGCACTGATGCGCAATGCGAAACAGGCCAATTTGTGGTATTTGCTTGGCCGCAGCGCGTTGATCGAATCCGAGCCCGAACAGGCCCGCGAGTATCTGGCGCGCGCTCAGGAACACGGCTTTCCGGCTCATCGATTGGCGGCCTGGCTGGCCGAAACAGATTTCCAGCAAGGCCAGTACGCCGCCGTTCCGCGTAGCCTGAGTGCCCTCAAGGGCATTGCCACCCCGTCGCCCTACGAGCCCGTCAAGAGGTATTGGTTCACATGAACATCACCGATCGCAAGGCCAAATCCGCGGACATCGCGCTATTGCTGGAAGGGACTTTTCCCTATGTGCGGGGCGGTGTATCGGCCTGGGTGCACCAGATGATACATAGCTTCCCGCAGTATCGATTTGCGGTGGTCTTTATTGGCGGGCGGCGTGAAGATTATGGCAAGCCACAGTACGAATTGCCGCCCAACGTCGTTCACTTCGAAGAGCACTTCATTCATGAACTGCGGGCGACGCCATCATCGCCCAAGCATAAGGCCAGCGCCGGCAGTAAGCAGCGGATGGTTCAACTGCATGATCAGTTTCGATCAGAGTCATGCCCGGGTGCACTGGGGCGCGTGCTGCACGACATACTGCCTGCGATGCGGCCCGGCGAGGACCTGGACGAAGCGCAGTTTTTGCATGGCCGTCATGCCTGGGACTTCATTGCCGAGCGCTACGATGAGCATTGTACCGACCCATCGTTCACTGATTATTTTTGGACGGTGCGTATGATACACGGCCCGTTGTGGCAACTGGCCCAGATCGCGGAGCAGCTTATTCCGGTCAGGCTTTACCACACCGTTTCAACCGGTTATGCGGGCCTGCTGGGCGCCATGCTGCGCCATCGAAACAAAGTGCCATTGGTGGTGTCCGAGCACGGCATCTATACCAAAGAGCGCAAAATCGATCTGCTGCAAAGTCAATGGATACATGACAACCGCGGACTGATCGAGCGGGATATTTCTCAGTTGGGATATTTTCAGGATCTATGGCTGCGGTTTTTCGTGGCCATGGGGCGGATGTGCTACGACGCGGCCGACGAGATCATTGCTCTCTACGAGGGCAACCGCCAGCGGCAAATACGGGACGGGGCGCCGGAGGAGAAGACACGCAGTATTCCCAATGGCATTTCCATTGCCCGGTTCGAGCCTCTGCGCAGCCTGCGGCCTGCCCATATCCCCAAGGTGGTCGCATTGATCGGTCGGGTGGTCCCCATCAAGGACATCAAGACCTTCATACGCTCGATGTATATCGCCTGGCGCAACGATCCAGAAATCGAAGCCTGGATAGTCGGCCCTCAGGACGAAGACCCCGCCTATGCAGGCGAGTGCCGCGACCTATTGGCCAGCCTGGGGATGCAGTCTCATATCCATTTCAAGGGTTTCCAGAAGATAGACGAGCTCATGCCACAGATCGGTCTTGTCGCGTTGAGCTCCATCAGCGAAGGTTTGCCACTGGTCATACTCGAGGCTATGGCTTCTGGCGTGCCCGTGGTCGCGACGGATGTGGGTTCGTGCCGTCAACTGATACAGGGCCGCAGCGACGCTGACCGCGCGCTCGGCGAGGCGGGTGCAGTAGTCCAAATCGCAGACGCGGATCAGTTCGCCCTTGCCGTTCTGGGCTTGCTTCATGATCCTGAGCGCTGGGCAGCGGCTCAAGCGGCTGGGATAACACGCGTAGAATGTTATTACGCGGACAGCCTGATGCGGGAAAGCTACGAAAGCGTCTACGCCAATCTTTTGAGCTATCGTCGCGATCGCGCGATGGAGGAAGATTGATGTCGGGCATCAGCTTGCAGCTACGTCGGCTGCTCAGTCCAGGAACGCTGGGCAGCACCGTCACCGCCTATCTGTATGCAGGCGTAATCAGCGCCGGGCCGCTGGTTTTGTCAATCGTGGGTATCTTGCTGGTCGGCTTGCTTAGCCTGTCTGCCGTGCAGCGCCCCGAGCAACTCGTGCAGTTTCAGGTGTCGGTCACTTATCTTATTGCCGTCAGCCTGATCGTCACGGGCCTGGTGCAACTGGCCTTTACACGTTACGTATCTGATCGCGTCTTCGAGCGCCAACTTGACCAGATATTGTCCAGCTACCATGCCATCAGCCTGCTGACGACAGCCGTTACGGGGCTGATGGGGGTGCTGATCAGCTGGGCATACTTCGATGGTCTGTCCCTGGTGTATCGCTTGCTCATGGTGATGGCCTTCGTGATTCTAAGTAACACGTGGGTGGCAACTACCTTCCTGGCCAGTATCAAACAGTACGGTGCGATCCTGCTGGCTTTCTTTCTAGGCTATGGCCTGACTGTGCTGGGGGCGGTGTGGTTTGCCCAGCATGGCCTCAATGGCCTCCTGGCCGGCTTTGTCGCGGGGCAGGCCATCTTGCTGATGGTGCTCAATGGCAGCATTCATCGACGCTTTCGTTCAACGCACTATGTATCCTGGCAGATGCTCGATTATCGTCGCGCCTATCCCATCCTGATCGCCGTGGGCTTCCTCTTTAACTTGGGCGTGTGGCTGGACAAGTTCATGTTCTGGTTTGCGCCCACCGGTGCCAACATTATTGGCCCGTTGCGGGCATCCGTTATCTACGACATACCGATCTTCATTTCTTATCTTTGCATTATTCCGGGCATTGCCGTCTTCCTGCTTCGTATGGAGACCGATTTCGCTGACCATTACAACGACTACTACGGGGCCGTGCGCGATGGCGGCACGCTGGATGATATTCGGCGTTCGCGCGACGAGATGGTGTATAGCGCCCGTGCTGCGCTGTACGAAATCCTCAAGATACAGACGGTGGTCGCCTTATTGGTTTATGGCTTTGGCGACCGGCTATTGGAGTACATCGGGATCTCGCCGCTTTATTTACCCTTGCTGCGTATAGATGTCGTGGCCGCCAGCCTGCAGATAGTATTCCTGGGCGTGCTTAATATTTTTTTCTATCTTGACAAGCGGCGCCTGGTACTGGTGCTGACATCGCTCTTTGTCGTGTTGAACGGCACGCTGACGTGGACGACGTTGGAGCTGGGGCCGTCCGCATACGGCTATGGCTTCGTCGTCGCGCTTTTGATCACCGTCGTGCTGGGTTTATATTTACTGGACCGCCACTTTGAGGCATTGGAATATGACACCTACATGGCTCAAGGCAAGGGCTAGCCGCCGCGTCTTAGCGGCTGTCCTGGGTTCTTTGTCGTTGGCGGCCCCGGCGGCCATCTCCGCGGAAGCGCTGCGCAACGCTGTCTTCTATTATGGTGATGCGGCCAACTGGAACAGCTTGCGGGCCTTCCAGCTGGCCGTCGTCGAGCCCGATGCCGGTCTACTGTCTCCCCCGCCACCGCATGCGACAGCAGGGGCCTCAAAAACCGACTGGTTCGCTTATGTCAGCGCCACAGAGATCACGGCCTTTCGCGATTACTACTTTGATGTTCCCCTGAGCTGGCGGGCAGGCCTGAATAGCGCCTGGCAGTCCGAAATCATCGATCCGGCAACGCCCGGCTGGCCTTCCTTCTTTGTTGAAAGCGTGGTGACACCGTTGTGGAACCGCGGCTACACCGGCTTCTTTCTTGATACGCTCGATTCCTACGAGCTGCTGGATCTTAACGACGCTCAGCTGGAGCACAGCCGGCAAGGCCTGTTGCGTTTGATACGCGCCATCAAGGATAAGTACCCCGAAGCCAAGCTGATTCTCAATCGGGGTTTTGAGCTTTTGCCGGCCATACATCAGGACGTGTATGCCGTAGCGTTCGAATCGCTCTATCGCGGTTGGGATCAAACAGAAGGCCGCTACGTTGAGGTCAGCCAAGACGACCGTGCCTGGTTGTTGAAGCAAATCGAACGAATACAACAACGTTACAAGCTTCCCATCATCGCTATTGACTATTGTCCTCCGGACGATATGGATTGCGCACGGCAGACGGTCAAGCAGATCCGCGCCTTGGGCGTGATTCCTTATGTGGGGGACGGTCATTTGCGCACCATCAGCACAAGCGCACTGTCCGACTCGGACAAGGCCCCGTTTTGAACACGGCACTCGCATAGGCGAAATTTGTATCTTCAATACAAATTGCGACGCCTAGTTCTGTAGACTCTGACAATAGCGGTGCGAATTTCGCCTACCTATAATCGGCGAGAAAGGTGGAGTGACAGCCTTTCCTGACATAACGGCTTGAGCACGTGCTGAAGTGGCCGATCTAATTCTAATAATTTGCCCGGGTGGCAATGGAGACAAGAATATGAAGGGATACCTATTCTCTGGCGTAGTGCTCGCGGCGCTAATATCCAGCCACGCTACAGCTGCCACGACGGTTCGCTTTGCGCATCACTATGAACCCACCCACCCGGGGCACACATGCCTTGCACAACCCATGGCCGAATCCATCAACGCCGCGAACGTCGGCCTGGATGTCAAAGTTTTTACCAACGGCCAGTTAGGGACCCCTCAGGAACTGGTGGAGCAGTTGGCCATCGGCGAAGCGCAGCTTACCGTTGCTGCAGCGTCTGACCTAGGCGCTTTTTACAAGCCTATTTCGGTGATGGACGTTGCTTACTTCTTTGACGATTATGACGCGATCATGCAGTTCGCTGGAAGTGATGTCGGGAAGCAGATGTATGCCGACGTCGTAAAAACGGCAAACATTAGAATCGTCGGGACCTGGTTGTATGGAACGCGTCACCTGACTGCTAACCGGCCCGTTCGCAACACTGCTGAAATGGCTGGGCTGAAGATTCGGACGCCTGGCGCCGCCATCATGATGAGCAATATTCAGGCGATGGGAGGCAGTGCAACACCGATGGCGTTCGGCGAGGTTTACCTAGGCTTGCAACAGGGGACGATTGATGCGCAAGAGAACCCCCTTCCGACCATCCAGAATATGAAGTTCTATGAGCAACAAAAATATCTGATGCTTACGTCTCATCTCGTCATGCCCAGTTTTACTCTGGTGTCCGAGTTCTTCTGGAAGACGCTTAACGACGAACAGAGAGCCGCCGTAGAAAAGGCCGCTGTTGAAACTGCGGCAGCTATTACGGGCTGCATTCAAAGCGAGGAAAAGGCGATCCTGGATCAGTGGCGTTCGGACAAAACGATTGAAATCATCGAGGTGGACATCGATGCCTTTCGAGCAAAAACGATCGAGCACTATTCGAGCAAACCCGACGCTTCCTGGGGTGACGTATATAAGAAGCACATGGGTGTAGCCAACTAAGTTTAGGGGCGGACAGCCATGTACAAGCGGATCGTCAAGATTGAAACGTGGCTTTCCCTGCTGCTGCTGGTCGCCATGTTTGTATTGATCGTGGTCCAGGTCATCAGTCGCTACCTGTTCGAGCACCCGTTCTCATGGACCGAAGAGCTGGCCCGTTACGCGATGATCTGGATGATCTTCGTGGCATCGGTGCACTTGACCAGCACCGGCGAACATATTGTTATTACCTTGATTGACAGTATCGTACCGGCCGCTGCGGTGAAGTGGGTGATCGCCCTGTCGTATTTAATCGTAGCGAGCACCTGCCTGGTGCTTATGGTTCCGGGCTGGACGTTTGTATCACGCATGTTCATGGCGACGTCACCGGCAATGTCCATCCCTATGGGTTGGGTATACCTGGCCAGCCTTTCCGGGATGTTCCTGATTATGATCCAGTCACTGGCCAATATCATTTTGATTGCCTGTGGACGAATTGATGGCAGCATCCGCCTGGACGAGCCAGTAACAGCCGAGCTTGGCGGAAAGTCCATATGAGCCCGGACATCACGTGGATGCTCTTTGGCGTAATAGGGCTCATGTTGTTGCGCGTGCCGATCGCATTTTCGCTATTGATTCCATCGCTGTTTTATATCCACTATGCCGACGGCGTTACTTTGATGATCGTGCTGCAGCGCATGACCGCCGGCGTGGATTCGTTCCCGCTGCTTGCCGTGCCTATGTTCATCTTGATGGGCAATTTGGCCAATGAAGCAGGCGTTGCAGACCGCTTGTATAAATTCGCCCTGAGCGCTCTTGGCCATATACGGGGCAGCCTGGGGTACGTTACCGTTGCTTCGAGCCTTGTCTTTTCGTGGATGAGCGGCTCGGCAATATCCGATGCGGCAGCCCTGGGCAAGATACAGGTCCCAGCCATGACCAAGCGAGGCTACGGTGAGTCTTTCGCCGTGGGGCTGACTGCCTCATCAACCCTCATCGGTCCCATCATGCCGCCCAGTGTCTCGGCGGTCGTGTATGGCGTCGTATCTGGCGTGTCTATTGGGGGTTTATTCCTGGCCGGCGTTGTTCCGGCGCTGTTGATTACCTTGGTGCTGATGGCGCTGGTTTTTCTTTTTTCCCGAAACAAGCCTGGCCTGCGGCTGCCGCGAGCTCCCCGGAAGGAAATTGCGAGGGCGGGGGTGTCGGCATCGTTCTCTTTGTTGACTCCAGTCATCGTGCTGGGAGGGATATTTGGTGGGATTTTTACACCAACAGAAGCGGCAAGCGCGGCAGCCTTGTACATGATCGTATTGGGCCTCTCGTATAGAACCCTGGGTCTGAAGCAATTCAAGTCAGTGTTCTCGTCGACCGCTTCAATCAGCGGATCTATCATGCTGATTATTGCCGCTGCCAGTCTTTTCGGGTGGGTGTTGGGCCGGGAACAGGTGCCACAGCTATTGGCCTCCGGGATGTTGCAACTGACAGAAGATCCCGTCGTCTTCTTGATAATCCTTAATATATTCTTGCTGTTTATCGGCACTGTTATGGAGCCAAACTCTGCCGTGCTGATCCTGGTACCGGTGATCATGCCTATAGCGGCCCAGTACGGAATAGAACCGATAAGGCTGGGCTCCATCATTATCTTTAACTTAATGATCGGACTACTTACTCCGCCAGTTGGTCTGGTGTTGTTTGTCCTTAGCTCTGTGACGAACCTCTCGGTTGGAAAGATCTCGCGAGCCGTACTCCCATTTCTCGTACCCTTGGTCGCCATTCTGATGATAGTGACCTACGTGCCGTGGGTGACCCTGGCCTTGCCAAACTACATGGGCTTTCACTGAGTCTGCGGCGGCCATCATCCGAGGAGCGGAGGTCAGGAATAGCAGGCGCGGTTCTTGCACTGTAAGCGCCATCTATAGCTTACGGATGGGCATTCATGACTCCAGGAATCGCATCTTACAACTCTGCGGTGGGAGCCATTGCACCGTTATTCGACAGTTATTTTCTAGGCGGCTTCGAATGCTCGAGCCATCGCCGTAAAGACGGCCAGCGGCTGGATCTGCTGCGAGGAACGCAGCACGATGTATACGCAATTCAGGACTATCAGTCCCTGGTCGAGCATGGCATCAGAACCGTGCGGGATGGCATACGCTGGCATCTGGCCGAGCCCTCGCCCGGCGTTTATGACTGGTCCAGCTTCTTGCCCATGTTACGCGCCGCGCACCAGGCCGGTGTGCAACCCATCTGGGACGTGTGTCATTACGGCTGGCCGGACGATATTGATATCTGGTCGTCAGCTTTCGTAAGCAGGTTTGCGCGCTTTGCGGCCGCAGTCGCTTCCCTGGTGCGCGACGAATCGCCCGGGGTGCCCTACTACTGTCCGGTTAACGAGATTTCGTTTTGGGCCTGGGCAGGCGGCGACACCGGAGACATCGGCCCTTGCCAGCGCAGGCGCGGCATGGAGCTCAAACGGCAACTGGTACGTGCAACGGTTGCGGCCACGGAGGCAATCCGGGCGGTAGATACGCGGGCCCGATTTGTCTGCGTGGATCCGGTCATTAACGTGGTTCCCAAGGACGGGCGCCAGTTGCGGCGGGCGGAGAACGCCCGTCTGGCGCAATACGAGGCTTGGGACATGATCGCCGGCCGCTTGATGCCGGAGCTTGGAGGCAAGCCCGAGCATCTGGACATCGTGGGCGTCAATGTTTATGCACACAATCAATGGTATTTGAACGGTCCCCCGATTCGCCGGGGGGAGCCGCTGTATCGTCCGTTGCGCGAGATTCTGGCCGAGGTTTATCAGCGTTATGAAAGACCTCTATTCATCGCGGAGACCGGCGCGGAGGGTGACCGCCGTATTCCCTGGCTGCGCTACGTCTGCGATGAGGTGGCTAGCGCCTTGGACAACGGTGTTCCGGTAGGCGGCATCTGCCTGTATCCCATCACCGATTACCCCGGCTGGGACAATGATCGGCATTGCCCAACAGGTATGCTGGGGTTTGCAGATGCAGCGGGATGCCGTCCGGTCTACCAGGAGTTGGGCGAGGAGGTGCTAAGGCAGAGTGAACGGCTCTTGCGGAGTTCTCAGCGGCCCGCCTAAGATGGTTTTCTTAATATCTCGATTAGAGAGCGTGCAAAGACGTTTTGTTGCGGAGTGTGTGGCTGACAGCATATCTGCAGATTGCGATACGACCAATCGTCCGTCAACTCAATCACTGCCAGACGCTCCGTATCGGTGCGCTCTAAAGCGGTTCGAGGCACGACGCCCACCCCGGCGCCGGATGCGACCAGTCGCGAAATAGCTCGGAAGCCGGACACCTGCACGCGTATGTCCAGCCGCTTGCCAAGAGCCATCGCCTGGTTCACCAAATAAGTATGTAGCGCTGCACCGCTTTGCAGGCTGATGAACGGCTCGGCGATACAGCGAGAAAAGCTCACTGATTTTTCCCGCGCGATACGGCTCTTCAAAGGCGCCAACAAAACTAGACGATCAACTCTGTATGGTAATAATTCGAGGCCTGGATGAGTCGTATCGAGCGCGACTATCCCGACGTCTGCCCGGCCAGACGCGACCGCAGCCACAATATCGTGACTCATACGTTCCTCGAGGGTCACCCGCACTGTCGGATAGAGCTTGAAGAATGTGGCCAGATCGTCCGGGAGGAACGAACTCAAGGCGTTGTTATTAGCGAAAAGCGTCAAATGGCCCGTAACGCCCTGGGCATAAGGCGAAAGGTCTGCATGCATTTGATTCAGTTGCGCTACGCAACGGCTGGCATGCTCTACGAACACCTGACCTGCAGGGGTGAGCGTCACTCCTCTGGCTCCGCGCGTAAGCAGGGAAGCTCCTATCGCTTCTTCTAGGTTCTTGATGCGGAGACTGACGGACGAAGGAGCCAGGTAAGATCGCTCGGCGCCTCTCTTGATATTTCCTTCCTGCGCAACTGCAAGGAAGATTTTCAGATCGGTGAGGTCGTAATTGCTCATCCATCGGATTGTCCGAACTCTGTACCTACGCGTCAACGGGATTACCTTAGGGTTTCCCCGTGTGCATAGGCCTCACTACATAGTGGCTGCGCCGCAGCCATCGCGTATTTCGATTGCTTAGCTTGTGAAATATCACTTTATGGGCGACGAAGGCTTCTTTAGGATGTTGCTAGTGCGCTGTAGGAATCATGCAGCGAAGGTGTGCCAGTTCCTCTGCCACGATTAGGTGGCGACAGACAAAGCCCTTTTTGGAGAATCTTAGATGCAATTCCAGGTGGTAAGTCCTGACAGTCAAGAAGCCGACCAGACAAGTATGTCGTTACGGCTGGCGCATTACATTGTGTCTTTGCAATCCACTGAAATTCCCGACCGGGTATTCGACTATGCAAGGCTAATGATCGCCGACACCCTGGGCGTCGCTCTCGCCGGCAGCACGGATTCATCCGTGGCGCCCGTGATCAACTTAGCTAAGAGGGACGTGGGACGGAGCGCCATTTGGGGAACCAACATTCAGACGACCGAGCGTAATGCGTCACTCGTCAATGGCGCGTTGAGCCACGTACTCGATTTCGATGACAACAACCTGTCCATGATTGGACACTCTTGTGCTCCGGTCCTTCCCGGCCTGCTGGCGTTAGCGGACTCGTTAAACGTAACGCTCGAAGGTATCGTGGTGGCGATGGTAGTCGGTGTGCAGGTGGAAAGTGTCCTCGGAGCGACGATCACCTTGGAGCACAACGCTCGTGGATGGCATACAACTGCTACGTTGGGCACTTTTGGCGCGACAGCCGCCTGCGCGAAGTTGTTGGGTCTGGATTATGAACGGACCGCCAATGCTCTCGGTATCGCCGCCTCGCTGATCGGTGGAATTCGAGAAAACTTTGGCACGCCTACCAAGGCGATGCATGCTGGGTTTGCTGCTCAGAATGGGCTGCTTGCGGCGCGCCTTGCGCAAGAGGGCCTGACTTCTGGTTCGTCGGCCCTGGAAGGTCAAGAAGGTTTCTTCGCGCTGTATGGCTCGCGGGATTGTTTAGGCGGCTTCGCGGAGGATCTGAGCTCGACATTCGAAATTCTGAATTCAGGGCCAAAGGTTTACCCCACTTGCTCCATGATTCATGCAGGCCTGGATGTGGTCCTTCAAGGGTTAAGCAGTGGCTTGGTGCGTCCAGATGAAGTGGTGGAAGTAGAGTGCCGTGTCAGCTATCACGCCGCAAATATTATGCGCTATGCCCATTGCAGCACGCCCGCAGAAGCGCGGTTTTGCATTCCCTATTGCATCGCGGTTGCCCTGCTTTATGGAAGCATCAAAAACGAGCATTTCACTGACGAAGCCATTCAGAATGAAGGCGTGCGCAGAGCAATGTCCATGGTCAAGGTGACTATCGACCCGCAACAGCGCTCCAAAGAAGAGTTTGAGGCGCTGTACCTAAAGGGCGAGGCGTACACAACGATAGTCGTCACCCACGCAGATGCGCCTAAATACACGGGTAAGCGTGCTATACAAATCGGCCATCCTGCTAATCCTCTGAGTCGTGACGGCTTTAAACGAAAGTTTGAGACGTGCACTGTTCCGGTGATTGGCGCGCAACGCGCAGAACAGCTTTGGAACGTACTTACTGAAAACGATGCGCAAAGTGCTTTCTCGGCAACGACTCAACTTCTATTAGACAACTAATCTTTAAAAGGGAACCCAATGAAACTCCAAAGGACCGCCATTCACTCGGGCATCGCCTTAGTAATCGCCGCAGCAATGTCTGGGCAGAGCGTCTATGCGCAGAGTATGACAGTTGCCCTATACGGGGGGATAGCCCAGAAGGCCATTACCACTTGCGTATTGGATCCGTTCAGCCAGAAGACGGGCGTTACCATTACCCCGGATATTGGCTCTTCAGCAGTGACACTTACGAAGCTTGTCACGCAAAGGAACAAACCCAGCATTGACGTTGCCTGGGTCGATGGAGGGGTGTCTGAGCAGGCCTGGAGCCAAGGGGTCCTTGAGGAGCAGGATCCTTCGCGAATTCCCAACCTTGAGAACCTCATCCATCAGGCAAAGTATGTGGCTGACAACAAGATCTACGCCGCGAGTAATGGGTATTACTCTCTCGGAATCCTGTATAACACCGACCTAGTAAAGACTGCACCCACCTCTTGGCAGGATATGTGGAAAGAAGAATATGCGGGCATGGTAGCGCTTCCGTTGGCGCAAGTGTCGATGGGCTTACCTCTGTTCGTCCATATTGCAGAGCTCAATGGCGGTTCGATTGAAGACACGCAGCCAGCGGTTGATGCTTTTCGAAAGCTGGATGTCGCAGCTTTCTACAACAGCGCCGGTACGGTCTCTAATATGTTCCAGTCTCAAGAAATCTCTGTAGCGCCTCACTTTTCCAGTAGCGCCTTCGCCTTGATCAAGGCTGGTGGACCCTATAAGTTCGTCAACCCCTCCGACAAAGGTATCGCGAACGACATGCGAATTCATCTGGTACGCAACGGGCCCAACCGCGAGCTAGGCGAGCAACTCGTAAACTTCTCGCTGACCGAAGAGGCGGCTCTTTGTTTCGTGCGGGAATTCAATATGGGGCCATACATCAAAGGCGTAAAGGTTCCTTCCGAATATGCGGCATACATGCCGTGGGGCGAAAGCGGTAGTATCGATGATCTGGCGCTTCCGAATTGGCCTGAGCTCCTGAACAGGAGAGATCAGCTCATCGAGAAATTCGAGAACGAAGTCGTTACTCGATAGAGATAGGTCGATACCGCATGGATGCCATCTTAGAAACTCGCAAGTTGACTCGCAAGTATGGGGATATGACCGCCCTGAACGCGGTCGACTTGACGATCGAGCGCGGCGAGTTCATTGCTCTGCTTGGCCCCAGTGGCTGCGGCAAGACGACTCTGCTGAAATGCATCGGAGGGTTTACAGACCCTACTAGTGGAGAGATCCTCCTAGATGGCCGTCCGATGTCAGGGATGCCGGCTAATAAAAGGCCTGTCAATACGGTGTTTCAAAGCTATGCTTTATTTCCGCACATGACGATTGCGGATAATGTTGCGTACGGGCCCAGAAGAGCCCGGCTAGCAAAGCCCGAGGTCAAGTCACAAGTGGCTGAAGCGCTGAACATGGTTGGGCTAAGTCATTTGGGCGATAAGTATCCGAGTCAGTTGTCGGGGGGGCAGCAGCAACGCATCGCATTGGCCCGTGCGGTAATCAACCAACCCCGGGTGCTTCTGCTCGATGAGCCATTAGGAGCGCTGGACCTGAAGCTACGGCGGCAGATGCAGATTGAACTCAAGTCTTTGCAACAGCGCCTTGGTATAACTTTTATATTCGTCACGCATGATCAGGAAGAGGCGCTAGTAATGGCCGACCGTATCGCAGTGATGAATGCCGGTCGGATCGTGCAGTTCGGGTCGGGCGAGGATATCTATCACCGTCCGCATAACGAGTTTGTTGCCGATTTTGTTGGTGAGGCCAATTTAGTCGACGTTGAACTGCGCACTGGTGAAGTTATGCTGGCCGGTTCCGCGTCGCGTATCGCATCTGTCGACGGGTACGATGATGGCGCCTACAAGCTATTGGCTAGGCCTGAGCATCTTGCTATTGGGCGCGTGGAGGGCTTTCCAATCGTTTTCAACGCCCGGGTGGAGCGCATAATTTTTGCCGGTGAGGCGTTCAAGACCTTCATCCGGCTGGAAAATGGGTGTGAAATCGCGCTTAAGCATTGGGACTCTGAAGAGGGCGGCCTATCGGGCGCGCCCGAAGTGGGAAAGACCGTGCTCGTGACGCTGAAAAGAAGGAAGCCTCATTTCTTCAAAGTGGAAGTGAAAGGCTAGCTATGGCAGCGAATCGATTCCGCATTTTTATTCTGCTGGGCTTTCCGACGCTAGTTATCATTGTTTTTTTTATAGCGCCTTTGGCAGTAACCGCGCTGTCCAGCGTTTTCTCCGGCCAGCAGGGCATAACACTAGATAACTACGTAAAGATCGTGAGCACACCACGATATTTGTCGGCGTTGGTTTCGACCATGAGGATTTCTTTGCTGGTGGCGGCGTTTTCCCTTGTGCTGGGTTATATCATCGCCTACTACATGGTGATGGTTCTACAGAGTAAGCTCTCGCGGCGAATCGCCTACGTAATAGTAATCTTGCCCTTGTTCACAAGTAATATTGTGAGGTCGTTTGGCTTCATGATTATTCTGGGGCGTTCCGGCTTTCTTAACGATACGCTTCTTCAGCTCGGACTGATCGAGCGACCGCTCAGGATCCTCTACACCGAAGCCAGTGTGGTCATAGGCTTGACCTATATTTGCTTGCCCTTTGTCGTTCTGGCTGTCGTGGCATCACTACAAAGCATCGATAAGTCTCTTTTTCAGGCCTCCACCGATCTAGGCGGAGACGCTTGGTCAACTTTCTGGAACGTTACATGGCCACTCAGCCTTCCTGGTGTCCTGGGCGGAACAGTCATTGCGTTTACGATAAGTGTAAGTGCGTACGTTACGCCTAGCGTCATGCTGGGTGGCCGTGGTTCGGTGATGTCAATTGTTATCTATGATCAGTACATGGCAGCCATGAACTTCAACTTTGGCGCAGCGCTTGCCGTCGCATTAACGATCACAGCACTTGTACTAATGGTGTTCCAGTCAACGGTGATGGAGCGGAAACTAAAGTGGGCACGGACATGAGTGCAAAGTCACGGTCGGGGTCTGTAGGGCAACTGGTATTTGCCGCGGTAGCGCTAATGATCTTCGGGTTTCTTTTACTGCCGTTGATCATAATAATAGGCGTGTCCTTTAATGAGGCGAGCGCTTTATCCTTTCCGCCGAAGGGGTTTACGCTCAAGTGGTACAAGGAGTTTCTGAGCGACGCATCGTACATTGCATCGATCGTTCATAGCACGCAGTTGGCATTGTTCGCCACCTTTTTCGGACTCGTCTTAGGCGTCAGCGCGGCCTCAGCGCTTTCTCAAGCTCAGTTTAGGGGTGCCGCTACGCTTAAGGCGATATTTATGTCTCCCTTGGTGGTACCCCATGTGGTGATCGGTGTGGCTCTACTTCAATTCGCCGCATCATTCGGTATTGCGAGGAACTTCTACGTCCTCCTGGGGGGACATATTGTGTTGGTCTTGCCTTATATCATCCGTATGGTTTTGGGGGCGTATATGGGGTTCGATCGCCGTTTGGTAGCAGCCAGCCTAGACCTCGGTGCGACGTCCTTTGCTACGTTCCGCTTGATCACGCTGCCGTTGATAAAGCCCAGCATAATAGCGTCCGGCCTTTTCGCCTTTGTGATCTCGTGGACGAATATAGAGCTGAGCATTTTCAACACTAGCGCTCAGTACACCTTGCTTCCCCTAAAGATTTTCAATTATGTTCTATACACCGTCGATCCCATCATTGCTGCGGTGTCAGCTTCGACGGTCTACATAGCGATCTTGGCGGTAGTTCTGATCGATAGACTGGTTGGCATAGATTCGTTCGCGAGCATGCGCAGCTAAAACTACGCAATCGACTGTCTATAAGGGACAGGCGAGTCTAGAATGTTTCTATCCGTGATTCGAATTCGACCGCAAGGAACGGAGTTTCACTTGCGGCCGGTTTTTCTACACTCGTACTACCTTCACTACAGTTCGAGAGCCAACGATGGAAACCTATACCAGCCCCACCCTCTCGCTTGGGTTCCGTACACCGGGGTCGCTGCCCGGTGCTATCCACTACGCCATCGGCGATTGTGACTTGGGCGCTATTCTGGTTGCGCGCAGCCCGCAAGGGATATGCGCAATATTCCTCGACGATGATGCGCAAGGGTTGCGCGCTCAATTGGCACAAGCCTTCCCCGCGGCAGCGCTGGAGGAAGCCTCGCAATCCCTACAGACTGACCTTGAGCAGATTATCCGCCTTATTCACCAGCAGACCGTCGATGCGCCCATCATGCTGGACATCGGCGGTACCGCCTTCCAGCGGCAGGTCTGGGCTGCACTGTGCGACATACCAGCAGGGCAGACGCGCACCTATACCCAGTTGGCCGAATCCATAGGCGCGCCCAAGGCGGTGCGCGCCGTAGCAAGTGCCTGCGCGGCCAACATGCTGGCGATGCTCATTCCATGCCATCGGATCGTGCGCAGCGATGGATCACTGTCCGGATACCGATGGGGCGTCCAGCGCAAACGCGCGCAGTTGCTGCGAGAGCGTAGTGGGCACCGTCATACCCTGGGCCTGATCTTCCATGACGCGCGGTGATGCGAAGGGGGTAAGGATGCTATGAATCTGGAACTTTTTGCACATGTCGCAGAAGAGCGTGAGTCGATAGGTACGCAAGCGTTCGTCCTGCGGCGCTTTGCCTTGCCGTTTGTTGACGAGTTGTTGCCTGCCATCGACCGCCTGGCGCAAGAGGCGCCATTCAGGCACATGGTTACGCCCGGCGGGTTCACCATGTCGGTTGCGCTGACCAATTGCGGCGCGCTGGGTTGGACCACGGACCGCCGTGGCTATCGCTATACCATCATAGACCCGGACCGTGGCCAGCCTTGGCCCCCTATGCCAGCCGCCTTCGGTCGGCTGGCAAGGGCGGCCGCTGCAGCTGCGGGGTTTGCCGGCTTTGAGCCCGACGCTTGCCTGGTAAATCGCTACGTCCCCGGCGCGCGGCTGTCCTTGCACCAGGATAAGAATGAACACGACTACGATGCGCCTATCGTGTCCGTTTCACTCGGCATGACTGCGGTTTTCCTGTTTGGCGGACACGAACGGACCGATAAGACAGTGAAGATCCCTCTCGAGCACGGCGACGTCGTGGTATGGGGCGGCGAAGACAGGCTACGGTTTCATGGCGTGTTGCCGCTCAAAGTCCGTCCTCATCCGCTGCTGGGTAGCCAGCGTATCAACTTCACATTTCGCAAGGCCGGCTCATGACGCTGATCACTAGCCCTGATGCGCCGGCTGTCGGCGCCTATACGACCGACGCACAGCGCTGGGCGGCGGTGCTGGCGCGCGATTCGGCGGCGGACACGTATTTCGTTTACGCGGTCAGAACGACCGGCGTGTATTGCCGACCCAGCTCGTCGGCCCGCTTGCCCAAGCGCGACAATGTTGAATTCTTCGACAGCGCCGCCGCTGCCGAGGCAGCGGGATACCGCGCCAGCCGACGCGCCTCTGGCGACCGAACCGCTGTGGCGGCGCATCGCGCAGCACTGGTTGCAAGCGCGTGCCGCTTGATTGAAACATCAGAGACGCCGCCTAGCTTGCACGAGCTTGCCGCCCGGGCTGGTATGAGCCCCTACCACTTTCACCGCGTTTTCAAGATGGAAACGGGTCTGACTCCCAAAGCCTATGCCTATGCCTGCCGCGCCGTTAAGTTGCGCGACGAGCTGGCCGAACCGGGCACGATCACCGATGCGATTTACGAGGCGGGGTTCAATACCAACAGTCGCTTCTATGAAGCATCGGAAGCAATACTGGGCATGCGACCGCGCGATTATCGCGCTGGTGGGCACAGTGCAACGATACGTTTTGCGGTGGGCCAGTGCTCCTTGGGCGCCATCCTGGTTGCACAAAGCCAGCGCGGTATTTGCGCCATCTTGCTGGGCGACGATCCGGACCAACTGGTGCGTCAGATGCAAGACAGGTTTCCTAAGGCTCAACTCCTGGGTGGCGACGGCGATTTTGAAAAATTGGTGGCACAGGTTGTTGGCTTTGTTGAGGCGCCCGCTTTGGGCCTGAGCCTTCCCCTGGACGTCCAAGGCACGGCATTTCAAGAGCGGGTGTGGCAAGCTTTGCGCGAGATCCCGCCCGGCGCGACGGTCAGCTACGCCCAGGTGGCCGAGCGCATCGGTGCGCCTAAAGCCGTGCGCGCCGTTGCCCAGGCATGTGGGGCCAACCAGCTTGCGGTGGCCATTCCCTGCCATCGCGTCGTTCGTCGCGATGGAGATATCTCTGGTTACCGCTGGGGGGTGGAGCGCAAGCGCGAGTTGCTCCGGCGCGAAGCGCTGGAGCGATAAGGCATGACAGCAAGCCCGCTCAGGCCGTTACTTCTATGGGCTCCAGCGAAGTACGCAGGGCGCTTTCCGGCAGGCCGTTCTTCCAGGGCACATCGACGGGGTAAGGTTTGAGCAGACAGTCGTCGGGCAGCAGTTCGATCGGTGAGAAGTCGCGATGAGCAATGTATTCGGGGCGCTTGAACCGACGGATGTGATTGCCGACGGCGCACAGGCTTAGGTAGACCGCTACACGATTGAAGGGTGACAGGTTGCTGCCGGAGGCATGCACCAGGCAGCTATGGAACAAGATCATCGAGCCTGCCGGCCCTTTGGGTGCGACGATACCGCCATTGCGGCCGCCTGCACGGTCCACCAATTGGCTGATCAGCGCGTTGTCTATGGTCCATAGTGGGTAGCTGGTGGTGGTGAGATCATGCTGAGCATTGATAACGCCCTTGCGATGGCTGCCGGGAATAAACATCAGCGGGCCATTGAATTCGCTGACATCGTCCAGGAATATGGCGACATTCATGGCTCTTTCAGTGGGCATCTGGTCGTCGTTGAGCCAAGTGCCGTAATCCTGGTGCCATTGCCAGACGTCACCTTCAAAGGCCATTTTCCCGTTGATTTTGAACTGATGCATGTAGACCTGTTCGTCGAACAGATCCATGACCGGTCCCACCATGCGGGGATGGCGCGCCAGTCGGGCGAAGGGCTCGCTATGCAAGTGTGCGGCAAAGTTGGTCCTGACCGCATCAGACCCTTTTTCACGCACGTTCCAGGCTTCCCGTTCGGCATAAAGCGCCGGCACTGCTTCGGTAAGCATACGGGTTTCTTCAGCGGAAAAATGGCCGGGAAAGAATAGATAGCCATCTTGCTCAAACTGCAGGCGTTGCGCTTCGGTGAGTTTCATCGACGGTCTCCTTGTGCCTGTAGGGGAAAAAGTTGGGTCAGCCGATCATTGAGCGCATTGCTGGCCCGCGAGACATGATCCTCGCTCAGTTTCTCGGCCCGCTGCGCATCACCATCGGCAATGGCCAGCGCAATGGCTTCGTGTTCGTCCCACAGAGCTTCGCGCTGCGCTTGCGATTGCAGGACGGCGCCCATTGCGCGGCGCAGATGCATCCAATGCTGTTCCGCACTCTGGCCGATCAGCTCGTTGTCGGAGGCCAGATAAATGGCATGGTGGAAGGCCAGATCGGCAGCTATCATTGCCTGCACATTGCTTGCGCGCGATGCCAAGCGGCCGTTCTTGATAAGCAGGGGGTCAATACTGTACCGGCGTTGTGCTGCCAGCCGGGCAGCTAATGCGTCAAGCGCGCCCCGCACTTCATAGACCTTGCGCACCGATTGGGGCTCCAGTGCGGTCACCTGTACGCCTCGGCCCGGCGCGTCTTGCACGAAACCGTCTTTCTTCAGCAAACGCAGGGCTTGCAGTACCGGCTGCCGCGAGACATCCATTCGCTGGGCGATGTCTTCCTGGGCCAGGCGTTCGCCCGGCATCAGGGCGCCGCTGCAGATGGCATCAAGCAATCCACGATAGACCTGGTCTACCAGGTCGGGAACGGGGGTGATCTGGATAAGTCCGGATGACATATTGATGGGCAGATGAAGTACTGGATACTGTATACAGTAAACCCGTGTCGCGATGGAGTATCTAGGGGTTTGTGCGGGTGACCGCATTGAGGAAAGCAAGCGGGCCGGAAAATTAATGCTGGAGCGCTCGTATGTCTAGCCGCATAATTTGCCCACGTTGCCAGATCAATATTGCCACTCAAGGAGAGCCGCAATGACGCGCATGACAGCCAAAGACTTTGCCCCCGAATTGCTCGAGCTTTATGACTTTTACGTACATGGCGCGATCACCAAACGCGAGTTCCTTTTGCGGTCTGCCAAGTTCGCGGTGGGAGGCTTGACGGGCGCTTCGATCCTGGCGTCCTTGCAGCCGGACTACGCTTGGGCCGAGCAGGTGTCCTTTACCGATCCAGACATTAAGGCCGAATACATCAACTACCCGTCCCCGAAGGGTCACGGAGAGGTTCGCGGCTATTTGGTACAGCCGGCCAAGGCGGAAGGCAAGCGGCCTGCTGTGGTGGTGGTGCACGAGAATCGGGGGCTAAACCCCTATATCGAGGACGTTGCACGTCGCGTTGCGAAAGAGGGTTTCATTGCCCTTGCGCCGGACGGGCTGAGCTCGAAGGGCGGTTATCCAGGCAACGACGAAAAGGGCCGCGAGCTACAAGCGCAGGTCGATCCCGAGAAACTCATGAATGACTTCTTCGCAGCGGTCGAGTTCATGGCGGCGCATGAGGCTGCGACAGGCAAGGTCGGCATTACCGGGTTTTGTTATGGCGGTGGTGTCTCCAACGCGGCAGCGGTGGCTTATCCTGAATTGGCGGCGGCCGTTCCGTTCTATGGCAGACAGGCTGCCACGGGCGACGTGCCCAAAATTCAGGCACCTCTGCTATTGCATTACGCCGAAAACGACGCAGGGGTTAACGGCGGTTGGCCGGCCTATGAGGCGGCTCTGAAAGAGCACGGCAAAACCTACGAAGCCTACACCTACCCCGGCACGAACCACGGCTTTCACAATGACTCCACGCCGCGTTACGACAAAGAGGCCGCCGAACTTGCCTGGCGGCGTACGGTGGATTGGTTCAAGCGGTATCTTGCGTAGTTGACTTAGCAGGCTGTCATCAAAACATCATTTTTCCGTAACGCGACTGACTTATCCCGTCTTTAACATTCCGGTCGATGAAGGCACCAACGCCTTCCTGACAGGAGTGCAAGCACATGGATACAGTTATTCGCGTCGAAGGGCTGACTAAAAGCTTCAGCGGCAAGCAAGCGCTGTCCAACCTTAAATTGCACGTCGGCACCGGTGAAATGGTGGCTTTGATTGGTCCTTCGGGATCCGGCAAGTCGACGTTGCTGCGCCATCTGAGCGGCCTGGCTTGCAGCGACCATGGTGGCGCTGCCTCGGTTCGCATCCTGGGGCGCTCCGTACAAGAGGACGGGCGCCTGGACCGTCGGGTACGCAGGGTGCGCGCCGACATCGGCTACATCTTCCAGCAGTTCAATCTTATTGGCCGCATCAGCGTGCTGGGCAACGTCCTGATGGGCCGGCTGGGCCGCATATCGGTTCTGCGTGGCACGTTTGGTCGCTTCAACGCTCATGACAAGGCCCTGGCCATGGCGGCGCTGGAGCGCGTCGGCCTGGCCGACCTGGCTGGGCAACGGGCCTCGACGCTTTCTGGTGGACAACAGCAGCGCGTGGCGATTGCTCGGGCCCTGGCCCAGCAGGCCGAGCTTATTCTGGCCGATGAGCCCATTGCTTCGCTGGACCCGGAATCTGCGCGCAAGGTCATGGAGATCCTGCGCGATATCAACGAAACCGACGGCAAGACTGTTGTCGTGACCTTGCATCAGGTGGACTACGCCGCTCGCTATTGCAAGCGCGTGGTCGCCATGAAATCCGGCACCGTCCATTTTGATGGTTCCGTCAGTGCGCTGACTGTGCCCTTTCTGAACCAGCTCTACGGTGGTGATCTCGATGCATCGCTACTGCCTCCGGCTGCGGTGATGCGCAGCCATCCCCTTCCCCAATTCGAACTGGCTGCGGCGTGACCGCAAGCCTCCGCCGTACCAACTTCTGGAGTATCGATATGTTCACATCAGTACGTAGTGGCCTCGCGGCTTCCCTACTGGCCGGCGCGGCGTTCTGCGGCGTGTCAGCGGCAGAGCCCGCCCAGCAATTGAATTTCGGCATCATCTCGACCGAGTCTTCGCAGAACCTTAAGGCCCAGTGGGATCCCTTCCTGGCCGACATGAGCAAAAAGACCGGTATGGACATCCGGGCATTCTTTGCCCCTGACTATGCCGGCATCATCCAGGGTATGCGCTTTGATAAGGTGGATGTTGCCTGGTACGGCAACAAGTCGGCAATGGAAGCGGTCGACCGCGCCGGCGGCGAGATCATTGCCCAGACTGTGGCCGCCAATGGCGCGCCAGGCTACTGGAGCATCTTGATTGCTCACAAGGACAGCCCGATCAACTCAGTGCAAGACATGCTGGCAAAGGCCGGCGAGCTGACTTTCAGTAACGGCGATCCCAACTCGACCTCCGGATACCTGGTTCCGGGCTATTACGTCTTTGCCAAGAACGATGTCGACCCCAGGAAAATATTCAAGCGCACGCTTAACGCCAGCCACGAAGTCAACGCCCTAAGTGTGGCCAACAAGCAGGTAGATCTGGCCACCTTCAATACTGAGGGCATGGAGCGGCTGGAAGAAACCAACCCTCAGAAAGCGGCCGCCCTCAAGGTGATCTGGAAGTCGCCGCTGATCCCGGCCGACCCCATCGTGTGGCGGAAAAATCTGCCGGAGCAAACCAAGGTCAAGATTCGCGACTTCTTTACAACCTATGGCGGCACCGAGCAAGAGATGGCTATTCTGGCAGGGCTGCAATGGGGCAAGTTTCGGGCCTCGGATAACGATCAGCTACTGCCTATCCGTCAACTTGAACTGTTCAAGGAGCGCAGCCAGGTTCTGGCCGATAGCACGCTGGACGCCGCGCAGCAGCAGGCACGCGTCAAGCAGATCGATGCCGACCTGGAGAAGCTGTCGGCCCGGATGGCGGCGCTTGAAGGCGCCAAGAAAGTCGCCAGCGTCGACTGAGGCTGGTGAACGTGACTACAGCATCGGCATTGGTGGCGGCAAGCCCGCCGCCCCCTCGCCGCAACACCAGGGCGTGGTTGGCCTGGATACTGCTGGCGCTCGTGCTGGCATGGGCATGGGACGGAGCAGAAATGAACCCGGCCATGCTCTGGCGAGATGCCGGCAACATGCAGACCTTCCTTGCCGATTTCTTCCCGCCCGATTTCCGATACTGGCGCTTATACCTGACAGAGATGCTGGTTACCGTCCAGATCGCTGTCTGGGGCACGGCCCTGGCCATTGTCTGTTCGGTACCGCTGGGCATCCTGTGCTCGGAGAACATCGCGCCCTGGTGGATATGCCAGCCGGTGCGGCGAGTCATGGACGCCTTCAGGTCTATCAATGAGATGGTGTTTGCCATGCTCTTCGTGGTGGCGGTGGGGCTTGGACCCTTCGCCGGCGTGATGGCCTTGTTCGTGGGAACCACTGGCGTGCTGGCAAAGCTGTTCGCTGAAGCGGTAGAGGCCATCGAGAACGGACCGGTGGAGGGCGTGCGAGCAAGCGGCGCGACAGGGCTGCAGGAAGTCATCTTCGGGGTGATACCGCAGGTACTTCCATTGTGGATCTCGTATTCACTTTACCGCTTCGAATCCAATGTGCGCTCGGCGACCGTCGTGGGCATGGTGGGCGCGGGTGGGATAGGGGTGACCTTGTGGGAAGCGATCAGAGGTTTCCAGTTGGCCCAGACCTGCGCCATCCTCATCTGCATCATCGCGGTAGTCAGTGTCATTGACATCGTGTCGCAGCACTTGCGCAAGTACTTCATTTGAACAGGATGATTCGATGAGCACAGACATGCAAACCGCCAAGATAGACCACACCCAGCGTCAGCGCTGGATGCAGGTCCTCGCTCGGGCCGGACAAGACCTGGGAGACTACAGCGATATCTTGCGTGGGCAGGCGTTTCGCCATGTCCGCCAGCCTGAGACCGGGATGGTAATGGTTCGCGGTCGTATGGGCGGCGACGGCGCGCCGTTCAATCTGGGTGAAATGAGCGTGACCCGCTGCGTGGTCCAGTTGCGAGACGGAACGACGGGCTATAGCTACGTGGCGGGGCGCTCCATCGAGCATGCCGAGCTGGCCGCTTTGGCCGACGCTTTGTTGCAGGGCGCGGAAGGCAGCCGCTGGCAAGCCGACTTGATCGATCCGTTGCAGGCCTTGCAGCATACACGTGCTGCGTTGCGAGACGGCCAAGCCGCTGCAACGCGCGTCGACTTCACCACTTTGGTCCGAGGAGAAGACTGATGCAGCATAAAACCTTGCTGCCCGCGTTCGCGGCGCCGGGTGATGACGCCCAACACGTGTTCAGACTGGCGCTGACTGCCTTATCGGAGCCAGGGTCTGTGCACGATGTGGGCGACTTGCCCGGGCTGGCGAGCTTGGCGCCGGCCACCTATGCCCTTTGCCTCACCTTGTTCGACAGTGATACGCCGATATGGCTGGCGCCATCACTTAATACGGCACAAATACGAGAAAACCTGGCATTTCATTGTGCCTGCCCCGTCACGCGCGAGCGCAAGCAGGCGGCATTTGCCTTGGTAACAGAAAGCGATCTGGCTGATCTGTCGGCGTTTCAGCAGGGCACGGATCGCGATCCCCACTTGTCGTGCACGGTCATTGTTCAACTGGACAGCCTGGAAAGTGGGCGCAGCACTACATGGCAGGGGCCTGGCATTGCAGACAGGCACCATGCCAGGCTACCCGTGCCGGCATCGTTCTGGACGCTACGAACCTTAACCGGGTTCCCCGAGGCCTGGATTTTTTCTTTACCGCCGGACGACAACTGACGGGGCTGCCGCGCAGCACCCGCGTATTGCGCACCGTGCAGGAGATCAACTGATGTATGTCGCAGTGAAAGGCGGCGAGCAGGCTATCGACAATGCCCACGCACTCCTGGCGGAGCGCCGGCGCGGCGACCTCAGCATCCCGGAGCTATCGGTTGAGCAACTGCAGCAGCAGATGCCCCTGGCGGTTTCGCGGATTATGAGCGAGGGCTCGCTATATGACCCGCAATTGGCAGCACTGGCCTTGAAGCAGGCGGCGGGCGATATGCTCGAAGCCATCTTCCTGCTGCGGGCGTATCGGACTACCCTGCCGCGCTTCCTGGCCAGCGTGCCGCTGGATTCCGCCCAGATGCGCGCAGAGCGGCGCATCTCGGCAACCTTCAAGGATTTGCCCGGCGGCCAATTGTTGGGCCCAACCTTTGACTATACGCATCGGCTGCTGGACTTCAGCTTGTTGGAATCGCAACCGGCAGTGGGCCACAACGATGCGCCTGCGCTGCGGCACGCCGGCGAAGCAGGCCTGTTGCGCATGCCGCGTGTTGCCGACTTGTTGGGCGACGAAGGACTACTGGCAACTGAGCAAGACAATGATCTGCCGGTTCCTGACATCACCCGCGAGCCTCTGGACTTTCCCACGAATCGGGCGCAGCGCCTGCAGGCGCTGGCGCGTGGCGACGAAGGTTTTCTGCTGGCGCTGGGGTACTCGACGCAGCGTGGCTACGGACGAAACCATCCATTCGCCGGTGAGGTCCGTGTCGGTCAGGTCGAGGTCTGGATAGAACCCGAGGAGTTGGGGTTCGCCGTACCGATAGGCGACATTGAGGTGACGGAGTGCGAAATGATCAACCAGTTCACGGGTAGCCGAACGCAGCCGCCGCAGTTCACCCGTGGTTACGGATTGGCTTTTGGCAACGCTGAGCGCAAGGCCATGGGCATGGCGCTGGTCGATCGCGCCCTGCGAGCCGCCGAGTACAGCGAAGACATTGAGTCGCCCGCGCAGCAAGAAGAGTTCGTGCTGATGCATTGCGATAACGTCGAGGCGGCAGGCTTCGTATCGCATTTGAAGCTTCCGCACTATGTGGACTTCCAGAGCGAGCTGGATCTGATACGCAAATTGCGGCGCGACCACGAGGCGCGTCGCACTCAGTCGGACAACGAACTGGAGAAACAATCATGACACGCGTAGCGGCACACGCGGCGGCTGACGCCAATGCCGCAGCAGCGACAGGCTACAACTTTGCCTACTTGGACGAACAGACCAAGCGCAGCTTGCGGCGCGGTTTGCTCAAGGCGGTGGCGATACCCGGGTATCAAGTGCCATTTGGGGGGCGCGAGATGCCCCTGCCCTATGGCTGGGGGACAGGCGGCATGCAAGTAACCGCCGCCATCCTCGGTCGCCACGATGTGCTGAAGGTAATCGATCAGGGGGCGGACGACACCACCAATGCGGTGTCCATACGGCGTTTCTTCATGCGTACCGCAGGCGTGGCTACGACGGAACGCACGCCCGAGGCGGACATCATCCAGACGCGACATCGCGTGCCCGAGACGCCCTTGCGCCAGGGCCAGATCATGGTGTTTCAGGTGCCGATTCCGGAGCCGCTGCGTTTTATCGAATCCTCGGATTCTGAAACCCGTGCCATGCATGCGCTGAATGATTATGGCGTCATGCATGTAAAGCTTTATGAGGACATCGCCACCTACGGGCATATAGCTACGGCGTACGCCTATCCTGTAATGGTGGATGGGCGCTATGTGATGGACCCCTCGCCCATACCGAAATTCGACAATCCCAAGCTGAACCTCAGCCCAGCCCTGATGCTATTTGGTGCCGGGCGAGAAAAGCGCCTATATGCCTTACCGCCTTACACCCCCGTGGTCAGCCTGGACTTTGAAGATCATCCGTTCGAGCTGCCTGTGTGGGATCAGGCCTGCGCGCACTGCGGCAGCACGGAGTCCTACCTTGATGAACTGATCGTGGATGACCAGGGCGGGCGTCAGTTCGTGTGCTCGGATACCGATTACTGCCACCAGCGCCGACATTGTCAGGAGATGGCCTTATGAAGCCCCTGCTTACGGTACGTGAACTGACCCGCCTTTACGGCACGGACCAGGGCTGCCAGGCAGTCAGTTTTGATCTCTTCCCTGGCGAGGTGCTGGGCATCGTTGGCGAGTCGGGTTCAGGAAAATCCACGCTGTTGAGCGTGCTGTCCGGCCGTTCCCGGCCTGACGGCGGTACGGTCAGTTATCTGGATCGGGACGGTCGGGCTGTGGACTTATACAGCGCCAGCGAAGCGCAACGACGCACCCTGCTGCGCACCGAATGGGGTTTCGTGGAGCAGAATCCGCGCGACGGACTGCGCATGGGCGTCTCGGCGGGTGCAAACATCGGCGAGCGGCTCATGGCGCAGGGGCTGCGGCATTACGGCCAATTGCGCCAGGCAGGATTGGACTGGCTTGCACAAGTCGAAATTGATACCCAGCGCATCGATGATTTGCCCCGAACTTTTTCGGGTGGCATGCAGCAGCGATTGCAGATTGCGCGCAATCTGGTGTCCCAGCCGCGCTTGCTATTCATGGATGAGCCCACAGGGGGCCTGGATGTTTCGGTACAGGCGCATTTGTTGGATTTGCTGCGCGGCCTGGTGCGAGAGTTGCAGTTGGCGGTGGTGATTGTGACGCATGATCTTGCGGTGGCACGCCTGCTGGCGGACCGGCTGATGGTAATGCGGCGCTCACGCGTGGTCGAGGCCGGACTGACCGACCAAATTTTGGACGACCCCCAGCACGCCTACAGCCAGTTGCTGGTTTCTTCTGTTTTGCAGCCTTGAGGACTTTATGATGATTCCAGCGATGCAAGTGCGCGGGCTGTCCAAGCGTTTTGTGCTGCATCAGCAGCAGGGCGCCGTGCTCGATGTATTGAGCGATATTGCGTTTGATGTGATGGCGGGCGAGTGCCTGGTCCTGCATGGCCAGTCTGGTGCGGGAAAATCCACCTTGCTGCGTACGCTCTATGGCAACTACTTGCCGGCGGATGGCAGCATACGTGTACTGCACGACGGCGGCATAGTCGAAATGGTCGGGGCTCAACCACGTCAGACGCTGGCCCTGCGCCGCAATACCCTGGGCTATGTCAGTCAGTTTCTGCGTGTGATCCCGCGCGTGGCTTGCCTGGACGTGGTGATGGAGCCTGCGTTGTTGCGCGGCGTGCCGGCGGAGTTCGCGCGCGCCAAGGCGGCAGCCTTGTTGCGGCGGCTGGCGATTCCGCAGCGCCTTTGGGGCTTGTCTCCCTCCACATTCTCGGGCGGTGAACAGCAGCGCGTGAACATCGCACGCAGCTTCATTGCCCCCTGGCCGCTATTGCTGCTGGACGAGCCCACGGCTTCGCTGGATGACATCAACCGGGACGTCGTGCTTGAACTGGTGGCTGAGGCCAAGGCCGGTGGCTCGGCGCTGATCGCTATTTCTCACGACGAGAAGACCCGCAGCGCAATCGGCGACCGCTATCTGGACCTGACAGCCCAGGAGGCCCTCCATGACTGAACAGGTATTTACCAATGCCCGTATCGTGACCGCCACCGAGGTGGTCTTCGGGACGGTACAGATAAAAGACGGGCAAATTGCCGATGTCAGTTCAGGGCGCTGCAACCTGCCTCGGGCCCAGGACTTCAACGGCGACTATTTGCTGCCCGGCTTGGTCGAGCTGCACACCGATAATCTTGAGAAGTACATGAACCCCCGGCCCGGTGTGGACTGGCCATCCGAGTCAGCTGTGCTTGCGCATGACGCCCAAGTGATCGCGGCTGGAATCACCACGGTATTCGATGCCCTGTCCATAGGCGATGTCAGCCCCCGGGGAAACCGCTTACGACAGTTGCCCGTCATGCTCCAGGCTATCAGCCATGCGCATCGGGATGGCCACATGCGGGCCGATCACCGACTGCATTTGCGTTGCGAGTTAAGCCACGAGAAGACCTTGGACCTGTTCCATGAGTTGGTCGAGGCTCCCCTGGTGCAACTGGTGTCCGTGATGGATCACTCGCCCGGTCAGCGTCAGTTTGTAAAGATCGAGAAATATCGGGAGTACTACCAGGGCAAGTACAACCTGAGCGACCAGGAAATGGACGATTTCATCGATCAGCATCAGCAAAACTCCCAGCGTTACAGCGACAGCTATCGACGGTCCATCGTGCAGCACTGCCGCGAACGTACCTTGTCAGTCGCCAGCCATGACGATGCCACGGTCGAGCATGCCCGCGAGTCTGCTGACTATGGCATGAGCATTGCCGAATTCCCCACCACAGTGGAAGCGGCGGGGGCCAGTCACCAGTACGGCTTGAAAGTATTGATGGGCGCGCCGAATATCGTGCGTGGTGGCTCGCACTCTGGCAATGTGGCTGCCAGCAAGCTTGCCGAGCAAGGCGTGCTGGACATCTTGTCCAGCGACTACTATCCATCCAGCCTGTTGCAGGCCGCCGGCATACTTGCGGCGACTGTGCCGGGCTACGACATGCCCAAGGCGGTGGCCAGCGTCTCGCTCGCGCCGGCGCGGGCAGCCGGCTTGCTTGATCGCGGCGAGATTCGTGTCGGCCTGCGTGCCGATCTCGTCCGTGTCACAGCCCGAACCAAGCATCTTGCGGTGGGCCAGGTGTGGCGTGGCGGCGAGCGGGTGTTCTGATGGCAGGACGCCTCATTTATCTCATGGGTCCATCGGGTGCCGGAAAGGATACGCTGCTGAACGGCGTCATGCGTTTGATGGGCAGTCGGGCCTACCTTGCGCCACGCGTCATCACGCGCGAGGCCGATCGCACGGCCGAAGGCGCCCTTACCGTTACGCTGCAGGAGTTTCATCAGATGGAAGAGGCCGGCTTGCTGGCGATGTCGTGGCGGGCCCATGGCTTTGCCTATGGCGTTTTGCAACAAATAAACGAGCGCATGGCGGCCGGAAAAGATGTGTTCGTCAATGGTTCGCGTGCCTACCTGCCTACCGCCGTGTCCCGCTATCGCGACTTGGTGCCCGTCATGGTTGACGTAGACCCCTGTGTACTGCACGAGCGTCTGCGGTATCGCGGCCGGGAGACCGATATGCAGATCCAGGAGCGCCTGGCCCGCAATGTCGCGTTGCAAGATGTTCCCGCCGGCCTGGCCCGGCCCATGGTGCGTATCGACAACTCCGGAACGCCGGAAGATGCCGTGCGATCGCTTTACCGGCAGCTCGAACAACAGGCCGCCTTGATTGCCGGTAGTCTGTGCGCTTGACACTGCTGGGCACCGGCAATGCCGCCCAAGTCCCCGTCTATAACTGTCAGTGCGTCGCTTGCGGCCGGGCAAGACACACGCCGGGCTTTCGCCGTGGGCCCTGTTCGGCCTTGCTTGAAGGCGACGGTGCACGTTGGCTGATCGACGCAGGCCTGCCGGATCTTGCAGAGCGCTACCCGCCCGGCTCGCTCGATGGGATTTTGTTGACGCATTATCATGCTGATCATGCGCAGGGGCTGCTGCCCCTGCGTTGGGGCATTGGCATGACGCTGCCGGTGTTGGGCCCGCCCGACGAGGAAGGCTTGGCCGATTTATACAAGCATCCCGGGATCCTGGATTTTTCGCGAAAGCTAGTGCCGTTCGAGACCTTAGCGTTGTCTGGCAGAAAGCAGTCCGCCGCGATGCAACTCACGCCTCTGCCGCTGCTGCATTCGCGGCTGACTTATGGCTACGCGATCCGGCAGGGCAGTCGAGGCATGGCCTACCTTACCGACACGGTCGGATTGCCGGGCCCGACGGCTAGCCGCTTAAGCGAACATCCGCTGGACTTGTTGGTTCTCGACTGTACCCATCCACCGGCCGCTGATATGCCGCGTAATCACAATGACCTGACGCGTGCGCTGGATATCGTTAGTATGCTGCGGCCAGGCAAGGCTGTACTGACTCATATCGGCCATAAGCTGGACGCTTTTCTAATGGAGCATCCCGGCCACTTACCGCCGGGCGTTGTTATCGGCAGAGACGGCGATGTTTTCGATCTGGGCGGCCGGTGACGGCGGCGCATGAGCCCGAGCCGGCCTTGAACCTGCATAAGCATCGCCTGCGTCTTTAATAAACGTTTTTATTGCGGATTCGTAGACTTCTCCGCTACGCACGGCGCCCGAGTGCGACGCCCCGTCGATCTTCACCAGCCGCTTCATGCCATCCGGCACGCTGACCGCTGCAGCGAAGAGTTCGTCGCTCATCGTATGCGGTACGACGCGGTCGGCCGTGCCATGTATAAGCAGCATGGGCGTCGTGACTTCCGCCAGCTTTTTCACCGACGCGAAAGGCTGGGTTACCAGCAGGCTGGCGCCCGGCAGTTTGCCCCATTCCAAGGTGCCCAGCATGGCACTGATACTGGTAAATGTGGACTCAACGATCAGGCCGGCAAAAGGCGGTGATTCGGGACGGGCGGCCAGGTCGATGGCTACCGCTCCACCCAAACTATGACCGTAGACGAAGCGGCGCGCCGGATCGGGCTGGCGCCGCGCGAGTTCCTGCAGTGCGGCGACGGCGTCCTCAAGAGCAGATTCGTCGGAGGGAAGCAGCGGCGTAGACTTGCCGAAACCACGGTAATCGATGGCAAGGACGGAATTGCCCATTTCCGTCCAGCGTGCCATACGGAAAACGCTGCCATTGAGGTTCCAACGCGACCCATGCAGATAGAGCACCGTCGGCGCGCCGGCATGTGGATGTTGCCAGTACCAGGCATGCACTCGGTCGCCATCGTCCAAGGTCAGGTCGAATACTTCCGTGCCGGGCAAAGGCTCGCGCCACCACCGGCTTTGGTCGGCTTCGGGCGAGAAAATGGCCTGCCGCTGCCAGGCGTCCAGTTGCGTGCAGCTTACGATGCCAACCAGCCCCACCAGTGTGGCCGCCAGCAGGCGTCGGTAAAAGTGGCGTCGGAATGGAGTGCGTAGGCGGGCGAGCATGGATTTTCGACTCTTGCCATCGGCGGTAGTTCCCACAAGCAATTAACGAACCGTGCACGCGCAAGTTTCGCTATCGCCGTTTTGCCCATAGAATGATGGGTGGGACGTCGTCGCTGCCTTGGGGGCAGCATGTCGCGGATTGCCGTTAAAGCAAAAAAGTGGGGAATGAAGAATGAGAGCGCTCTGGAAGATATGGGTTTTCCTGATCACGATGGCCATGGCCGCTATGCCGATGGCAGCCAGCCATGCACAAAGCGGCCACGCCGGCCACGGGGCCGCGGCGGCTTCCGCGGCGCCGGTCGCCGCCTCCGCAGCGGACACCTCGGTAACCATGATGCCCGATGTCACGATCTCGCTGCGTACCGCTATAGCGGGGGGCAAGCTGGTATTTATCGGCCATACAGGTGCTATTGCTGACGTCGTCAACCCCGACCTGAAAGTTCCTGAAGGGGCCGTGGTCCAGATCAACCTGATCAATGATGACGGTGCGGGCCACGACATTGCCGTTCCCGAGTTCAACGCCAAGTCCGATGTGATTTCGGGCAAGGGCTCAGCCACCGCCATCGTTTTCCGCGCCAACAAAAGCGGCGTCTTCGAGTACCTTTGCACACTGCCCGGCCATAAGGCCGCGGGGATGGTCGGCAAAATTATTGTCGGCGAGCCGGTGGCCGCCGACACCCGGCAGGCGCCTCAGATCGCGCACGATCCGGCCGAGGTTGGCGAACCCGTCGGCGACCGTCCTGCAAAGCAAGTGACGGTAGACCTGCTCACCACCGAACTTGAGGCCCGTCTGGGTGACAACAGCACTTATCGCTTCTGGACCTTCAACAACAAGGTACCCGGCCCGATGATTCGCGTGCGGGTGGGCGACACCGTTACCGTCAATGTCACCAATGCCAAGGACAGCACGCATATCCACTCGGTGGATTTCCATGCAGTAACCGGGCCCGGCGGTGGCGCGGCAGTCACGCAGGTAGCCCCCGGGCAAACTAAAAGCTTCACTTTCAAGGCGCTGCATCCAGGCCTGTTCGTGTATCACTGCGCCACACCCATGGTGGCGCAGCACATCACCAATGGTATGTACGGCATGATTTTGGTCGAGCCCGAGGGGGGCTTGCCGGCGGTAGATCGCGAGTTCTACGTCATGCAGGGCGAGCTCTACACGGCGCAGGCCCACGGAGCCAGCGGCCTGCAAGAGTTCTCGCTCGAAAAATTGCTGGCCGAGAACCCCGAGCACCTGATGTTCAACGGCTCCATGGACGCTCTAACCAAGATCTACGACATGAAGGCCCAAGTGGGCGATGTGGTGCGCATGTATTTCGGTGTGGGTGGCCCCAACCTCACCTCTAGTGTGCACCTCATAGGCGAAATTTTCGATCGTGTTTATGATCAGGCCTCGCTGACCAGCCCGCCGCTTACCGACGTGCAAACCACCCTGGTTCCTCCCGGTGGCGCCACCATGCTGGAATTCAAGGTCGATTACCCGGGGCGCTATGTTCTGGTCGACCATGCCTTGTCCCGTATGGAAAAGGGCTTGGCCGGCATCCTTACTGTCGAAGGCAAGGCTGATGACACCATCTTTCACAGCAGCGAAGCCATCGACCCAAATTCCGGTCACTAATGAGCAAGCCCAGCGACCCTGCGAGCAACCATGCAGCCCCGGAGGGGCTGCATGAACCTGCGGATGACCCCAATGCAGACCAGTTAAACGCCAGCGAGCAGCGGTTCAGGTTGCTGGTGCAGGGGGTGACGGACTACGCCATCTATATGCTGTCGCCTGAAGGCATGGTCAGTAACTGGAATTCCGGCGCGGAGCGCATCAAGGGTTATACCGAAAGCGAGGTCCTCAATACTCACTTTTCGCGTTTCCACACTCAGGAAGACCAGGCTTGCGGTCTGCCAGGCAAGTCCTTGGTGATAGCGGCGGAAACCGGGCGGTACGAGAAAGAAGGCTGGCGGGTCCGCAAAGATGGGTCGCAGTTCTGGGCCCATGTCATCATCGACGCCTTGTACGACCCCGACGGCGCGGTCGTTGGTTTTGCCAAGATCACCCGCGATATCACCGAAAAGAAGCAGGCGGAACAGGAGCTGGAAAGGGCGAACGCCGCATTGTTTCAATCTCAAAAACTGGAGGCCCTGGGCCAGCTTACGGGTGGCGTGGCGCACGACTTCAATAACCTTCTCAGTGTATTGGCCAGCGGCCTGGATGTGCTGACCACCCATGCGCAGGCGCATTCAGAACTGAAAATGATCCAAAGCATGCGCCGGGCGATCGAGCGTGGCGCGGCGTTGACTCAGCAGCTATTGTCCTTTGCCCGGCGACAACCTCTTAAGGCCGAGTATTACAACATTAATTCGCTGATATCCAGCTTCGACCCCGTCTTGCGCCGGGCGATAGACGCAAGCATTAGCCTCAGTATCGAACTTAGTTCCCAGATTTCCGCCGTGCTCATCGATGCCGCGCGATTCGAGGCGGCGTTGCTTAACCTGGTAGTGAATGCCAGGGACGCCATGCCGGATGGCGGCCATATCCGCATGTCGACGCAAGATACGGCGCTACGAGCACACGAAGTCGGTACCCTCCCGGAGGGCAACTATGTCAAGATAACGGTGACCGATACCGGTACCGGCATGCCGCAAGAGGCAGTCAAGCGCGCGGTAGAGCCGTTTTTCACCACCAAAGAGCTGGGCAAGGGTACGGGCCTGGGCTTAAGCCAGGTCTACGGCTTTATTACGCAATCGGGCGGCGACTTAATCATCAACAGTAAGCCCGGCGAAGGCACATCGATATGCATGTATCTCCCTGCCGTTGAAGACGACGCCCCCATAAAGGAAGCCGGCCACTCATCAGGTGACGCCGAAACCGTGCTGGTTGTAGAAGACGAACCCGATGTGCTCGATGTGGCGGCCGAACTCGTGCGCAGCATAGGGTACGGCGTGGTCACCGCCACCAACGGCGAAGACGCACTAGAGCTGCTGCGCAAGCAACCCCAAATCAATGTCTTGTTCACCGATGTCATGATGCCGTCCGGGATAAACGGCATCGAACTCGCACGCCTCGCCCTGAGCTTGCGTCCGCAACTGAAAGTATTGTTGACCTCGGGCTACCCCTTGCCCGTATTGCAGAGCGAGCATGGCACCATCGACGAATTCAGTTTCATGAACAAGCCGTATCGCTTGGCCGAACTGGCCCAGAAGCTGCGCACTGCGCACTAAGCGGTTCTTCGTTGCGTGACAGCTTCGGTAAGTTTTTCGAGCAGGCGTTTCATGGGCACCGGTTTGCATAATTGATCCGTAAAGCCCACCAGCTGCGCTTTTTCGCTGTAACCGTAGCCGGTCAATGCAATAGCCGGTATATCAGCATTACGCGAGCCGCTACGCAGACGAGTCAGCAAGGTGTAGCCATCCATTACCGGCATGCCCAGATCCGTGATCAGTATGTCGAAATCAAAGGACTCCAGTAGCTCCAGCGCCTGCTGCCCATCCAAGGCGGTGTGCACTTGCGCACCCTCCATTTCGCATAAAGTGGCCAGCATGCTGACGATCTCTTCCGAGTCGTCCACCAGCAGCAGCCTCAAGCCTTCGAGTGTCCCGGATGAACTGGGCATGGGATGAACTTCCTGTGGCGATTCATGGCCTGCCAGCGGCAGCCAGATAGTAAAAGTGGAGCCCAGGCCCTCGCCGGGAGATTGCGCGCGAACTCGTCCACCATGCGCCTGGGCAAGTTGTTCGACTAGTGCCAGCCCTATGCCCAACCCATTGTGGTTGCCTTGCGTGTGGCGTTCGACCTGCCCGAACATGGTGAAAACTTTTTCGATGGATTCGCTCGGGATGCCCACTCCGGTGTCCTGGACATCGATACGTGCTTCGTCTCCCTCTCGGACCAGCGTTACGGTGACTGTACCACCGGCGGGCGTGAACTTGATGGCATTGCTTAACAGATTCCATACGATCTGCTCGATACGGCTGGCATCGCCATGCACGATCAAGTTTGCTGTATCAGCGTCATGGCGTGGGCCATGCAAAGTGACGCGGGCTTCCCGGGCCTGCGTGCTGACGGCGGCGAGCACAGTGTGCAAGATACGCTGCACAGGTACGGGTTCGATTTGCAGCTTCAGCTTGCCAGTCTGGACGCGCGAGAGGTCCAGTAGGTCTTCAATAATCTGCGACTGATTGTGCACCGCGCGGCGTACGGCATCGAGGGCCGCCACCGCTTTGGGATCCGTCCGGATCTCGGGGCTGCGGGCCAGTAACTCCATGTTCAACTGAATAAGGTTCAAGGGATGGCGTAGCTCGTGCGACATGATGGCGATGAACTGGTCCTTCAAGACGTTCGTTTCCTTCCATCGTTCCAGCACCGACTGTTGTTGATAGTCCTCCAGGCATTTGTCGGTCAGATCGCGTGCGATTTTCGCGTAGCCCTTCAGTTCGCCGTCCATTAGCGGGTACACGACTCCGCTGCAGTAAAAGCGCGAGCCGTCCTTGCGCAGGTGCCAGCGTTCGTCTTCGGCATGGCCCTGCTCGCGTGCCAGCCGGAGTTCTTGCGCGGGTCTCCCGCTGGCCCTGTCTTCTGGGGTAAAGATACGGTCCAGCGGCTGGCCCTGCATGTCGTCTTCGCTGTAGCCAAAGATAAGCTCCGCTGCCCGGTTCCATCCCGTGACGTGCCCGGTTTCATCCATGCTGATAATCGCAAAGTCCTTGGTGTTTTCGGCGATTAGCCGCAAACGCTCAACGCCTTCGCGCAGTGCTTCTTGCGCCTTGACGCGCTCGCTGATGTCCACGAAGTTCATGATGACGCCTTCAATGCGGTCATCGGCGCTGCGATAGGGGCGTATCTTGGTAAGATACCAGCGCTTGTCGGTTGCCTTGATTTCGCGTTCTATTACCCGCAGCGACTTGAATGATTCATAGACATCGTTCAGAAGCTCGGGATAGATAAGGCGGTGGCGCACGTCCTGTAGCGGCCGGCCCTCGCCCGCATCGGCAGGCTTCAGATCAAACAGCCTGACCGCCTGGGGGGTAAACCATTTCACGCGCATGCTGCCGTCCACAAGCACGGTCAGGACATCCGTGGACGAAATCAAATCAAGCAGCTCTTGTTTGGTCTTGGCGGTTGCGCCGTTTTTACCCTGGAGCTCTTCGAAGACGACCAGCAGCAGATGCTCGGATGTGTCGGTATCATGAAAAGGCGACACAGCTATCCGCACTTGCACGCTTGGTCCACCATTCGAAAAAGGCATGTGCCTGCTCTGGACGGTTTGATCTTTCTTCAAGGCTTCGTGGACAGTCGCGCGCAAATCCGCACGCAATGCAGGATGAACCAGAGTAAGCAAATGGTGTGACGGCTCGCCACCCACATGACGCAGGTAACGCCCCGCCGATTCAGACAGATGGACGATGCGAAAGGCGTGGTCGATCAGTACGGTGGGCGGGCCCAGCCTCTCCATCGCCCTCTGATGCAGGACAGAATAGGAGACCGACTGATCAGACATAAGCTCCGCCCCGCGCTAAATGATATGGGGCAGGTAGATTTGCACTGAGGTCCCCTGCCCAAGTCTGGATGCAATATCGATGAAGCCACCGGAACGCCGAGCCAGCATATAGGCCAGGCTAAGCCCTAGCCCTTTCGCGCGGCGCGCCGCCTTGGTGGTGAAGAAAGGCTCGACCACATGTGCGATGCCATCGGCATCAATCCCGATTCCCGTATCGTCTACGGCAATCACCCCAAATGGCCCGGGCGCAACGCCATAGGTGGCCGCCTCGCGGTCGTCAAACACCCGCTCTTTTAGCGACAGCCTCAGCGTACCGCCCCCGGGCATGGCGTCTTGAGCGTTTGTTGCTAGTTGCTGTATGGCGGCTTCCAGCTGCCTGGCATCGGTCGTGCAGATCAGTGGTCCGCTGGGGCGTAGCAACTCGATATTGATCGTTGCTTCCATTTGGGTGCGCAAGGCCGGCTCCAAGGCAAGCAGCAGCGCGTCGACGCGTACCGGAGCCAGATGCAATTGGTGGCGGCCGGCAAGGCTCATGAGGCTTTCATTAAAGCGCGCGCCGCGCTGCAGTCCGTCTTGAGCCGCATCGTAAAAACGCCTGGCACGTTCGCTGCCTGTGACTTGTTCCTCGTACATTTCCAGATTGGTCCCGACCGCCATCAGGAAATTGTTGTAATCATGCGCGATGCGTCCGCAAACATGACTGATGGCCGCCATACTTTCTGACTGGTGTCGCCTTTCCTGGTGCGATCGCCATTCCGTTACGTCGGCAACGATGCCCATTAACCTCGCCGGAGCCGATGCGTCTTCACTGAGTCCCCCTTTTACATGGAGCCAACGTATCGTCCCGTCGATGGCGTGGCGTATGCGACGTTCGAATTGCAGGCAACCTGTGCTGCGAACCATCGAAAACGCAGCGGCGATTGCCGAGCGGTCTTCAGGGATGAAGGCATCAAGCAACGAGGACAGCGTCCGGGGGCTGGGTCCTTGCGCAAGGCCCAACAGCGCTTCAGCGCGCGGCGAACAGCGCGCTGAATCGGAGGACAGATCGATCTCCCACTGACCCAGCCCGGCGGCAGCTAGGGCAGGCGCTTCAAAGTCCACCTGTTCGGGCAGGCTGCGCAGTATGCTCATTGAGCACTCCTGAAAAAGGGTGGTGCGGCATGGGATAAAAGCTGACGCCAGCAAGAGCTGTGCCCGTCAAACGGCGTATGGGCAGGCGGCCGGCTCTGGTGCAGCTTCCGCTCTCTTGCCCTTATTATTTTACTCATCGGCACGCCGCACACCCGGAGGTAGCAGCTATTACTTCAACCGACACCAATATACCTGCTCGCCTGGACCGGTTGCCCTGGTCTGCCTGGCATTGGCGAGTCGTCATTGCGCTGGGCGTGGCCTGGATGTTGGATGGCCTGGAAGTGACGCTGGTCGGCTCGTTCGGCAGCATACTGGAACGCCCCGAAACATTGGGCCTGACGGCGACGGACGTCGGCTTGGCTGGTTCTTTGTATATCGCAGGCGCGGTCATAGGCGCGCTGGTGTTCGGCCGCATGGCCGATGTCTGGGGCCGCAAGAAGCTGTTTCTTGTCACCTTGGCGGTATATATGCTGGCAACACTGGCCACTGGGTTCTCAACCGAAACGTGGTTCTTCCTGCTGTGCCGCTTTGCAACTGGCCTGGGCATAGGGGGCGAGTACGCGGCCATTAATTCCGCCATCGACGAACTCATGCCGGCGCGCGTACGAGGCCGCGTCAGCCTGGCCATCAATGGAAGCTTCTGGCTCGGCGCGGCGTTGGGTGCGGGGCTCAGTTTGCTGGTTCTGGACGAGGCGCTGATACCGGTGGAGTGGGGGTGGCGGCTGGGTTTTATTTTGGGTGCCGTGCTGGCCATTGCCATTGCTTTGGTACGGCGGGACGTGCCCGAGAGCCCTCGCTGGCTGTTGACCCATGGGCGCATCCAGGCGGCTGAAGACATCGTGGCGGATATCGAGCGGCGCGTGCATAGACAGTACGGAATCTTGCCTGCCGTCCCAGTTGCAGCCGGGGTCAGCATGGGTTGGCGCGCGCCACCGCGCCTGGCGGAAATCATGCAGGTCCTGCTACATACCTATCGGCGGCGCAGCGTCGTTGCGCTGGCCCTGATGGTCTCGCAGGCGTTTTTCTACAACGCCATCTTCTTCACCTATGCGCTGGTATTGACCCGTTTCTATGCTGTGCCCGATACGCTGGTGGGTCTCTATATTTTTCCTTTTGCCCTGGGCAACGTCCTGGGCCCATTATTGTTGGGTCCTTTATTCGACAGAATAGGCCGTCGCAAGATGATTGCGCTGACCTATGTGTTGGCCGGGATCGGTCTGGCACTGACGGGCTGGGCATTCATGGCTGGCCTGCTGGACGCGCGCAGCCAGGCATTGTGCTGGTCCTTAGTGTTCTTTCTGGCTTCGGCTGCGGCGAGCTCTGCCTATTTGACGGTTAGTGAGGTCTTCCCGCTGGAGATGCGTGCTCTGGCCATCTCTCTCTTTTATGCCGTCGGTACTGGGGCCGGCGGCCTGGCCGGCCCCCTATTGTTCGGCGCGCTGATCGAAACGGGGGAGCGGTGGGCTGTCGTGGCTGGATACGGTCTGGGCGCGCTATTGGTGATCGCGGCGGGGTTGATCGCCCTGCGTTACGGGGTGGATGCCGAAAGGCGTGCACTGGAGGATATCGCACCGGCGCTGACCGGTAGACGCTAGCTTCTATCGTCCGATTGCTGCATCTGCTGGCGGCGTGTTGCACCCAGCCGATCGACCATCCATCCCGGATACTCTGGTGCGAGCGCACTGACCGCGTCAAGTCGATCGAGGTCGTCGGTGGAGAGCTTGACCTGCGTTGCAGCGATATTGTCGTCCAGCTGTTCAATGCGCTTGGCGCCCACAATGACGCTGGTAACCGATTTTTGATGCAGCACCCAGGCCAGTGCAATCTGCGCAACCGAGACGCCCCGCTGGGCGGCAAGCTGGCGCATGACGTCGATGCAATCATAGGCACGCGCTTTGTCTACGGGAGGGAAGTCGAACTGTGTGCGGCGGCCGCCATCGGTAGACTCGGTGTTGCGATCGTATTTGCCGCTAAGCAGCCCACCGGCAAGCGGACTCCATACCATCAGGCCCAGCCCTTCGCTTTCCAGCATGGGGATCAGTTCGCGTTCGAGGTCGCGGCCCGCCACCGTGTAATAGGCTTGCAAGGATGCGAAGCTGGCCAGCCCCAGGCGCTCGGAAATACCCAGCGCCTTCATGATTTGCCAGGCGGCCCAGTTGGACACGCCCACATAGCGCACATGACCGTGCCGCGTCAGGTCGTCCATGGCTCGCAGTGCCTCTTCCATGGGCGTTGCCGGATCGAATCCGTGGACTTGATACAGATCGACATGATCCAGTTGCAGCCGCGACAGGCTGGCCTTGATGCCGTCCATGATGTGGTGGCGCGACAGGCCTCGAGCATTTACACCTTTGGTGCCGGTTTCGCCGTGCACCTTGGTTGCGACGATGACATCTTCGCGTGCAACTCTCAGGTTCTTTAACGTCTGCCCGGTAATGATTTCGGATCGCCCGTCGGCGTAGATGTCAGCCGTGTCAATGAAGTTGATGCCGGCATCCAGCGCGCGCCCGACCAGACCATCGGCGTCCGACTGCTCGACGGCGCCGATCTGGGACCACATCCCGCTTTGCCCACCAAAGGTCATGGTACCCAGGCACAGTTCCGAAACAAAGAGGCCGGTACGGCCGAATTTCCTGTAACGCATGAGGGAGTTCTCCTGTTGCCCACCGATCGGTATAGAAGTTGCTTGCCAGCCACGATGCAAACATCAACATTGGAGGAGCCGGTGGATAATATTTATCAGACAGCCGGGAGGCGGCTACGCATCCTTACCTGGCATGTCCATGGCAATTACCTGTACGCATTGTCGCAGGTACCGCATGAGTTCATTGTTCCCGTACGGGCGGACGGCAAGCCTGGTTACTCGCCCTTGGGCACGAAGATCCCATGGGGCGACAACATGCGCCAGGTCAATGCCGATGAGCTCGTCCACGAAGACTTCGATTGTATTATTTATCAGTCGCGGGCCGCTTACGAAGAGGACGCCTTGCAGCTGCTGACCGCCTCGCAGCGCGCCTTGCCGAGCATCTATATCGAGCACGATCCGCCTCGGCCGTATCCCGTCGATACCCAACATTGGTTTCAGCATGATCGCGGCCTCCTGGTGCACGTGACGCACTACAACGCCTTGAACTGGGATGCCGGCGCCATGCCCACGCGCGTCATAGAACACGGTGTACCGGTGGACCCGCAGGTGTCATATACCGGTGAGCGCGCGGCGGGTATCACGGTCATCAACGGTCTGCCCGGCCGAGGTCGACGCATGGGGGCGGACCTGTTTGCATGGAGCCGTGATCGCGTGCCGCTGGATCTGATCGGCATGCAAAGCGAGCAGATGGGTGGCTTGGGCGAAGTGTCCAACCTTAGCGTTGCCGCGACCATGGCGCCCTACCGCTTTTTCTATACCCCCATCCGATATACGAGCCTGGGATTGGCTCTGGTGGAAGCGATGTTGATCGGCATGCCGGTGGTGGGGGTGGCGGCGACGGAACTCCCGACGGTGATTGTGAACGGAACGAACGGCTACGTTCATACCGACATGAACAAGATCGTGGACGTCATGCGGCAATTGATTGCTGAGCCCGCACTGGCGCGCAGCTGGGGCGAGGCCGGCCGCAAGACCGCCCAGGAGCGTTTCGGCATGAATAGATTTGTAGCGGATTGGCTGGCTGTCATCGACGAGACCGCCGGCGGACGCAGTGTATTGCCGGCGCCGGCGATGGCCGCGCCTTGAGGCCACCGCGTCTTGGCGCGCCATCCTTCTTATGAGTAGAATCGATGCATGAATGTCACTATCTACCACAATCCCAAGTGCGGAACGTCGCGCAACACGCTGGACCTGATACGCAAGGCCGGCATCCAGCCCACCGTCATTGAATACTTACAGGCTCCGCCCAGCCGCGATGTGCTGCAAAAGCTGATCAGCGACGCCGGCCTTTCCGTGCGCGAGGCCATGCGTCAAAAGGAAAGCCTGTATACCGAGCTGGGCCTGGCCGATGCCGCGCTGTCGGATGATGCCTTACTTGACGCCATGATGGCCCACCCCATCCTGATCAATCGGCCCATTGTGGTTGCGCCCGCAGGTACCCGGCTATGTCGGCCGTCGGAGCTCGTGCTGGATATCCTGCCGCCATCTACTTGACGAACGACGGCAGGTACAGAGAAATCGCGGGGATAAAAATCAGCACCATCAGCCGGAAAATATCGCTGATCACGAAAGGCATGACCCCGCGAAAGATGGTTTGTGTGCTGACACCGGGCAGCAGGCCGCGCAGTACGAATACGTTCATGCCAAAGGGCGGCGTAATGAAGCTGATTTCCGTCACGACCACCACGATGATGCCGAACCAGATCAGGTCAAACCCCAGGCTTTGCACCAGCGGATAGAACACCGGTACGGTCAGCAGTATCATGGACATGCTTTCCAGTACGCATCCCAGCACGATATAGATCGCGGCAATCATGAAAATCACGGCCAGCGGGCTGAGATTGAAGTGATCAACCATGTCGAGCAGGTCTTGCGGCAACGATGTGAAGTTGATGAAATTGGCAAGCATCAGCGCGCCTATCATCACCATGAAGATCATGCCCGTGGTCTTGGCAGACTCCACCACCACCTCGACAAAGGACGCCCAGGTCAGTGTTTTGCGAGTCCAGGCAAACAGAAAGCCCAGAAACGCCCCGATCCCGGCTGCCTCGGCGGCGGTGAAGACGCCGCCGTAGATGCCCACCATAAGCATGGTGATCAATGCCAGCACGGCCCAGACTTGCTTTAGTGCCTTGCCTCTTTGCCGCCAGGTGCTGCGTTCGCCTTGCGGACCGGCGGCCGGATTGCGGCGTATGACCCAACGCACGGCCAGCAAGTAGAAACAGATGGCAAGCAGCCCAGGCAGGACTCCTGCTGCGAACATTTTTCCTATGCTTTGCTCAGTCAGCAGGCAGTACACCACCATGATGATGGACGGGGGAATCAGGATGCCCAGCGTGCCGCCTGCTGCTATCGATCCAGCAGCGAGCTCCTGGCTGTAGCCCAGGCGCCGCATTTCGGGATACGCCACTTTGGACATGGTCGCCGCAGTGGCCAGGCTGGACCCGCAGATGGCACCGAAGCCGCCGCAGGCCACAATGGTGGACATGGCCAGTCCGCCGCGGCGGTGCCCCAGCATAGTATGCGCTGCGGCATACAGCTCGCGAGACATGCGCGACTCGGTGATGAAGTTTCCCATCAGGATGAAGAGCGGCAGGACGGACAGCAGGTATTGGAAACCGCTTTCGTAGATGACCGAACCAGCCATGGCATAGGCGGAAGGCCAGTTGCGGAACAATCCCAGACCCACAAAGCCCACCAGTGCCATGGCAAAGGCAACGGGCACGCGCACCAGAATCAGACCCAACATGGCGGCCAGGGCCAGTAGCGCCTCAGTCATGGCCGGCCTCCGCAGTGTTTCCGCGCAGCCCGGATACCAGGTTGGCGGCGTGATAGGCGGCATCCAGCATCAGCAAGGCCGCCATTAAATAGACGAAAGGAGCCAGCGGGATGCTGAGCATGGCGGTGATGTCACCGTAGGCCGCTGTTGTTTGCGCCTTATTCAAGGTTACCCAGGCAAGAAATGCGCTGACCACCAGCGAGATCAAGTTGGCGATGTGGTCTTGCATGCGCTGGGCATGGGCCGAGAATAATTGACTGAAGCTGTCCACCGTAATGTGACCGCGGCTGCGCGTCATCAGGGGGATGCTGCTGAAAATAACCGTCACCATCAGCAGTTCGGTCAACTCGACCGAGCCGATGATGGGGTGGTTGAAGATGTACCGGCCCGTGGCGTCCACCACGGTCAGCAGGCTCATGAAGCACAAGCCCAGCACGGCGATGGCCTTTAGCGCCATGACGATTGCGCAGTTCAATAGTTTCAATGGTCGTCCAGGTAGTCGTTGCCAAAGGCCATGCCGGATGCGTACTTACTTGCTGTCCAGTTCCTTGATCTCGCTGCGGAAAGCGGCCAGAGCTGCGGGGCCGTCCAAGCCCTTGGCGGCGGCGGCGTCGAGCCAGGTTTGTTCAAAGCTTTTGGTCCGCTCGCGAACTGCCTGTACCAGCGCGTCGTCTGCCTTGATGACTTTAATGCTGCCGCCGTCCAGAAGTTTGTGGGCCACAGCATCGTGTTTATCCCAGGCACGCCCCGCCAGGCTCGCCAAGTGGCTGCCCGACACCTTCAGGATGGCGGCCTGGTCTTGCTCGGACAGGCGCTTGAAGGCGTCTTCATTCATGATGACGGCATGCGTGTCGGAATACAGGCCGCCTGGAAAGATCGTGACGTTTTCGATGACGGAGTCCAGCTTGAAGGACACCAGCGTCTCGGCCGGAAAGAACACGCCGTCCACCACGCCGGTGCTTAGCAGCTCGTAGGATTCCGGGGCCGGCTTGGCAATAGGCGACACGCCCACGGCCTTGGCGACATCCGCCGCCATGCCGCCGCCGACCCGTATCTTCAGGCCCTGGAAGTCTTCAATCTTGGCGACGGACTTGTCGGTGGTGAAGACCATACCCGGGCCATGTGCATACATGCCCAGCAGGCGTACGCCTTCATGCTCGTTTGCCCCGAGCAGGTACTTTTCGTAGGTATTCCAGGCGGCTACCGAGCGCGACTCTGCGGTGTTGCCCGAGAAGGGCATCACGGCGAACTTGGTCAGTTCAAAACGGCCGGGGTAATAGGCATGGGACACAAATGTAATGTCCACCAGACCGTCGCGTACGGCATCGTAATGCCCTGGCGGGTTTGTTACGGGCTTGGGCAGTATGCGCAAGGTGACGCGTCCATCAGTGGCGGCTGTAATCTCTTCGCCCCATGGAACCAGGAAATCGGCGACGACAGCGTGTGTGGGAGGCAGCCAGCTTGAAACGGTAAGCTGCGTTTTCTTTTGCGCCTGGACTGGCAGGGAAGCGGCCAGGGCCACGCCGGCGAGGACTGCGGTAGCGATGAGTTTCATAGGGTCTCCTTGGTGTTATACGGCATCGGTGATGATGGTTTGGTAGGCATCGCGCCAGCCGAGGCCGGCGGTGGTGTCGCCCTTGGGGCGGTATTCGCACCCTATCCAGCCGGTATAGCCTGCGCGGCGCAAGGTGCGCAGGGCGGCCGCCACCGGGGGATCAGAAGGGTCGGGTTCTTGTCGTTGTTCGGGATGGGCAATCTGCACGTGATGGACCCAGGCCAAAACCTCTTGTAATGCGCGGTCCACATTCAGTTGCTCTCGCTGTGCATGATAGAAATCGAACTGCAGGCGTAGGGCGGGGTGGTTGACGGCCGCTACGATTTCGGCCGCCTCCGTGGGCAGATGGTAGAAATAGCCAGGGGCGTCATGTCGGTTGAGCGCCTCCAGAGTGAGGGTTACGCCCGCCTCGGCCGCCATGGGGGCAGCCTGGCGCAGGTTGGCTAGCAGCGTTTCCCGGCAGGCCTTGCGGGAGCTGCCGTCCGGCGGTGCACCAGCCATGGCATGGATGCTGCGGCAACCCGTGGCGGCGCAGACGTCCAGGGCCCGCGACACACCCGCCCTGAACTCGTCTTCGCGGCCCGGTATGCAGCCCAGGCCTTTTTCCCCTGGGGCGCCCATGGGGGTGTTGATCAAAGCCAGCGTCAAACCGTGCTGGAGCAACACGGCATGCAAATCGGCACTGTCCGACGTATAGGGATCCAGCAACTCGATGGCGGCAAATCCGTCGCGCGCAGCGGCAGCGGCTTTCTCGGGTAGCGGCAACCCCGGATAAAGCAAGCTGAGATTGGCCGCCAGCTTCATTCTTCCTCCGGCGTTTCATAAGGCCACTCTACATTGCCCGAATGCGTGACAGCGCCCTCGTGGGCGGAGCGCACCAGCAAGGCGTACTTTTCGAGCGCGCCCGCCAGGCGCTGTGGAACCGGGGGTATGTAGGCCGCACGACGGGCTTCCAGTTCGGTGGCGCTAAGGTCCACCTCAAGCGTATTCTTGATGGCATCGATATGTATGATGTCGCCGTCGCGAATCAAACCTATGGGACCGCCCGCCGCCGCTTCGGGGCTGGCATAGCCGATACACATGCCCCGCGTGGCACCCGAGAACCGCCCGTCGGTCAGCAGGGCAACGCGCTCGCCCATGCCTTGCCCATACAGGGCGGCGGTCACGCTGAGCATCTCGCGCATGCCGGGCCCTCCCTTGGGGCCTTCGTTGCGGATGACCAATACCTCTCCGGCTTGATAGCCACGCTGCGATACGGCTTTCATGCAGGCGTCTTCGGTTTCGAAGACGCGCGCCGGGCCCGAGAAGGTCAATGATTTCAAGCCGGCAATCTTGAGCAAGGCGCCCTGCGGGGCGAGGTTGCCTTTCAGTACGGTTACCCCGCCCGATGCATGCAGGGCATCGGCACAGCCGCGCACCACCTTGCCGTCGGGTTCCGGTGCGTCGGCCAATGCCTCGCTTAGCGTCCGGCCGTCCAGGGTCAGCACGGTGCCGTCAATAAAGCCGCCGTCCAGCAGCGCCTTCAGGACCACCGGCACGCCGCCGATTTCATGCAGATCGCGTGCCAGGTAACGGCCGCCGGGCTGCAAGTCGGCAATCAGCGGCGTACGGGCAAAAACTTCGGCAACATCGTCCAGCGTAAACCGGATGCCGGCCTCGTGAGCAATGGCGGGGATGTGCAGCGCGGCATTGGTCGAGCCTCCCGTGGCGGCCACGGCGGCACAGGCATTCTCGATGCTGGCTCGCGTGACCAGTTGGCGTGGCAGAGGGCCGCCCTGCTCCAGCGTACGCATGACTTGTTCGCCGGCACGCTGGGCGATGGCCAGGCGCTCGCTGTATACATTGGGCAACATGGCTGAACCCAGCATCGACAAGCCCAAGGCCTCGCCTACCATGGCCATGGTGTTGGCAGTGAACTGGCCGGGGCAGGCGCCTGCCGAGGGGATGCAACTGCGCTCCATCAGGGTGAGATCTGCACGGGACATCTTGCCGTCCTGCACGCGGCCCACCGCTTCGATGGTGTCCAGTATGGTGGCCTGCTGGCCCAATGCGTGGCCCGGCAGGGTTGCCCCGCCATACAGAAAGACGGCCGGCACATTAAGCCGCACCATGGCCATCATCATGGCGGGCAGCGTTTTGTCGCAGCCGGCCAAGGCCACCAGGCCGTCGTAGGCATGGCCGCGCACGACCAGCTCGACGCTATCCGCGATGGTTTCCCGGGACAGCAGGCTCATGCGCATGCCGGCATGATTCATCGAGGTGCCATCCGAAATGGAAATCGTCGTGAAGCTGACGGGAACGCCGCCGCCGGCGGCCACGCCCAGGCGCGCGCGATCAGCCTGAGGAGCCAGGCCCATGGAACATGGCGTGTTCTCGCCCTGGGTGCTGACGATCCCAACAATAGACTTGTTGAGCGCGTCGTCATCGAATCCGGTGGCACGCAGAAAGGCTCGGTGGGGGGCGCGGGACAAGCCCTGGGTAACCATGCGCGAACGATGTTTATGTAGTGACATAGTGTGTGGCAAGGCCTTGCTTAAAAGCTGGATTCGGCCAGCGCAGCGCGCTCGGCCAGTAGTTTATCGAAGGGCCAGCAAATATCGCTTTCCATGGCGGCGCGGGCCTCTTCGGCGTCGCCTCTTGCCATGGCATCGACGATGCGGGCATGCAGCTCGCTGGAGGGGCGCTCTTCCGAATGCATGAGCTTGCGCGTTGCCCGTAGATACGGGCCCGACTGCAGCCAAAGGCTTTCTATCATGGCCATCATGGAATCTGACTTGGCCGCCCGGTAGATCGTGAAATGAAATTGCTGGTTGCTTTCCAGCCCGTAGTCGATGGCGCCCGCCTGGTTCAGCGATGCGCCGATCTGTTCGGCCAGTACACGTAGACGGGACAGTTCGTCGGCGCTGATGTGGTTTACCGCCCAGCCGGTTACCGTGCCCTCGATGAGTACCCGCGCCCGTCGAATGTCTTGCAGACGTTCGCGTGAAATGACCGGCACCCGCATGGAGCGGCTTTTCATGGGTTCGAGGGCTTTTTGCGCGGCCAGCCTGCGCAATGCCTCGCGTACCGGCATGGCGCTGGTGCCGAAAGCATCGGCCAGGTCTTGTATGCCAAGGACATCGCCGGCGGCGTAGTCACCGCGCATCAAGTGATCGCGCAAGCGACAGTACACCGCTTCGTTGACCGAGGTATGGACCACCGGCTGAATATCAATATGGGACGCCATGCTATCTTTGATCAAACATCAAAGCATCATGATGCCTGCTAATGTCGACCCACGGAACTCGGGAAATCCCGAGAAGGGGCGCTATGATGAAGGTCCTGGTGCGTTAGCGCTGCGATACAGAGACACCAATGAAGACAATACGCTACTATCTCGTGCCCAAGTCACCCTGGACCTACCTGGGACACGAGCGCTTGCTCGAGCTTGCCCGCAAGCATGGGGCCGCGATAGAGCCCCGGCCATTCGGACTGACCCAGGCGGTCTTCCCGATTTCGGGCGGGTTGCCGCTCAACGAGCGTCCCGTCCAGCGCCAAGCTTATCGGCTGGTAGAGTTGCAGCGCTGGTCTGATTACCTTGGCTTGCCCCTCACGCTGCACCCCAAGCATTTCCCGGTGGATGATTTGGCCGCCTCGAAGATGATCATCTCGGTCGCACAGGCACACGGAAACGACAGCGCCCTGCGGTTGGCCGGCGCAATGTTGCGAGCTGTCTGGGCAGAGGAGCGCGACATCGCCGACACCGACACCTTGATTCAGCTTGCTAATGAAAGTGGATTGAATGGCGACGCCGTTTACGCCGCGCACGAGAACGGGGCCCCACTTCTCGAGCGCTATACCCAAGAAGCCATCGACTTGAAGGTTTTTGGTGCCCCCTGGTATGAATACAACGGGGAGTCTTTCTGGGGCCAGGACCGCCTGGATTTCCTTGATCGTGCGCTGGCTGCTCCGGCGCGGTAGATTCTTGTTCGTAAGGTTCGCATGAAGACATCAACCAGCGGCGCGCTTCCTCTGGAAGGCATCAAGGTCATCGAGATGGGGCAACTGATAGCCGGCCCATTCGCAGGCAAGATACTGGGCGACTTCGGTGCGGACGTCATCAAGCTCGAACCGCCGGTAACCGGCGATCCCTTGCGCAAATGGCGCTTGCTGCATGAGGGCACATCGGTCTGGTGGCAGGTGCAGTCCCGCAACAAGCGCTCGGTCACGCTGGACTTGCGTCAACCGGAAGGCCAGGACATCGCCCGCAGGCTGATCGCCGAAGCCGATGTCCTGATCGAGAACTTCAGGCCTGGGACTCTGGAAGGCTGGGGCATGGGCTGGGAAGCCCTGCAGACGCTGAATCCGCGCTTGATCATGCTGCGCGTCTCGGGCTATGGACAAACGGGGCCTTATCGCGACTTGCCTGGCTTTGGACTGATCGGCGAAGCGATGGGCGGCCTGCGTTATCTTTGCGGCGAGCCGGGACGCCCGCCTGTGCGGGCGGGGATCTCCATTGGGGATTCCCTGGCAGGCCTGCATGGCGTCATCGGGGTGCTGATGGCGCTGATCCATCGCAGCAAGGCCGGCGGCCAGGGGCAAATGATAGATGTGGCCCTGTACGAGTCAGTCTTCAACATGATGGAAAGTTTGCTGCCCGAGTACAGTGCCTTCGGTGCCGTGCGTGAGCCGTCCGGCAGCAGCCTGCCGGGTATCGCCCCCAGCAATGCCTACCCGTGCCGCGATGGAAAGTACGCACTGGTTGCCGGTAACGGCGACAGCATCTTCAAGCGCCTGATGCAGGCGATAGGGCGCAACGATCTCGCAGAAGACCCGGAACTCGCGCAAAACGATGGGCGGGCAAGTCGTGCATCCGAAATTGACGCCGCCATAGGACAGTGGACGATGCAACGGGGGCTGCAAGAAGTGCTGGACGTGCTTAACGCTGCCAGAGTGCCAGTGGGGCGCATCTATACGGCTGAAGATATTGCTGCGGATCCGCATTACCGGGAACGCGACATGATTCTCGAAAGCACCTTGCCCGACGGCAAGCGGGTGGATGTCCCTGGCATTATTCCCAAGCTGGGAAGTACGCCCGGACGCGTCAGGCGCGAGGCCCCGCTGCTGGGCGAGCATACCGACAGCCTGCTTGAGTCCATGGGGATCAGCGAGGCAAGCCGTGACGAACTGCGCCGCCGAGGCGTGATCTAGCGTCCTTGCCACGAGCCCGCTGGGGGAATACTATGGATACATATCGTAATATGTAGGTGGCCGGACCATCCCTATCCGGCTGCACAGCCACGAGGCCGACATGATCGCGTTCTTCCAAGAGCTTAGCTGGATCACCGTATTCCAAATTATTATGGTCGATGTCCTGCTGGGCGGAGACAACGCCGTGGTTATCGCGCTGGCATGTCGCAATCTGCCACCCAAGCGGCGCATGCAAGGCATACTGTGGGGCACCGGGGGGGCGATCGCACTTCGGGTCGTGTTGATCTTCTTCGCGCTGACCTTGCTGGCGCTACCTTTCGTTAAAATCGTAGGCGGGCTGCTGTTGCTCTGGATCGGCATCAAGCTATTGATACCTGAAGAGCACACCGGCGATATCCAGGGAAGCAGTTCTTTGCTGACTGCCATCAAGACGATTATTGCCGCCGACTTTGTCATGAGCCTGGATAACGTGGTGGCGATCGCTGGCGCGGCGCAACGCGCACACGCTGATCATCAAATGACCCTGATCATCTTTGGCTTACTCGTCAGTGTTCCCATCATTATCTGGGGCAGCACACTATTGCTGCGCTTGCTCGATCGCTTTCCCATCATCGTCACCTTGGGCGCCGGCCTGCTCGGCTGGATAGCCGGCGGCATGCTGCTGACCGACGTTTTTGTCTTCCGTTTTTTCGGGCCACCCGATACGCTTACCAAGGTGGCGGTCGAAGTTTTCTGTGCGGCCCTGGTCATGGCCACGGGTCACTGGATTGCTTCCCGGCACCATGCCGAGCGCGACGAAGTCCAGCGTTCAGCGTGAGTCCTCAGAGCTTCCTGACCGATTATCCACCGGCGGAGCGTCCGGCGTGGCTCGGCCCGGGTCGGCCGCATCTTCCGCTTCCAGTCCGGGCGGAAAATTCGCCTTCGTGGTTGGCGAGTTCGGATCCACTGGCGCGTTCATCATCGATCGATGTTCGCCCTTGATCTTGTTCTTTACTTTTTGGTGATCCTTCTCACTGGTTTCCTTCTGGAAAGAATCCTTGCGGACATCCGTTTGCGGCTGTTCAGACTTGGAAGGCATAAGACACCTCGTGGTTAGGCATGCTCGGACATGCGCATCAAGGCAATTGTCGTACCCGAGTGCTAGGCGCTCCTGCTTCTGGCGAGCAACTCGGTGACCTGTGCGTCGCTGGTTTGGGGGAAGCTCACATACCAGAGGCCCACGGCACGAAATATGGCCGGGGTGGCCAGGCACACAATACGATCGGCCTCCCGGCGAATTAACTGGTGAGCCTCCGACGATGCAACTGGCACCGCAGCCACAATCAGGGCCGGATCTTGTTGGCGTATGGCCATGATGGCTGCCTGCATGGTGGATCCCGTCGCAAGCCCATCGTCCACGACAATGATGGTTCTATCGGCGACCACAGGGGGTGGCCGATCACCGCGATACGCATCCACCCGACGGTCCAGCTCCGCGCTTTCGATCTCTATTACCTGGGCGATGGCTTCCTGCCGGATGTTCAATGCGCATACCACATCCTGTTTCAGTATGGTGATGCCTCCCGGGGCGATGGCGCCCATGGCATATTCCCGGTTCATGGGCGCGCCCAGCTTGCGCACCACCAGCACATCCAACGGCGCATGCAACCTTGCCGCAACTTCGTAGGCGACGGGCACGCCGCCACGAGGCAGCCCCAGTACCAGCAAGTTGCCATGGCGCCCGTAATCTTGTAGCAAAGCGTCGGCCAACTGCCGGCCGGCATCTGCCCGATCCGTGAACAGGGCATTCATGCATGCTCTTCAGATAAGTGGGTTATTTTCCAGAGGGCTTCTTTTCCAGGAAGGCGGGCGTGTCGTCGCGCGGGCTCAGTCCGGAAGGGGCATCCTCGGACGCTTGCGGATTGGGGTTCCCGTCGAAACGTGTGGCCTTGTGCTGTGGCTCGACGTCCGATTTGGCGGTGTCCGGCGCCGGCTGGTCACGCGTCTTATTGCCCGGATCGGTTGCGGACGGCGCTGAGGAATTGTCCGGGCGCTCAGGTAATTCAGACATACGATTCTCCTCAAAGTTTATTGGTCAACCTTGCGAAGGGCAGCAAATGTAGTGCCTGACCAAAAGACGGCATGGCAGTTGCCTCTACGTCGCATGCAAATTTTTCGAAACTATCGGGATGCCATCAAGAGATGGTTGCGGTACGACGAGGTTCGAATACCCGTGCAGACCGCAAGCGCTGTATTGCTCGCTTACGTTGTGGGTAGCATCGTTGATCCCGAGAACATATCGTGGGCGGTGTTTTCATCGCTCTTTGTCGTCCAGGCCAGCATAGGCGGGACCGTTAGCGCCGCACTGGGGCGCATGGCGGGCGCACTATTGGGCGCCGCGCTTGCGGTGTTGCTCGTTATGGTGCTTGGCGAGGGCAACTGGCGTAGCGCACTCGCGCTGGTGATAGGTGTCGGCTTCATGAGCGTCTTGACGGCACGCTGGCCGATTTTGGGATACGGGTTGGTGACCGTGACCATCATTGCCGTTGCGCCGGAGTTCGCACTGGTCGAGGGCGCTTTCAAGAAGGTAGTGGCAATCGTCGTTGGCTCCAGTTGCGGGATAGCTGCGGCTTTTGCTGTCCTGCCCATGTCGGCATGTCGATCCCAGCAAGCTTATCTGGCTGCGGCCTTGCGATCTTGTGGCGACTTTGTGGTCGAGTGTACGAGCTGTCTGGTGGGAGGGCGCGAGGGCAAGAACCGCAGTTCCGACCGTCTTATCGGCAGAGCCCTGGACGGCGCGCGTGAAATGTCGCGTCAGGCTCGGATCGAAGCAAAGGCCCCCATCATGCGCCATGGATTCTCTGTCGACGCGCTCCTACCGGAGATCGAGCGCTTCCGCTATACGCTGACGCTACTGGACCGCTACAGCGATGAGCCTATTTCGGAGGAACTGCTAGGACGGCACAAGATGGCGCTGGTGGATCTGGCGGACGATATGGCTCGATGGCTGAAAGTGGCGGCCGACGCGATAGAGTCTGGCCAGGAGTGCACCGACTTGAGGGATGTATGGGGCCGCTATAAGGAGCTTTCAGAGCACATGGACGTAACGGTCGATGAGGGCCGCCTTTCAGCGGGCGACACAGAACGCATGATGGCCTTGAAAGGCGCTTTCTATACGGTGCTTTCCAACATGACGTCGCTTGCCGAGCAGGTTAATCATTGCCGTGATCGGGCGCAGCAGGCCACCTGAATGGCGCTGCCTTGGTGAAGGGGGCGTGCAGCGCCGAAGGCGGGCGCTGCACGGGGCGATCAAGCCTCGATTTGATCAACATTGCCGGACGCCAGGTACTCGTGCAGTTCGTTGACGACTTGAGCGCGGGTCTTGGTGCTTTCAGCGGCTGCGACGGGCGGATAGTCCAGTTCGCCTTGGCTTAGTTCACCAGCGGCGCGTGCGGCTGCCAGTTCGGCCAGTACTTGGTCGCGGCTTTTGCTTTCGCTGGAAACGATTGCTGGCGGGTAGTTGAGTTCGCCGCGGGTAAGCTGGCCGCTTTCACGGGCTTGCTGAAGCTCGGCAACGACTTGAGCGCGGGTGACTGTGGTGGTTTGCTCGGCTTGTGCTGCCCCTGCAAACATGGCTGCGGAGATGATGAGGGTGGTGGCTACGGTTTTCATACTGAACTCCAATGAGGTAGATGGATTAAGGTATCGGGATGCTGGCTTGTGGCCGGCAATGTGTGTCTCGATGGGTTCCAGTATGCAGATCGAATCACTAGGGATAAACCCTGGTTTGCGGGAAACATAGTTCCATTAAAGCGAACAATGAGTGCGTTTCATAGGGGATTAGGCTGAGGCTATGACGGTCATTGAGGAAATTGTTCGCGTTTTCCTTTTGATTCGATGTTTCTTTTGGACTGATTAGTCTTTCTGAGGCTGGCACTTCACTGTCGTTTTCTAAACCCGGCCTGAGGTGGGTGGGGCTGGCTGGGCTCGACGGTCACGGCCCCGGCTTGCGCCGGGGCAAACCTTGCGTCAGCGCCACGGCGGGGCGCCTGCGGAACTCGCAACGTCGGGGCAGTGCCCCGACAAGCGCGTTGCTCGGTCAGCCGCAGGCTTGCCTCCCCGCCGCGACACTGCCACAAGGCGTGCCCTAAAGCCGCCCAGCCAGCCCCACCCACCCCAGGCCTCCGATGGAGATAATTGACGCAGTGATACTGACGTCCCGCTGGACTGCAGGCTTGGCCGCTTGATCGGCACTCCGGTTTTGTGAAGGACTATTGGGCGAGGTGGATTCGGCGGTCCGTATTGACTGACAATGATTCAAAGCGAGGTCTCGCGCATGCACCTTCTCTCTGTCCCCCGTTCAAGATCGACCCCGGTACTTCAGAGTCCGAGGCCACGGCAAGGCAGCGTGGATCAATTGGATAGATTGCAAAAGGCGTGCACGGGCAGGTGGCGGGGTGGCGCATTGGGCACGCCGGCTGTCAGTGCGGATCAGGGATGCAAGGCCGCGACTGTTTGAGGCGGGTGCTTTGGATAGCCCGGGGGGCTATCCATCCGCCGAGTTTCGCGGCCGCCCTGATCCGTGCTGATAGCCGGGAAGTCCGGCTTGCCGGACCGTGACCATTAAGCCGCCCCGCCACCTGCCCGTGCGCGCCTTCTTAAGAAACCAATAACAACATCACCAAAGAACAGTAAGCCCATTCTTTATCGCCAGTCTCGATCGTGATATGGTGGGAATCTCACCAGTAGTCGGGTATGCCCAATACACAGGAGGATTCCGTTATGGCCAGTATCGATTCGTTCGGCGCTAAAAGCGTCTTGGACGTTGCAGGGAAGTCTTATGAAATATACCGTCTGGACGCCGTAGCAAAGGCCGGCCTGGACGTAGCGAGCCTTCCTTACAGCCTCAAGATCCTCCTCGAGAATCTCCTGCGTACCGAAAACGGCTCCGACATCACGGCGGACGACATACGGGCCCTGGCCGGTTGGGATGCCAATGCGGAACCCAATCGAGAAATCGCATTCACGCCTGCGCGCGTGGTCCTGCAAGACTTTACCGGTGTGCCGGCAGTTGTCGACTTGGCGGCCATGCGCGAAGCCATGCAGGATTTGGGCGGCGATCCCAGTCGCATCAACCCGCTGGCGCCGGTTGAGCTGGTTATCGACCACTCGGTTATTGTGGATGCGTTTGGCACCAATCAATCTTTCCAGCGCAACGTCGACATCGAATATGGCCGCAATATAGAGCGTTACCAGTTCCTGCGCTGGGGGCAGAATGCCTTTGATGACTTCAAGGTCGTCCCCCCGGGAACCGGCATTGTGCACCAGGTCAACCTGGAGCATCTTTCGCGCGTGGTGTTTACGCAGCCGGGCGAGGGCATCACGGCGGCTTACCCCGATACCTGTGTCGGGACCGACTCGCATACTCCTATGGTCAATGGTTTGGGCGTCGTTGCCTGGGGCGTGGGCGGTATCGAGGCCGAGGCGGCCATGCTGGGCCAGCCCATTTCCATGCTGATTCCTCGCGTGGTGGGCTTCAAGCTTACGGGCTCGTTGCCGGAAGGCGCCACGGCCACCGACCTGGTGCTGACCATTACCGAAAGGCTGCGCCAGCACCGCGTGGTCGGAAAGTTCGTTGAATTTTACGGGCCGGGCGTGGCGGCAGTGCCGCTGGCCAATCGCGCGACCATCGGCAATATGAGCCCGGAATACGGCTCCACGATTTCCATCTTCCCCATTGATGATGTCACGCTGCGCTATCTCGAACTTACCGGCCGCTCGGCCGAGCAAATCGCCTTGGTCGAAGCTTATGCCAAGGCGCAAGGCATGTGGCACGATCCGCAAGCCGAGCCGCGGTTTTCCGAAAAGCTGGAGCTGGACCTGTCCACGGTGGTGCCGTCCATCGCTGGTCCCAAGCGGCCACAGGACCGCATCGCGCTGACCGACTCGCGAGACTCATTCCGTGCCGCCTTGACGACGTTGATAGGCGAGCCGAAGCAAAAGCCCCAGGGTTACGACAAGGCAGTCGCCGAGTCCTTCCCCGCGTCCGACCCTCCTGCCTATGAAGACTCCGACAAGCGCTCCGAGTTGCCTACGGACCATATGGACGAACCGTCGGCGGGTGCTGGGCGGGCAAGAAATCCCGCTGCCATCACCTTTCCCGATGGCAGCAAGGGCCAGGTGGATCACGGGTCGGTGGTTATTGCCGCCATCACTTCGTGTACCAATACGTCCAATCCCACCGTCATGATCGCGGCGGCTCTGCTGGCCAAGAAGGCGGTCGAGAAAGGCCTTAACCGCAAGCCTTGGGTCAAGACCAGCCTGGCGCCTGGGTCCCGCGTCGTCACCGACTACTACGAGAAGGCCGGCCTGACCCCTTACCTGGAAGCATTGGGCTTTAATCTGGTCGGGTACGGCTGTACGACTTGCATAGGCAACTCGGGCCCGCTGATTCCCGAAGTCAGCCAGGCTGTGAACAGTAACGATCTGGCAGTTGTGTCGGTACTGTCGGGCAACCGCAACTTCGAAGGCCGTATCCACGCCGAAGTCAAGATGAACTACCTGATGTCACCACCCCTGGTGGTTGCCTATGCGCTTGCCGGCACCATGGACATCGACATGTTCAAAGAGCCCCTGGGCACAGGCAAGGACGGTCAGCCGGTCTATCTGCGCGACATCTGGCCTTCTTCCGCCGAAGTCGCGTCTGTGGTCGAGTCGTCCATCGTTTCCGATATGTTCAAAACCGGCTACGCCGATGTATTCGCCGGCGACGAGCGCTGGCAACAACTGCCTACGCCGGATGGCGACATTTTTGAATGGGATGCGGCTTCGACCTACGTGCGCAAGCCGCCGTATTTCGTCGGCATGCCGCATGCGCCCGAGCCGGTCACTGACATCGCCGGCGCGCGCGTGCTGGCCAAGCTGGGCGATTCGGTCACCACCGACCACATCAGCCCTGCAGGATCCATTGCCAAGAACTCGCCCGCTGCAGTCTATTTAATGGAGCATGGCGTGGCACAGCCGGACTTTAACTCGTATGGGTCGCGGCGCGGCAACCACGAGGTCATGATCCGAGGCACATTTGCCAACGTGCGATTGCGCAATCAGCTGGCTCCGGGTACCGAGGGCGGCTACACGCGCGACTTTACGCAGCCTGACGCGCCCGTTACGTCCATCTTTGATGCCTCGCGATCCTATCTCGCAGCCGGCACGCCGCTGGTGATACTTGCCGGCAAGGAATACGGGTCGGGATCATCGCGCGACTGGGCCGCCAAGGGGACCGTGTTGCTGGGTGTGCGCGCAGTCATCGCCGAATCATACGAGCGTATCCACCGCTCTAACCTGCTGGGCATGGGCGTCCTGCCACTGCAATACCAGGAGGGCCAAGACGCGCAGGTACTGGGGCTGACCGGCGAAGAGACCTTTGACATCATCGGCGTGTCCGCACTGAACGACGGCGGTATCCCAGCGACGGTGAAGGTCAGGGCGGGCGCCAAAGAGTTCGACGCCTTGCTGCGTATCGACACCCCCAGTGAAGCCGCCTACTACCGGCATGGCGGCATCATGCAATACGTATTGCGCAGCTTGCTGAACTAAGACCTGGTCGACCCTGCGGCGGGCGTGCGCGCCTGTCGCAGCGGCGCACGATATTGCTGGTCCGACACCTTGCCGACATGGCTTAACAAGACGGCGTTTGCCCAGCCATGGTAAGCGGCAAACAGGGCGAGCTGCGAGCTTGCAGTCGGTTCGGCGTTCATCGTCATCCCCCAAGGAAAAATGTATTGTGACACTGGAAGAACGTCTGGTCGAAATCGAGTTGAAGCTGACGGCGCAGGAAGACCTGGTGCAAACGCTGAACGAACAGGTGTATCAGCAACAGAAGCAGTTGAGCGACCTCAAGGCGTTGTGTGCGGCCTTGGTAAAACGCCTGGGCGAAGTAGCCGACGACAGTGGGGCCGCTGACGCCTACACGCACGAGCGCCCGCCGCACTATTGAGCCGACGCGCGAGCACTAGCGCAGCGATTGAGGCAGGATGCCGGCCAGTATGTCCAATGCTTTCTCGATCTCGTGGACTTCGATATTGCCGTAGCCGAACAGCAAGCCCGGTTCTGCGGGCCGCTCGATATAAAACTGCGATAGACCATGCAGTCCGATAGACGCTTGCTCCGCCGCCATCCTCAAGGCGTCTTCCGCCACGGGCCGGCTGAAGCGGGCGCCCATATGGATGCCCGCCGCCTGCTTGGGTGGCTGGAACCACGCGGCCAAGGGGCCTTGTAAATGCTTCAGGAGGGTTTGTCTTCTTGCGGTATACAGCTTGTGCATACGGCGCAGGTGGCGCGCGAACTCTCCGCCGAGCATGAAGTGCGCAAGGGCCGCCTGGGTAAGGGTGCAGCCATGCCAGTCGACGATCTGCTTGGCTTTAAGCAAGGCCGGTGCAAGGCTGGCGGGCGCCAGCATATAGCCCATGCGCAACTCGGGGAAGATGGTTTTTGAAAACGTGCCGACATAGGCGACGAGCCCTGCGGGATCGAGTGACTTCAGTGGTTCCAGCGGTCGGCCTTCGAAACGAAACTCGCCGTCGTAGTCGTCTTCGATGATTACGGCATCCCGACGCTTGGCCCATTCCAGCAATTGCAGCCGACGTTCAACGCCCATGGGCATGCCCAGGGGAAATTGGTGCGATGGCGTGACATAAACCAGCCGTGCCTTGCCCGGTAGCCGCTCAACAATCAAGCCTTGCTCGTCAACCGGAACAGGAACGACGCGGGCGCCCTGGGCGATAAAGCTGGCCCTGGCCGGTGGATAGCACGGGTCTTCCACAGCAACGACGTCTCCGGGCTGGATCATGACGCGAGCCAGGAGATCCAGCGCCTGCTGTGCGCCTTGTGTCACGATGACTTCTTGCCATGAGCAGACTAGCGCCCGACTGAAGCCGAGGTAGCGGGAGATCGCCAGCCGGAGGGATGGGTCGCCACCCGGCTCGCGGTAGCCGCTGCCATCGCGCAGTTGCTGTCGCAATGCATGCAACAGGCTGCGGCGCCAACTGGCGGCGGGAAAGCGGCTCTTGTCGGTGACACCGCCGGCGAAGTCCATGGCGAGCGCCGGCCCGGGCCGACGCATGACTATTGGTTCGGGCAAGCTGCGCCATACCGGACTGGGCATGGCACGCGTGGCGACAGGCTTGGTCTTCCTTGATGGCAGCCCCGTCATGGCGTCGGCCACGAAGGTTCCCGAGCCGCTGCGCGCATACAGAAAGCCCTCTGCCATCAGGCGTTCATAGACATCAAGCGTGGTCTTGCGCGACACGCCCAACTGGGCTGCCAGCAACCGGGACGAAGGCAACCTTTCGCGCGATGCCAACCTTCCTTCCAGGATGCCACTACGGATCTGGCGATAGATTTGACCAGTCAGATCGCTGCCAGCGTGCACGGTTAGATGGATATCCAAAGTGGCTACCTGTAAATATACAAAAATGGCTATTTTCAGGTGCCAGTCTACTTCCTACACTGCGTGATGTCGATCTGACATTTTGTTTACCGCAACGTTAAGGAGCAAGAAATGGAACTACGTCTGGACTTTGCCAAGACTGGGCCGGCGGCTTACCAAGCCATGCTGGGCCTGGAAAAAGCTGTCGACAAATCCGGCATCGAGAAACCGCTGGCCGAGCTGGTAAGGCTGCGTGCCTCGCAAATCAATGGCTGCGCCTACTGCGCCGATATGCATGCCTCCGACGCCCGCAAACGTGGCGAGACGGACAGGCGCCTCGATACCTTGGTGGCATGGCGCGAAGCGCCGTTCTTTACGGATCGGGAGCGGGCCGCGCTGGAATGGACTGAGTCGCTTACACTGATTGCCCAGAACCATGTGCCCGACCAAGTGTGGCAAGCAGTGCGGCCGCATTTCAGTGATCAGGAACTCGTGGATCTGACTTTATTGATCGTCGCGATCAACGGATGGAACCGCCTTGCCGTATCCTTCCGAAAAATGCCCGCATAGGGCGTGTCATTGTCAGTGGTAACGGGTATGCACAGGAAACATTCGGGATCGTGGTCGGAGCTTCTATGGGGACGCAATGGCTTGCGTTCCTTGGCTTTGGCCGGGGGTGTAGCCCTACACGCCGTCAATGTCTACATTGTTACCACTATTCTCCCTTCGGTCGTGCAAGATATCGGCGGCCTGGAGTACTACGCCTGGAACACCACGCTGTTCGTCGTCGCCTCCATCCTCGGCTCGGCACTGTCGCCCAAGGCCATGGATTTTTTTGGGCTGCGGCGCAGCTTCCTGGTCACGATCGCCATATTTGTTTGCGGCACAATGGTGTGCGCTGTTGCTCCAACGATGCCATGGATGCTGGTGGGGCGTACCATCCAGGGCCTTGGCGGCGGACTGTTGTTGGGCCTGTGCTATTCCGCGGTGCGGGTGATGTTCGAAGAGCGCCTGTGGTCCCGCGCCATGGTGCTGGTGTCCAGCATGTGGGGCATTGCCACCTTGGCCGGGCCAGCAATTGGCGGCATCTTTGCGCAAACGGGGCATTGGCGCTGGGCCTTCTGGGCGGTGCTGCCGCTGGCGGCCGGCCTGGCCTTGCTGGTGTTCACGCAGGTGGGGCCGGCCATGGCCTCGGGCGGGGCGCGCGTGCGCGCGCCCTTGGGCAAGATTTCGTTGCTGGCGTTGTCGGTGCTGTTGGTGTCTGTCGCCAGTCTGTCGGAATTCTGGGTTTGGAATCTGGCCGGCATTGTGGCCGGCGTTGGCATGACGGCTTTTATCGCCTACGCCGACAAGCACGCCGACACGCGGCTTTTCCCTACAGGTTCGTACTCGCCCCGTACGGCCCTGGGCAGCCTGTACGCCTGTATTTGCCTGCTTAGCATAGGCGTAACGACCGAGATCTACATCCCCTACTTCCTGCAGCTTATCCACGGCAAAAGCCCGCTGGTGGCCGGCTACTGGGCCGCCCTGATGTCGGCAGGCTGGACGGCCGGCTCCTTCATCAGTTCCGGGCGCTCGGACCGCATGGTGAATCGCCTGATACTTGCTGGGCCTCTTGTTTCAACCGCGGCCCTGTTGATGCTCGCGGGCCTGATGCCGCTGCTGGCCTTGTCGCAAGATGGTGGCGGCGCGTATTGGCTGATCGTGCCGCTGTTGGGCGTGGGTCTGGGGGTGGGCCTATGCTGGCCTAACCTCTTGACGCGCGTGTTCCGGTCTGCGCCCAAAGGCCAAGAAAACATCGCCTCAGCGGCAATCACAACGCTGCAGCTCTATGCCATGGCAATGGGCGCGGCGCTGGCCGGGATGGTTGCCAACAGCGCCGGCTTTACCGAGCCCGGCGGCGTACCTGGAGCCCGTCACGCCGCGCTGGCCTTGTTTGCGGTGTTTGCATGTGCGCCTGCCCTGGCGGCCTTATTGAGCGGGCCTGCCAGACGGGCGGTCTGAGTAGTTAACGCTTGATGTCGCGGAAGAGGTCCGGATCTGGCCCCACGCGCCCATCGGGCTGGTCCAGCTCGGCAATAGCCTGCATGTCGGTGTCGTCGAGCACGAAATCGAAAATGCTGGCGTTTTCCTGCATGCGGCTTTGTGTGACCGATTTGGTCAGCACCATATTGCCCAGCTGGACGTGCCAACGCAGCATCACCTGCGCCACAGAGCGGCCATGCTTCTTTGCGATACGCAACAGTTCGGGCTCTTCCCAAAGACGGTTTTGACCCAATGGGCTCCAGGCTTCGGTGATGATGTCGTGCTCGGCATGGAACTCGCGCAGGGCGGCCTGCTGGAAGCGCGGGTGCAGCTCGATCTGGTTGACGACCGGTAGCACGCCCGTTTTGTCCAGCAGCTTCTCAAGATGGTTGACGTTGAAGTTGCAGACGCCAATGGATTTGGCCCTGCCTTCGTCGCGAAGCTGGATCATGCATTCCCAGGCGTCGACGAATTTGTCGACCTTGGGTACCGGCCAGTGAATCAGGTACAGGTCGACGTAATCCAGGCCCAGGCGCTCCAGACTTTCTTCAAACGATGCCTTTGTGCTGTCGTGACCGTGCTTGTCGTTCCAGACTTTGGTGGCAATGAACAGTTCGCTGCGGTCTATGCCCGCTTGGGCGATGCCTTTTCCGACGCCTTCTTCGTTGCCGTAGATGGCTGCGGTGTCTATGGATCGATATCCGAGTTCGAGTGCTTTTTGAACGACCGCGGGTGTGACGTCGTTTTCCACTTGCCAGACGCCAAAGCCCAATTGCGGGGCGCTGCGGCCGTCATGGAAAGAGAGTGTGCGTGGATTGCCAGACATGGGTGCCCTCCGAAATGCTGACTGCGTACAAGGCCGATGCGGACATCGGCGAGTTGTCGTTTTCCTCAATCTAACCGATTATACGGTTGTTGCACTGCGGTAAAGCGTCACTGCCTGTCACGCGATAGCGCTATTCTGTTATTTGTGGAGAGATAAAAATGAGTGTTCATGCCGAGATAAAGCGGATCAGCGTGCCGCAGTTGATGGCCCGTAAAGGGCAGGAAAAAATCGCCGCACTGACGGCTTACACCGCGCCCTTCGCACGTCTGCTTGATCCCATACTCGACATGATTTTGATCGGCGACTCCACTGCCATGGTCGGTTACGGATTGCCGGACACGCTGTCGATCAGCGCAGACCAGCTCGCGGCGCATGCCGCCGCTGTCGTACGTTCCACCAGTCATGCCTGCATCATCGTCGATATGCCCTTTGGCAGTTACCAGGAGTCGCCCCAGCAGGCATTTGCCAATGCCGCCCGCATGCTGGCGGCCAGCGGCGCGGATGGCGTCAAGCTCGAGGGCGGCGCGGTCATGGCCGACACCACGCGCTTCCTGGTTGATCGCGGCATCCCCGTGCTGGCACATGTCGGCCTGATGCCCCAGTACGTCAATACGATGGGCGGGTTCAAGGCCCAAGGCATGACGGACGAATCGGCAGAGGTGATTCTCCGCGATGCCGTCGCGCACGAGCAGGCGGGGGCGTTCGGGCTGGTTCTGGAAGGGATAGCCGAAGGCCTGGGCCGCCGTATCACTGACGCGCTGGCGATCCCTACTATCGGCATAGGCGCCACACCGGCGTGCGACGGACAAATCCTGGTAACCGAGGACATCTTGGGCTTAAGCGGCGACCGCATTCCGAAGTTCGCCCGCCAGTTCGCCGATGTCGGCGCTGTCATACGGACGGCAGTCGAGCAGTATGCAAGCGATGTGCGCAGCGGCGCATTTCCAGCCCCGGAAAACTGCTTTGGCGTAAAGCGATAAGTCAGGTGGCCTTCGGTACAGCAGTTATAAATTCAATAACGGTATACTTTGGCAACATATCTTCTATATGCATAGTTCACCGGCTATGCAGTTACCTATCGGTGCCCTTCATGGAAATCCGCCAGTTGGAAGCCTTCGCAGCCGTGTATTCGGCGGGCAGTGTGACGGCGGCGGGACGATTGCTGGATCGATCCCAGCCTATGGTCAGCCGACAGATCCAGGATCTTGAGCAAGAGCTCGGCTTCACGCTGTTCACTCGTAGCAGGCCCCAGGTCACCTTGACCGACCAGGGTCGGCAGTTCTACGAAGAGGTTCGCACGGTACTGGCCAGCATCCAGCAATTGGACGTCCGTTCACGCGAGATTGCGCGCGGGCAGGCCAAGCCCATGCGCATCGCAGCAACCTATTCCTTGGGGGCTACGCTGGTGGCCTCGGTAGTCGGCGAACTGGAAGGCACCGCCCCGGTTTTCGAGCATAAGCTCTACATCGACACGATGGATTCCGAAGAGACCGTCCAGACCATCAGTGACGGCCGGGCCGACATCGGCGTCGTAAGCCTGCCGGTCGATCTGGGCCGGTGCACCTTGCAGTGGTCGGGCCAGGCTCCCTATCTGCTTGCCATGCCGGTCGACCATCCGTTGGCCGCCTCGCCGACGGTCAAGCTCGATGCGCTGGGCAACAATACGGTTATCACTTTGTCCAATCGGTCGGGCTTGCGTCATCGCCTGTCTACCGCGCTGCTGCGCCCCGGCCTGGCCACACCGCAACGCCGCCACATCGAGACCTCGTCCTCAATGAATGCCCTGATGCTGGTGCGGGCCGGTGTTGGGCTTGCCTTGGTCGACCCCCTTACCGCCACTGTCATGCCGCAAGCCGATGTCGTTTACAAGTCGGTCGACCGATACGTGCCCTACGTGATGGGTGTGATCACGCGCCGTGACCGGGACTTGTCAGCCGATGAGCGTACGCTGATCCAGGCCTTGCGGGAATACGCAAGCCGTTGCGTGCCTCGGTTTATTCCGGGCGATCCGAGCGGCCTACCGGCTGAAGCAGACCCTTTCCTCGAGTCAGCCCCTAAGGGGCCCGAAGGTGAGGCATGCGAGGACTGCTGATCGGTGTGGATCCGGCAGCGTCCCTGGCGCTGGCCGCGCTGGCCGGCTTTCTTGTGGCAGCCCTGATAGGCTGGCGCGTTTGGGCCGCGGCGAATCGGCGCACCGCTCAGGCTTTGGCTGCCGCCGCGCTGGCTGATCGCGAACTGGCGGCCAGCGAGGCCACGATGCACGGCTTGCATGAACGGCTGGACGAGCTGCGGGCAGCGCTGTCCGTGAAAGCGGCAGAGCTTGAACGGATGAGCCGGCAGCGCGAACAAGCTCAGCACGAACTGACGCATCTGCAAGCAGTACATGCCGAAAAGCTGGCCGGCCTGGACGAGCTCAGAGCGGGTCTGCAGCAGTCTCGCGACCACCTGAAGACTGAATTCCAGAACCTTGCAAATCAGATATTGGAAGAGAAGGGACGCACATTCGCGCAGACCAGCCAGAGCTCGCTGGACGCCTTGTTGCAGCCGTTTCGGCAGCAGATCCAGGGCTTCCAGCAACGCGTGAATCAAGTCCATGACGAGACCTTGCGCGGCAATGTCACGCTGGGCTCAGAAATACGGCGGGTGCTGGAGGTGGGTTTGAAGATGAGTGCCGAGGCCAACAACCTGGCCAGCGCGCTCAAAGGCGACAAGAAGACCACCGGGAATTGGGGCGAAGTCCAACTGGAGCGGGCGTTGCAATTGGCCGGGCTGGCCAAGGGCGACCATTACGAGACCCAGGCGCACTTCCGGGATCAGGGCGGAAGCAGCCGCCAGCCCGATTTCGTGATCAAACTGCCCGACGACAAGCACCTGGTGATAGATAGCAAGGTGTCTTTGGTGGATTACGATCGGGCCGTTGGCGCCCAGACCGAAGAAGAGCTGCGCGTCGCGCTGGACGCCCATGTCAAGGCGGTGCGCAATCATATCGACGATTTGTCACGCAAGGACTACAGCAACCTGATTGGCATGCACAGCCCCAGCTTCGTGCTGATGTTCATGCCGGTAGAGCCGGCCTACATCGAAGCCATGAAACACAAGGGTGATCTCTTCGACTATGGCTATCAGCGAAATGTCATCCTCGTGTCTTACACCACATTGATGCCCATCCTGAAAACCGTCGGGAACCTGTGGATGATGGCACGCAGCAACGAGCAGGCGCACGAAATCAGCGCCCGCGCGGGCGATATCTACAACCAGGTCGTGGTGATTGCCGAGCGTCTGAAAAAGCTCGGCGAAACCCTGGCCACCGCAAGCCGGCACTACAACAGTACGGTTACCGCGGTGGCTGGCCAGCAAGGGCTTTATGGCAAGGCGTCACGATTCAGCGAGCTGTCATCGCGAGCCAACAAGACCATGCCGGCAATCGAGCCGCAGCACGTCGACCTGGAGGTCCAGAAGCTTGACCTTGTGCTGCCGGCGGAGCAGAAGGAAACCGGTGCGGAGCTCGCGGGATCGAGCCTTGCTTCATGCTATAAATCGTAGACGGCACCGAGGACGACACCGTGGATGACACCCAGGCCTTGCGCCCCCGCCTGACCATTATTTTTCTGATCCTGGCAATGTCCATCGTGCTATTGTCAGTCGAGATCTATGCCCGCCTGGTCGCCAACGACCCGCAATTGTCGGGCGCCTTGCGTTGGGGCTTGATGGCGGCGTTCGCCACGGCGCTGGGCACCCTGCCGGTGGTGCTGTCCCTGCAATTCTCGCAGCGGGCGCACGATGCCATGCTGGGTTTTGGCGCCGGGGTCATGCTGGCCGCCAGCTCGTTTTCCTTGATCCTGCCGGCGCTGGTGGCAGCCGAGTCGCAAGGCGCAGGTCCCTGGCAAGCAGGTGCCATAGTGGGCGGTGGTATTGTCTTCGGTGCCCTATGCCTGCTGTGGCTGGACCGTGCGCTGCCGCACGAGCACTTCGTCAAGGGCCTGGAAGGGTCCAAGGCGCGCAAGCTCAGGCGTGTATGGTTGTTTGTCCTGGCGATTTGCCTGCATAACTTCCCCGAAGGCCTGGCCATAGGCGTTGCCTTTGCAGGCACGGACCCCATAGGCGCACGTGCGTTGGCCATGGGCATTTCCATACAGGACGTGCCCGAAGGGCTGGTGATCGCCATTGCCTTGCTAAGCGTGGGCTATGGGCGCGGTGTGGCTGTAGGCGTCGCATTGCTGTCCGGCCTCATCGAACCCTTGGCTGCAGTCCTGGGCGTTGCCGTGATCGCCGTGTCGGCCACCCTGTTGCCCTGGGGGCTGGCTGCTGCAGCTGGCGCCATGCTCTTCGTCATCAGCCACGAGATCATTCCCGAGTCCCATAGGCAGGGGCATGAATCTCATGCAACGCTCGGTTTGATCATAGGCTTCGTGCTCATGATGTTGCTTGATACCGCGTTGGGCTAATGCCGGCCTAAGTCGATGGCGACTGCAACCATTGCGAAATTGGCATGGGGCGAGCATACAGATAACCCTGCAGGCTGTCGCAGCCATGCGCGATAAGGAAGTCGGCCTGGTCCTGGGTTTCCACGCCTTCCGCCACCACTTTCAGGTTCAGTTGCCTGGCCATGGCCAGAATCAGCTTCACGATAGCGCGGTTGTCGGGGTCGGCCGGCGTGTCATGCAAAAAAGATTTATCGATTTTCAGCTCGTGCAGCGGGAAGCGTTTCAGGTAGGTAAGGTTCGAATAACCTGTGCCGAAGTCGTCGATGGAAAAGCGTATGCCCAGGGCCGTCAGTTGGGTCATTTTGTCGATCGCATCCTGAATGTCTTGTATCAGTGTGCCTTCAGTCACTTCGAAGGTCAGGCGGTCGGCAGGAGCCTGCGGCTCAAGCAGAATCTCCCGCACCCGGCTTACAAAGTCTGATTGACGAAACTGCCGTGGGCTGACATTAATAGAGATGGGATAGGAATGACCGTGCGCCTGCAGTTCTCGCAGTGCCTGACAGGCGCGCTGCAATGTCCAGTCGCCAATGCGCAGGATAATGCCTGTCTCTTCCGCAAGGGCAATGAAACGCGCCGGTGAAATGGCGCCACGCTCGGGATGGTTCCAACGGATCAGCAGTTCGGCCCCCACGACGCTGCCAGAGGCATCGTATTGAGGCTGTAGATGCATGTCCAACTGGTCGGTGCCTATGGCGTGCGCCAGGTCATGTTCAAGCGCCAGCCGCTCTTCCAGTTCGGTCTGCATGGCGGTTTCGAAGAAGGCCACGCGATTGCGTCCGGCTCCTTTCGAGCGATGCATGGCTGTGTTGGCTTCGCGCAGGACGTCTTCGGTTGTCTTGCCGTCGGGCCGCAGGAGCGTCGCGCCGATACTGCCGCTGCAAGCAAAAGACTGATCGTCAAGGATAACGGCCTGTTCCAGAGCGGCGCGCAGGTGTTCGGCCAGTTGTATGGCTTCGCGGGCGGCGCAATCCGTATTGCGTCCAAGATGTGGCAGCAGGATGACGAATTCGTCGCCGCCGATACGCGCCACCATGCTGTCCTCGGGGCTGAGTTCCTTGAGGCGCGTTGAGACGATCTGCAGCAGTGTGTCGCCAACGATGTGGCCGCGCGCGTCATTTACGCGTTTGAAGTTGTCCAGATCGATACACAGCAGCGCCCCGACGCCACTGCCATTCTGAATCAATTGCATGGCTTGCTCTATGCGCTCGAGCAGTTGTCGTCGATTGGGCATGCCGGTCAAGGGATCGAAATGGGCGAGTCGGTGGGCGGCCTCCTGCGTTTCCTTATGCTCAGTGACGTCGGTCGATATGCCGCACAGGCCCTCTACGCGGCCTTGGGCGTCCAATAGCGGGATCTTGATCGAGAAGTAGGTGGATACTTTGCCGTCCACGTCGCGAAACTGCTCTTCGCTGGCAATCCGCTCCCCTTGGTTGATCACGCGCAAGTCGTTGCGGCGGATGGTCGCGAGTTGGGGCGTATCGTGCAAGTCATCGTCAGTATGCCCGATGAGGTCGGGAGGGTCGAGACGGCACAGCCCGCAAACCTTGCGGTTGCCATACTGGTATTTAAGCTGCCTGTCCTTGATATAGATGGCGGCATCGACGCTGTCCAGGATGGTGTTCAGGCGGGCTTCGCTGGCGACCAGGTGACGCGTCTGGCGGGCCACCTTTATCTTCAGCCATATGGCGGTCGCCAGCGCAAGGGCCAGCAGCGCAGCAAGGCAGCACACCAGCCACCACCGGGCACCCGGGTGGTCGGCGATGCTGTGGGAGGAAGCCAGGGCCTGCGGGGCGTAGAAAACAGTCAGCGCGACGATGATGAGCCCGCATGCCTCGCGGCGATCGACTTTGGGTGCTCGTTGGTCGTGTACGATAGGAATCACTCGGACAGCTTGTGTTAAGAATGGTTGCATCGTAGAAGCGAGATACGCTTGCGTCAAGCGCCGGGCCTCTTGTGGCATGCCGCGTCCATGTCTAGGGCAAACCCTGAGGAAAAATTTTGTTCGATTTTATTCTCACGCGGTAGCATAGGCGTTTCGTCGATTTTTAGTACGGGCTGGACCGGGAGCCAGCAAATAACAACTGGGGAAACCCACGGAGATCCACTATGCGCAAGTTATTTACGACTACATTCAGCAAGCGACTGGCCCTGACAGCCAGCGCTGCGGCCATGTTCGCGGCATTGGCTGCGCCGCTGCCCGCAGCGGCTCAGCAAAAGTTTGTCAGCATCGGCACGGGCGGCGTAACAGGCGTTTACTATGCGGCCGGTGGCGCCATCTGCCGCCTGGTCAATAAAGACCGCAAGGATCACGGCGTCCGCTGTTCCGTCGAATCCACAGGCGGCTCTGTATTCAATATCAATACGATCAAGGCAGGCGAGCTGGATCTGGGCGTGGTTCAGTCCGATGTCGGGTACAACGCCTATAAGGGCGAGGGCCAGTTCAAGGACGTCGGCGCTTACGACAAACTGCGTTCGGTCTTCTCGCTGCACCCCGAGCCCTTCACTTACGTGGTCCGCAAGGATGCCAATATCAAATCTTTCGACGACCTGAAAGGCAAGCGCTTCAACGTCGGCAACCCAGGGTCTGGCACACGCGCTTCCATGGAACAGTTCCTGCAAGCCAAAGGCCTGGACCTGAGCTACTTCTCGCTGGCGTCCGAGCTGCGGCCTGACGAACACGGACCGGCGCTGTGCGACGGCAAGATCGATGGTTTCATGTACGGTGTGGGCCACCCCTCGGCCAACATCCAGGATCCGACCACGACTTGCGGTGCGCAACTGATGTCGCTTACCGGGCCGGTGGTCGACAAGCTTGTAGCCGATAACCCCTACTACGCCAAGGCCAGCATTCCCGCCGGTCTGTATCCGAACAACCCTCAGGAAACCAACACCTACGGTGTTCTGGCCACTTTCGTTTCGTCTAGCGACGTGCCGGAAGAAACGGTGTATCTGATCGTGAAGGCGGTATTCGATAACTTCGAAGACTTCAAGAAGCTGCACCCGGCATTTGGCCATCTCGAGCCCAAGGACATGGTCAAGAACGGCCTGTCAGCGCCATTGCATCCCGGAGCTGAAAAATACTTCAAGGAAAAAGGCCTGCTGTAACCATAGTGATGCATCGCATCAGCGATGCAGTGGTAGATAAACGGGCGGCTACAAGCCGCCCGTGCAAGTTTGTTCGCTCGTCTTCCATACCAAGGAAGACGCAGCCCGGAAGGAACCCACCAGAGAATCAACATGAGTACAACATCCTCAACGATCGACGCGGCGGCGACCAACGCCAATCTTGAACAATTGGTTGCCGACGTCGACCGCGGGGGCCGCGATGTCGGCGGCATCACCGGCGCGGTGTTGTTCTGGGGCGCGGTCCTGTGGTCCGGGTTCCAGTTGTGGTATGCCTCGCCGCTGCCGTTCACCTTCAGTTTCGGGATTTTCAACGATACCGAAGCGCGCGCCCTGCATCTGGGCATCGCCATGTTTTTAGGCTATTTGGCTTATCCGGCGCGCAAGAGTTCGCCCCGAGATCAGATGCCCTGGCACGACTGGGTGTTCGCGCTGATCGCTGGATTTTGTGGTTCTTATCTATTTCTGTTCTATAACGAGTTGGCCACGCGGCCGGGTATTCCGACCACGATGGACATCACCGTTGCCGCTATCGGCCTGGTGCTTTTGCTGGAAGTCACGCGACGCGCCCTGGGTGCTCCCATGGCCGTCTTGGGCGCCATCTTTGTGGCTTACGTGTTCCTGGGGCCGTGGTTGCCCGATGCCTTGTCCCATCGCGGCGCATCGCTCGAGCGCCTGGTATCCCATATGTGGTTGACTACCGAAGGCGTCTACGGCGTGGCGCTGGGCGTGTCGGTGTCTTATATCTTCATATTCGTGTTGCTGGGCTCGCTGCTGGATCGTTGCGGCGCGGGCAACTACATGATGCAGGTGTCTTTCGCGCTGCTGGGTCATTTGCGCGGCGGCCCGGCAAAGGTCGCCGTCGTATCGTCGGCCGTCAACGGTATTGTTTCGGCGTCATCGGTGGCCAACGTAGTAACCGGGGGCATCTTTACTATTCCGCTCATGAAGAAGGCGGGCTATGGCGGCATACGGGCCGGCGCCATCGAGACGGCATCGTCCGTCAACGGCCAGATCATGCCGCCGGTCATGGGTGCTGCGGCCTTCCTGATGATCGAGTATGTGGGCATTCCGTATACCGACATCATCAAGCACGCCTTGCTGCCGGCCAGTATCTCGTATATTGCGCTGTTCTATATCGTTCACCTGGAAGCGCTCAAGCTGGGTATACAGCCCATGATGTCGGCCGGCAAGCCGCGCACCGTCTTGCAGAAGCTGGGCGGCTGGGGCATGGGCATTGCGGGCTCCCTGATTGTGATGGGCCTGGTGTATTGGATCGGTGTGGGTGTGCAGGCGGTGGCGGGCGAGGCTGCGTTTGCCATCCTTCTCGGTTTGCTGGTGGCCCTGTACCTGTGGCTACTCCGCGTGGCGGCCCAGCACCCGGATCTCCCCACGGAGGTCAACATAACCAACCCGACCCGCCCGGAAGCCTGGCCGACCATACGCGCAGGCTTGTACTTCTTGATCCCCATCGGGATTCTGGTCTGGTGTTTGACCGTCGAGCACCTGTCCGCCGGGCTTTCGGCTTTTTGGGCGGTGGTCGCGATGCTCATCCAGATGCTGACGCAACGGCCACTGGTTGCCTGGTTCCGTAAACAGGCGGTTGCACCCATGGTGAAGGTCGGCGTGACTGATACGGTTACCGGCCTGCAGGAAGGTGCCCGCAACATGATAGGCATCGCCATCGCCTGCGGTACCGCGGGACTGATCGTGGGCGCCATCACGCTGACGGGGCTGGGCTTGCGCATGACCGCCTTTGTCGAGCTGGTGTCCATGGGCAACGTCTTGGTCATGTTGTTCTTCACCGCGGCGGTTTGCCTGGTGCTGGGCCTGGGCATGCCCACCACCGCCAACTACATCCTGATGGCGACCCTGATGGCCCCGGTCGTAGTCGAGTTGGGCGCGCAAAGCGGGCTGGTCATTCCGCTTATTGCCGTTCACATGTTTGTGTTTTATTACGGCATCATGGCCGACATTACACCGCCTGTGGGGTTGGCCACCTTTGCCGCAGCCGCGATCTCGGGCGAAGATCCCATCAAGACCGGTATACAGGGTGTCACCTACGCCATGCGCACCGCCGTGTTGCCGTTCATGTTTATCTTCAATCCGCTGTTGCTCCTGATTGACGTGGAGGGCTGGTCCGAGCTGCTGCTCGTCGTGGGGGGCGCTACCCTGGCTTCGCTCACCTTCGCCGCCGCCACCATGGCATGGATGCGAGTCAAGGCAACCTGGCTCGAGATCGCCTTGCTGCTGTTGGTCACCTTCATGTTGTTCCGACCGGATTTCTTCATGAACTATATCGAGCCCAAGTACGCGCCACGGCCTACCTCAGAGCTACTGAAGATTGCCGCTGAAATGCCCGAAAAGGGGCGTCTGGTCGCAGTGCTTAGCGGCATGAACCTGGAAGGCGACGAGCTACAAAAAACCGTGGCCGTGCCCCTTCCGGCACTGCCCGAAGACAGCGAGGCAAGCGGCGACGCCGCCGGGCTGCAGCGCTTGTCGATGGCCGGTTTGACCGTGATGGCTTTTGGCGACCAAGCCCAGATTGCAGCAGTTCGCTTTGGCAGCCAGGCCAGACGGTCGGGCTGGGAGCAGGGCTGGGATATTGCCGAAGTGCAGGTGCCCAATCCACGGCGACCTTCAGAGTTCTGGGTCTATGTGCCGGCCTTGGCGCTATTGGTATTCATCTGGATGGCACAGGGCAGGCGCGGACGTCGCCTGGGCACCCTGGCCGCCGCTTGACCAGGCCCACGGTATGCAGCCTGCCTTTCTCGACCATATACAGGGGCAACTACGCCAGTTGCGGGATGACGGCTACTATAAACCCGAGCGTGTCATGGCCGGACCGCAGTCGGCGCAGGTCAATTTGCAGGATGGCAGTCATGTCCTTAATTTCTGCGCCAACAACTATTTGGGCCTGGCAAATGACAGCCGCCTGATCGAGGCGGCCAAGGCCGGCATGGACGCTGCCGGCTTCGGCCTGGCTTCGGTTCGTTTCATCTGCGGCACGCAGGTGGGGCATAAGCAACTGGAGCAAAGTCTGTCCGCTTTCCTGGGCACTGAAGACGCCATCCTGTATTCCAGCTGTTTCGATGCCAATGGCGGCCTGTTCGAGGTCTTGCTGGACGAGCGCGATGCCGTCATCAGCGACGCGCTGAATCACGCCAGCATCATCGATGGCGTTCGGCTGTGCAAGGCTGCGCGCTATCGCTATGCAAACAACGATATGCACGACCTGCGCAAGCAATTGCAGGCGGCGGACGAGGCGGGGGCGCGCTACAAGCTGATTGCCACGGATGGCGTGTTCTCCATGGATGGCATCATTGCCGATCTTCGCGCCATCTGCGATCTGGCCGACGAGTTCAACGCCCTGGTCATGGTCGACGACTCGCACGCGGTCGGCTTCATCGGCCACCATGGCCGCGGCACGCCAGAGTTCTGCGGCGTCGAGGGCCGCGTAGATATTCTTACCGGTACCTTGGGCAAGGCCATGGGCGGGGCGTCGGGCGGTTACGTAGCGGCTGGCGGCGCTGTAGTGGAACTGCTGCGGCAACGCTCGCGACCCTACCTGTTTTCCAATACGCTGGCGCCCGCCATTGTTGCCGCCTCGTTGAAGGTGCTGGAGCTGTTGCAGGGCGATGAAGGCGTTGCCCTGCGCGGGCGGATACAAGCCAACGGGCGGCAGTTCCGGCTGGCCATGGCAGACCTGGGCTTCGATCTGGTTCCGGGCCAGCATCCCATCATTCCGGTCATGCTGGGCGATGCGGCATTGGCCGGCAGGATGGCAGACGAACTGTTGCAAGAAGGCGTTTATGTTGTCGGCTTTTCGTATCCCGTGGTGCCCAAGGGCAAGGCCCGCATCCGCACACAAATGAGCGCAGCCCACACGCCAGAACAGATCTCACGCGCCGTAGCCGCCTTCGAGCGCGTAGGCCGACGCCTGGGCGTTATTGTCTAATCGGAGCACGCAATGCGAGCACTCGCGAAACTCGAGCCCACCGAGGGCCTGACCCTGACGGAAGTCCCCCGCCCGGTAGTCGGCCACAACGACGTCCTGATAAAAATACGCAAGACTGCAATTTGCGGCACGGACATCCATATCTGGAAATGGGACGAGTGGGCCAGCAAGACCATCCCGGTTCCCATGCATGTGGGCCACGAATATGTCGGTGAGATCGTCGAAGTCGGCCAGGAGGTCAGCGGGTTTCGTATCGGCGACCGCGTGTCCGGAGAGGGTCACATCACTTGCGGGTTCTGTCGCAACTGCCGGGCGGGCAGGCGACATCTGTGTCGTAACACTGAAGGCGTCGGGGTAAATCGGCCTGGGGCGTTTGCTGATTACCTGGCCATTCCAGCCTTCAATGCTTTCAAGATTCCCGATGATGTCCCCGACGAACTGGCGGCCATCTTCGACCCGTTCGGCAACGCGACGCATACCGCGCTGGCCTTTAACCTGGTCGGCGAAGACGTGCTGATTACCGGGGCCGGGCCCATAGGCGCGATGGCGGCTGCCATCGCCCGACACGTGGGCGCCCGTAATGTCGTGATTACCGATGTCAACGACTACCGGCTGGCCCTGGCGGCGCGCATGGGCGCCACCCGCACGGTCAACGTCAGCAATGAGGTTTTGCCCGATGTGATGGCCGAGCTCGGGATGGCGGAAGGGTTTGACGTGGGCCTGGAAATGTCCGGCGTGCCCAGCGCATTTACCAGCATGCTCGAGCAAATGAACCATGGGGGCAAGATCGCCATGCTGGGCATTCCCCCGGCAGGCTTTGGCATAGACTGGACCAAAGTCATCTTCAAGGGCCTGGAGATCAAGGGCATCTATGGGCGCGAGATGTTCGAGACCTGGTACAAAATGGTTGCCATGCTGCAAAGCGGCCTTGATCTGTCGCCCATCATTACGCATCGTTTTTCGGTCGATGACTATCGACAGGGTTTTGATGCCATGCTGTCCGGGCAGAGCGGCAAGGTGGTGCTGGACTGGGCGGCATGACGCGTAAGCCGGCCAGCGTGGCGCCGTTGCCGATGCGCGAAGGCGTGGCGCCCAGCCGGGTATTTTTGCCGCAGGGCCCGTGGCAGTGTCTGGGCGAATTTTTGGTTCAGCGTTTTCCGCATGTAGACCCCGCTATCCTGCAAGCCAGGCTGGCCGCTGGTCAGATCGTTGACAGCACTGGCACACCGCAATCGGCGCAAGCCGCCTACCACCCGGGAGGCTGGCTGTGGTATTACCGCGCCGTGCCCGACGAAGTGCAACTGCCTTTTGATTTGCCGGTGCTTTATCGAGATGAGCACCTGGTAGCGGTCGACAAACCGCACTTTCTGGCCAGCACGCCGGGCGGTCGATACCTGTACCAAACAGCGCTTACCCGTTTGCGACAAACACTGGACCTGCCCGATCTTAGTCCCATGCACCGGCTGGACAGGGAAACCGCGGGAGTTCTGCTGTTTTGTGTTGACCCGGCCAGTCGAGGTGCCTACCAAAGCTTGTTCCAGAACCGATTGGTGCACAAGGAGTACCTGGCCATGGCGCCGTGGCGTTTGAATTTGTCATCGCCCCTGGAGCGCCGCAGTCGCCTCGAGCCCAGGCCGGGCCACTTCACCATGCAGGAAGTGCCAGGCACGCCCAACAGCGTAACGGCGATTACGCTGTTGTCACGGCATGGCGAGCTGGGCCTATACCGCCTGGAGCCGCTGTCCGGCCGCAAACATCAATTAAGGGTGCACATGAGCGCCCTTGGCATACCCATATGCCATGACCGGTTCTATCCGGAGCTTCAGCCCTACAACGATAGCGACGACCACGAGCGCCCACTGCAATTGCTGGCGGAAACCATCGCGTTTACCGATCCCCTTAGCGGTCACCCCCGGCGCTTCACCAGTTCGCGCCGGCTGGCCCTGCATCAGTAGCTGTCGAAAAAGCCCTGCAGCGCAGCGCGCTCGCGCGTTTGGGTCAGCGCCAGCATCAAGAGGATGCGCGCCTTTTGCGGGTTGAGGTTGTCGGCGGTGATGAAGCCGCGGCGAACATCGCTTGCCGCGGGCGTGACCAAGCCCGTACCGGTACGTGATGCCCGCACGCAAGCGATGCCTTGCCTTGCTGCCATCCGCAGGCCTTTCTCGGCTTGCGGCGACAGACTGCCATTGCCCATGGCGGCAACCACAATGCCCTGCACCCCTGCGTCGATGGCAGCTTGGTACAAGTGCAAGCCGGCGCTTTGATGGTCATACAGAATATCGACCGCCGGCAGTATTTTTACCGGAGTATTCCGGAACATGCTGCTGCTGGTATGAGTGCGCAAGGGCGTCTGGTGCATGTGGACCACGCCATTGGCGATCTGCCCAAGGCAGCCTTGGGCACCGGTATAAAACGCTTCGACTTGCGTGGTGTTGGCCTTGCTGACATGGCGAGCGGCGTGAACCTTGTCGTTCATGGCCACCAGCACGCCGTGACCGCAAGCCTCCGGCCGTCCGGCAAGCAGCACGGCGTTGTACAGGTTAAGCGGGCCGTCGGCGCTGATGGCCGATGCAGGCCGCATGGCACCCACCATCACGACCGGCTTGTGGCTGTCGACGGTCAGATTCAGGAAGTAGGCGGTTTCTTCCAGCGAGTCAGTGCCGTGGGTGATCACCACCCCGTTTGTCGCCGGGTCGGCCAGCTCACGATTGACTGTCTTTGCCAGGCGCAGCAGCATGCTGTTGGTGAGGCGGCGGCTATCCACGTTGAAAACCTGTCGCCCACGAATGTCAGCAATACCGGCGATCTCGGGCACGGCGGCAAGCAAGGCCTCGATGCCCTCGGTAACGGCGTAGTCGCTTAAAGTCGTAGAGGCGGCCGCGGTCGCTGCAATGGTGCCGCCCGTGCCGAGCAGGACCACCGAGGGCAGAGTTCGTTGTTTCATCGTTTAAGCCACCTTTCGAACAATGCCAGGCATGCCAGCAAGGAGAAGTTGATCATCAGGTAGAGCGCGCCTGCCAGGACAAACGTTTCGATAATGGCGTAATTCTGATTCATCAGGCGTTTGGCGTGCCCCGTAAGCTCCATGACGGCGATGGTCGATGCCAGGCTGGTTCCCTTGATGACCAGGACGATCTCGTTGCTGTAAGCGGGCAAGGCCTGCCGTATGGCCAGCGGGAACACGACGCGCCGAAAGCGCAGCAAAGCGGACATGCCGCTGGCGCGGGCGGCCTCGATCTGGCCATTGGGCACGGACTGAAAGCCGCCGCGCAGCACTTCGCTGATATAGGCGCCGCTGTTCAGGGCGATCGCCAGTATGGCGCAGCGCCCGCCATCACTGAACAGCCACCACAGCGCCGCATTGCCGCGCACAAAATCCAGGGTACCGATACCGTAATACACAATAAATAGCTGCACCAGCAGCGGCGTGCCGCGAAAGCAGGTGCTGTACACGAATGCGAAACGGGCGGCCGATGCACGGGTCGACATGCGCATCAAGGCCAGGGTCAGGCCGATGAGGCTGGCCAGCACAATGGCGGTCACGCCGATATAAACGGTAAGTCCGAAACCCTGGAACAGGTTGACGATGGTGTGCTGGAAGAGGGCGAAGTCCACTCAGTGCCCCCTCATGCCGCGACCGAAGTGCCTTTCGGCCATCACGAACAGGGCCTGGCTGCCAACGCCGACGATGAAGTACAGGGCGCCCGCCATAACGTAGAGCGCCAGGGGCTCGCGTGTCGCTGCAGCGCCCAGCACGGCGGCGCGCATCAGTTCGACCAGGCCCACCAGTGAAATCAGCGCCGTATCCTTTAGCGCCGTCTGCCAGACATTATTGGTGCCGGGCAGGGCGTACCAGAACATCTGCGGGATGACGACACGAAAAAGCCGCTGACGGCCGTTCATGCCGATGGCTCGGGCCGCTTCGATCTGGCCGGTCGGGATGGCAGCCAGGGCCCCGCGGAATACCTCGACGCCGTAAGAGCCGGAAATCAAGCCGATGGCAAGAATGCCGATCAGTGCCGGAAACCAGCCTGTCATGGCTTCCTGCCATCCCAGGACGTCGGCAAGATCGGCCACAGCCTGGACCGTTCCGAAGAACAGCAGATAGATGATCAGCAGCTCGGGTATGCTGCGCACCAGGGTCGTGTAGGTGCTGACCAGCACCCGCAATGGACGGATGCCCGAGGTTCGTATGCTGGCCCCCGCAATGCCGATCACGATACCCAGTGCCATGCCCAGCACCGATATCAGCAGTGTCATGGCGGTGCCGCGCAGCAGGGTCCAGCCCCAGCCCTCGCCCAGCACGCTGAGTATCGTGTCTATCATGGAGGTTTACTTCTTGCAGACCTCATAGTTCGAGATGTCGATGTCGAACCATTTTTCGCTGGAGGTCTTGACGGTGCCGTCATTGATCAGCTTGCACAACGCGGCGTCGACTTTCGCTTTGAGTTCGGTGTTGTCCTTGTTGATGCCTACTCCGATTCCGTAGCCCAGCACTTCGGGCGCAGATGATCCCTTGATGATGAGCTCGGATAGCGCGAAGTCTTTCTCGCCGACTTTATGCAGGAACTTTGATTGCGAGGTCAGGTCGGCAAAGGTGGCATGCAGGCGCCCTGCATCCAGGTCGATCTGCATCTGATCCAGCGTGTCGTAGTTTTTCAATGTGACGTCAGGCGCCATCTTGCGAAGGTAGTCGCCATGAGTGGTACCGCCCTGCACGCCGACGGTCTTGCCCTTCAGGCCGGCAAAGATGGCTTCCGCGCTGCTTGCGCTAACCAGGTCGCTGCTGCGCGGCAGCACGAAGATCGCGTCTTCCACGGCGTAAGGGATGCTGAAGGTAATGCGCTTGCTGCGCTCCGGCGTGACGGACATGCCCGAGATGATCAGGTCGAAGCGCTTGGCATCCAGTGACGGAATCAGGCTGTCGAACGCCTGGACCACGAAGCGGCAGTCCGACTGCAATTCCTTGCAAAGTGCGGCGCCGATATCGGCATCAAACCCGCTGACCTTGCCGGCTGCATCGACCATGCTCCAGGGGGGATAGCCGCCTTCGGTGCCTATCTTGATGGTGTCAGCAGCGGCTGGGCTCAGGGCGAACAGCGCCAGGCTCGCGCACAGCGCGGCGCTCTGTATGAATGGTTTGATCACGGTGTTTCCTTAGTGGATATTGGCGTTGCCGAAGACGTGATGTTACCAAAGTGGGGGGGCCGCGCGGCCCGCAGAGCAGCGGGCGTCGGGCGCCTGGCTTTTATTGCGTAGGCAGCAAAAACTGACGCAATCGCGGCGACTGTGGTTGGTCGAACAGGGCAGCCGGCGGGCCCTCTTCCTCGATCAGGCCATTGTGCATGAACAGGGTGTGGTCGGAAACCTCACGAGCGAACTTCATTTCGTGGGTAACGAGTATCATGCTGCGGCCTTCATCAGCCAGTTGCCGGATGACTCTAAGCACCTCGCCGACCATTTCAGGGTCCAGCGCAGAGGTCGGCTCGTCAAACAGCAAGACATCGGGGTTCATGGCCAAGGCCCGGGCGATGGCGACCCGTTGCTGTTGTCCGCCCGACAGCTCGGCCGGATAGGCATCGCGCTTGTCGGCCATGCCCACCTTGTCCAATAACTGCATGGCATGAGCTATGGCTTCGTCCCGCGCGATGCCCTGGACATGCACCGGACCTTCGATGACGTTGTGCAAGGCACTGCGATGCGACCACAAATTGAAGCTTTGAAAGACCATCCCCAGCCGGGCGCGTACCCGCTCGAGTTGGCGGGCGTCGCTGCTGACGACGACGCCGTCGCGTTTGCGGTGACTGCGCAGGACCTCGCCGGCGATATGAACCTCGCCCTGGTCGGGGACAACCAAATGGTTAATGCAGCGCAATAGCGTGCTTTTCCCTGAGCCGGAGGCGCCGATGATGGACAGCACATGTCCCTTTTCGGCGCTGAACGAGATACCGCGCAACACTTCATTGCTGCCGTAGGCCTTATGGATGTTCTCGACGCGAACGGCGTAATGCTCGATAGTCATGGCGCTAAATGGGACTGGAAAGCCCCATTTTAGCGGCATGACGCGACTGGCCTTTCTCCACTAAGGGGCGCGGCGCATTTCCGCCGGCGGGTATTTGATCTGCGCCCGGTACTTCGATACGGTGCGTCGCGCCACGATCACACCCTCGCGGGCCAGCTTGCTGGCCAGGGTGACATCGGAGAGCGGGTCCTTCGGGTTCTCTTCGTCGATCATCTCGCGGATGAGAGCGCGAACCGCTACGGCCGAACATGTGCCACCCGTCCGCGTGGCAAGCTCCCGGGAGAAAAAGTGTTTGAACTCGAAGATCCCGCGAGGCGACGCCAGGTACTTATTGCTGGTCGCACGCGATACCGTGGACTCGTGCATGCCCAGTTCGTCGGCGATCTCGCTAAGCATCATGGGACGCAGTGCGATCTCGCCGTAGTCGAAGAAGGTTTGTTGCCGAGCCACGATAGCTTGTGCGACCCGCTGTATGGTGCTGCTGCGCTGCTCCAGGCTGCGCATCAGCCAGCGCGCCTCCTGCAGCGCTTGCGCCATCAGGGAGCGTTCGCTGTAGCGGGTCTCGCGGAACATCTGGGCGTAGGCGTTATTCAGGCGCGCCTGGGGAATGGCGTCATCATTGGGAACAGCCACCCACAGCTTGCCCACCTTGCGCACCACGACGTCCGGGATGACATAGCAGGCGGGATCGACATTGCTGTAGCGGCGCCCGGGCCGCGGATCCAGCTTGCGTATCAACATGCAGGCTTCCTGGATGTCGTCCGCCGGATGATGGAGCGACTTGGCCAAGCCTGCATAGTCGCAGCGTCCCAGGCGATCCAGGTGGCCGTCAACGATGGTCATGGCCAGCGCGCGACCGGGGGTGTCGTCCGGCATGCCTTGCAATTGCAAGGTCAGGCATTCGGCCAGGTTGCGGGCGCCCAGACCGTTAGCGGCCAGTTGCTGGACCAGCCGCAACGCCACTTCCCACTCTTCGTTGCTGGCCGGAGGCGAGAATTGCGAGGGTTCGGCCAGCTCGGCAAAGGGCACGCGCAAGTAGCCGTCGTCGTCTATGGCTTCGATAATGAACTCGACCATATAGCGGTCCCGTTCGCTTAACTGATAGCCGCACAGATCGGCCCGCAAGGACTCGTGCAGGCTGGTTTCGCTACGCGCCCATTGGCCAACGTCGGTGTCGGGATGGTCGTTGTTGCGGCTGGCCGGATAGTCGCCGGAATAGCTGGCCGCGGACTCGCTGGTATCGGGGGCGATATGCTGGGTTTCCGGCATGTCGTCGCCGGGCGAGTCGTCCGATGCCGCGTCGCCCATGATGATGTCCTCATGGTTCTGGCCATGCAGCTCGTTGTCGGGCAGGATCGTGCCTTGCCCCTTATCTGCTGTTACGCCATCGCTTTCCTCTTGCTCTTCGAGAAAGGGGTTATTGGCGATAGCTTCAGCCACCTCGCGGCTGAAATCCAGCGTCGACATTTGCAGCAACTTTACGGACTGCTGCAACCGAGGCGTCAAGGTGGTTTGTTGGCGAGCCTGCAGCTCATAAGTCATTTGTCCCACTTCGTGTCTCCCTTATTGAATTCACGTTGAACACACGCATTGCTGTTCACGCAAAAGGCATGCCAACTTAAACGGACGGTTTTTCAAGCTGTGTCGGAATCTTGCCGGACGCCCGCGAGGCGTGGATTTGCGCGCCCTCGCGCAGGTAAGCAAATTTATCCGGCCCGCAATTTGCTGATGGCGGCCCGGCCAGAGCGGGGCAGCGGTTCTAGATAAATTACCGAGCGGTGTAAGAAGTGCTGCAGCTCATTTGGCGGCGAAGCGGCGGTCTGCCGTCATGACGTCTCGGCACAACGCTTGCTGTGGCAGGGTGTCGCGGGTGGCCCGCCAGACGGCGGTCGTTCGCATCCAATTCTGAAGGAGACGAGAGTGAGCAACCATCAATCGGGACGGGGCAACCGTTCGCATCACGACAACAGAGGCGATTACGACGACTCCTTCGCAGACCAGCGTGATCCCCAGCATGGCATGGGCAATCGCCCGAGACATTGGCAGGGCAAGGACTCTGGAGAGCACGGTGCCTACCGCGACGAGCCAGAATTCGACAGACGTTCCTATGGCACGGGTAACCAATACGGCGAGGCGGGAGCCCACGCACGCAGGCAGAGCCAGCAGCGGCGCCGTGACGGCGGGTTCGCGCCGGATGACCATGGCTCTGACGACTTTGGCCGAGGCAACGAAACGGTGCGGGACGAGCGGGATGAGCCGGGCCGGTATAGCGGCGCGCATGCAGCCCGGCCCGGACAGGGCTTGCGTAGCCGCAGCGCCGATCCCGGACAAAGCAGCTATGGCGGATTTGTCAACGAGGATCCCCGCTTTCAGCGGCAGCAGTTGGAGCATTACGAAGGTGGGCGAGGTTATCCGGGCTATCACCACAGCGCACAAGGCGGTCAGCAAGCCGGCTCGCGCAGCGAGCGCCAGCAGCACGCCTATGGTGGCCGCCCTACGATGCCCAAGGGCTACCAGCGCTCCGACGAGAGGCTGATGGATGACGTATGCGAGCGCCTTAGCCGCCGTGGGCTGGACGTGCGCGAGGTGTCGGTGCAAGTTTCTGCCGGCACGGTGTCATTGGAAGGCAGCGTAGCGGACAGGCGAACCAAGCATGCGATCGAAGACTGCGTTGACGGCGTTCCCGGCGTGCAAGACGTCGACAATCGTATCCGCATCACTCGTGACGGTGGGGCGAGCGCCTCGTCCAGAGGAGAGTGATCATGCACAGGATAGCCATCGTTAGCGAACATGCCTCGCCCATTGCGCAAGCGGGAGGGGTGGATAGTGGCGGCCAGAACATCTATGTGGCCAATGTTGCGCGCCAGCTGGCGGCCCTGGGCCACCGCGTCGACGTTTTCACACGACTGGACAATCCCTATTTGCCTGAAGAGATGGATTGGGATCTGGGCGTGCGGATCGTGCATGTTCCTGCCGGTCCGGCGCGCACCATGCCCAAGGAAGATCTGCTTGCACACATGGACGACTTCGGGGCCTGGATGGCCAACTATGTCGCGACGCGCGACGAACCCTACAGTCTGATACACGCCAACTTCTTCATGTCGGCCATGGCGTCCCTGCCTGTGGCGCGCCGCGCCGCAATTCCGCTGGCTGTGACCTTTCACGCATTGGGGCGGGTAAGGCGCCAACATCAGGCGGAGGCGGATCGTTTTCCCGACGCCCGATTCCGGATCGAGGACGATATCGTGCGCCACGCCGACCGCATCATCGCGGAATGCCCGCAAGATCGCCTTGATCTGATCGAATTGTATGGCGCGGACGCCGAGCGCATCGACATGGTTCCTTGTGGCTACGACCATAACGAGATGCGGCCAATGGATCAGGCCGGCCAGCGCGCTGAGTTGGGATGGGAAGCCGATACCTTTTATTTGCTGCAGCTGGGAAGGATGGTGCCTCGCAAGGGTATTGATAACGTCATCTCGGCACTGAGCCGTTTGCGCAAGAGGTATGGCGTGAATGCCCGGCTGTGCGTCGTGGGGGGCGAGGCGGCGGACTCATCCACGGGTGATGCCCCCGAACTCGCGCGCCTCAAGGCGGTCGCGCAGGCGGAAGGCGTAAGAGATTACGTCGATTTCGCAGGGCGCAAAGGCAGACGCCTGCTGTCGCGCTATTACGGCGCGGCAGACGTGTTTGTGACGACGCCCTGGTACGAGCCGTTTGGCATCACGCCGGTCGAAGCCATGGCTTGCGCGCGTCCGGTGATAGGGTCTGATACCGGCGGCATACGCTATACCGTGGTCGATGGCGATACCGGTTTCCTGGTACCACCAAAAGACCCGGATGCATTGGCTGCCCGACTGGCCCTGCTGGCCGGTAACCCGGCATTGGGCAAACGCATGGGCGCCGCCGGTGCCCGGCGCGCCAAGCGGCTATTCACTTGGGAGAAGGTCGGAAGCGACCTGGCGCAGGTGTTCGACGAGTTGGTTCCCGGAACGGTGACTTCAGCGGCAAGGCCTGCGTGGCGCGCCGCGCAACGGCTTTCGGCGTAAGGGTCAAAAACAAGAAAGGGTGACTTATGGGGAAGGATGACTTCGGTACCTTGCAAGGGCGGGTGGTACTCGTGACCGGTGCGGGTCGCGGCCTGGGCGCGGCAATCTGCGAGACGCTGGCCGCCGATGGCGCTTATATCGTGGCGACGGATGTGAACGAGGAATCGGCCTTATCGATCGTGGACAAGATCAAGAGCGCCTCAGGAGAGGCCTGCGGGTTTCAGCTTGATGTCGGGGACGAGCAACAGGTTCAGCAAGTGCTCGCTGCTGCGGTCCAGCACTGCGGGCGCCTGGACGCGGTGATCAACAACGCCGGCATCGATGTGACGGTGGGCATACGCGAGCTGGACAGCGCCGATTGGGACAGAGTGCTGCGGACCAACCTGACCGGGCCTTTTCTGCTGGCCAAACATTGCCTGGCACACCTGGCGCCCGGTGGCCACATCGTGAACATTGCGTCGACTGCGGCAAGACGGGCCTGGCCCAATGCCAGCGTTTATCACGCCAGCAAGTGGGGCCTGATGGGCTTGACCCACGCCCTGCATGCAGAACTACGATCCGTAGGGGTCAAAGTGTCGGCCGTGATTGCGGGCGGCATGCGCACGCCTTTCCTGTTGGATCGCTTTCCCGACATTGACGCATCGCTGCTACAAGATCCCTTGAATGTGGCCAGGGCAGTCAAGTTCGTGCTGACACAGCCGCCCGAAACCGTGATCCCCGAGGTCATGGTCCTACCGATGAAGGAGACTTCCTGGCCATGACCGCAGCGATATTTCTGGACAAGGACGGCACCTTACTGGCTGATGTGCCGTACAACGTGGATCCCAGACGGATGCAGTTTGCCCCGGGGGCCAAGGCGGGGTTGGCCCGCCTCGGCGCCCTGGGCGTGCCTCTCATTGTGGTGAGCAATCAGCCTGGCGTGGCATTGGGCAAATTCAGCATTGGCGACTTGGTCCCCATGCGCCGGCACCTGGAGCAAATGTTCCTGTTGGCAGGCGCCAAACTGGATGGCTTTTACTATTGCCCTCATCATCCCCAAGGCGTGCACCCGGCCTATACCATCATCTGCGATTGCCGCAAACCGGCGCCTGGCTTGCTCACGATTGCAGCGCAGCGGCGCGGTATAGATCTGACATCGTCGTGGTTTGTTGGCGATATCCTGGACGATGTCGAAGCAGGCCGGCGCGCGGGGTGCCGCACCTTGCTGATCAATAATGGCAATGAAACGGAGTGGCGCAAGAGCGATTGGCGCACGCCCGACCAGATGGAACCCGACCTGGATGCTGCAAGCCGGTGGATCTGCAGCCAGTTCAGCAGACAGGCGGAGCGGATGTGGGCATGACGACGTCGGCTATGGACTGGAGCAAGGCGCAGAACATCCTGTGCGTGCGCCTGGACAACATGGGTGATGTGCTGATGACTACGCCCGCCATCCGGGCAATCAAGACTGCCCGGGCGCAGCGACACCTGACCCTCATGGCGTCCGCCTCGGGTGCCGTGTTGCGGCCCCACCTGACGGAGGTCGACGATCTTATCGTCTACGATGCCGCCTGGGTCAAGAATGATTCCTCCGGCAACGAGGCCGACAGGGCCATCATCGATACCTTGGCGGCGCGTCAGTTCGACGCCGCAGTCATCTTCACCGTGTTCAGTCAAAGCGCCCTGCCTGCGGCATTGATGTGCCATCTGGCCGGCATACCCCGGATACTGGCGCACGCGCGCGAAAACCCCTACCGTCTGTTGAACCCCTGGGTGCGCGATACCGAGCCGCAAAGCGGGATCAGGCACGAGGTGCAGCGCCAGCTTGATCTGGTGGCGGCGGTCGGCATGGCTTGTGGCAATACACAGCTGTCGTTCCAGACCCGCGAGGCGGACCGGCTGGCATTGCGGGCCATCTTGCGCCGCCACGAGGTCGATGCGCCGGGTGGCTGGATCGTTGCCCATTGCGGCGCCACAGCCGAATCGCGACGTTATGGCGCCGCAGGCTTTGCCCGCGCTTTGTCGTTGCTGCAGCAGCAGGGACGTACCGTACTGTTGACCGGTACCGAGGCGGAGCGCGGCCTGATACAAAGCATACGCGGCCGCTGCGCGCCCGGCCTTGCCGTGGTCGACCTGACAGGGTGCCTGTCCTTGGGTCAATTCGCCTGCCTGATCGAAGATGCCGACCTGCTTATATCGAACAACACGGGTCCCGTCCACATTGCCGCGGCGGTGCAGACGCCGGTAGTGGACCTTTACGCACTCACGAACCCGCAACATACCCCGTGGCAGGTAGCTCACCGATTGTTGTCGCACGACGTGCCTTGCAAGTATTGCTATCGCAGCGTTTGCCCGCAGGGAGACAACGCATGCCTGAATGGGGTTGCGCCCGAAGCGGTCGCCAGGGCCGCCTGCGAACTGCTGGAGGAGACGGCATGCACACTTTAGGAATCAACGCCGCGTTTCACGATTGCTCCGCCGCGCTGGTGCGCGATGGCCTCGTGGTCGCGGCAGCGGAGGAAGAGCGCTTTACCCGCATCAAGCATGGCAAAAGACCAGTGCCATTTTCGACCTGGCAATTGCCCTACCATGCGATCGACTATTGCTTGCAGGAAGCCGGCATCCATTTGCGCGACGTCGATCATATTGCGTATTCGTTTGATCCTGCCTTGTTGATCCCGGCCCTCGCGCCGGACGGGAGGATGTCGCTGCCGCTGGAGCCATCCGCAGCCCGGCATGTCGAAGGAAACGGATCGCCCTGGGACCCGCTGTTCCTGTCCTACATCATTAATGCCCCACGCCAGCTCGTGGACGGCGTACCCCATCACCTGCAGCAACGCTATGCCGGCACAACACTGGACCACGTCATGGCACGCTGGCAGTTCGTCGAGCATCATCTTAGCCACGAAGCCAGTGCCTTCCTGGCCAGCCCATACCAGGAGGCGGCGGTGTTGACCATGGATGGGCGGGGCGAACGGGCGTCGACCAGCTATGGGCACTATCGCGATGGCAAATACGAAAGGCTGCGACAGATCAATCTGCCGCATTCGCTGGGCCTGCTGTACGAAGAGGTGACCCGGTATTTGGGCTTCCTGCACTCGTCCGACGAATACAAGGTGATGGCGCTGGCTTCGTATGGACGTCCCGCCTACGTCAACGAGTTTCGAGAAATCCTGCGGTCCGACGATGCCGGTGGATACACCGTCGAGCCCAGCAGGCTGGTCGCGCGCTTCGGGCCGGCGCGAATTCGTGGCGCAAGCTTTGATGCGCAGCACATGGACATTGCGCATTCACTGCAACAGGTGCTGGAAGAAACCGTATTGGACATGGCCAGGTGGCTGCACCATACGACGCAGTCGCCCAACCTTTGCATGGCCGGCGGCGTGGCGCTCAATTGCGTCATGAACGGCAGGCTGGCCGCTGAGGGTCCCTTCGACAATATATGGGTGCAGCCGGCGGCCGGCGATGCCGGCACATCGCTGGGTGCTGCGCTCTGGGTAGATAGCCTCAATCGGGAAACCACGGATCGTTCCTGGGAGATGGATCACGCCTATCTTGGCCCGGCATTCGACGATGAAGAAATCGAGGCCTTCCTGCAGCGCTCCCGCACCCCCTACACGCGCCTGGACGATATCGCCGAGGTAACGGCCACACTGCTTGCCGACGAAAAGATCATTGGATGGTTCCAGGGGCGGATGGAATTCGGCCCGCGCGCGCTGGGTGCCCGGTCCATCCTGGCCTCGCCGCGCGACAGCGCGATGCAATCGCGCTTGAACGAGCTTAAAGACAGGGAGGACTTCAGGCCGGTTGCTCCCGTGGTGCTGGCCGAGCGGGCGCACGAATGGTTTGATGCTCGCGGCAAACCATCAATTACTGCGCCGTTCATGCTTTTTGTGTTTGATGTGCTGGCCGACAAAGCGGACCAGATACCAGCCGTAAGGCACACCGACGGTACGGCCAGAGTGCAAACGGTGACCCGGGGGCAGCACCCAGTATTGCACCGGCTGCTGCAGGCGTTCGAACAGAAAACGGGCGTGCCCGTGCTGGTCAATACTTCGTTCAATACGCGTGGCGAGCCGGTCGTGTGCACACCGCGGGACGCATTGGAGTCATTCTGGACGTCGCCGCTGGACGCATTGGTGATCGGCAGTTTCCTGGTGGAGAAGACCCGATGAGCGCGCCGGTACCTGTCATCTCAGTGGTCGTCCCGACTTATCAACGACCCGACTTGCTGGAACGCTGCCTGGCTGCGTTACTGAAGCAAACATTGGCACGGGATGCCTACGAGATCATCGTTTGTGACGATGGCCCGAGCCGCGCTGCGCAAGACCTGGCCGAGGCGGCTAACGAGCGTACCGAGGGCCGGCCCCAGGTGCGGTACTTCCCGGTGACACGCACGCAAGGGCCGGCCGGCGCCCGTAACGTAGGATGGCAAGCGGCGCGGGCCGAGCTCATCGCTTTCACCGATGACGACACCGTACCCGAGCCGGCATGGCTGGAGGCGGGCGTTCAGGCGATGGCTTCCGGCGTCGAGGCCGCCGCCGGTCGTATTGTCATGCCGCTGCCAGAGCGGGCCACAGATTACGAGCGCGACGCCGCGCGCCTGGGCGAAGCCGAGTTCGCAACGGCCAATGTATTCGTCCGACGTAGCGCGCTGGCATCGGTCGGTGGCTTTGACGAGCGCTACACGCAGGCATGGCGCGAGGATTCCGATCTGCACTTCTCCTTGCTGGAGCGTGGTTACACCATTGTCCCGGCGCCGGGCGCTGTTGTCATACACCCCTTGCGGTCGGCCCGTTTCGCGGCAAGCATCAGCAGCCAGAAAAAAGTCATGTACGACGTCCTGCTCTATCGCAATCATCCACGCTTGTATCGCGAGCGAATTCGGCGCACGCCGCCCTGGCTTTATACGGCAGTTACGGCCACCTTGCTGGCAGGTGTGTGCAGCGTGCTGGCCGGTTGGCAGAGCTTGGGATTCGCATCCTTGCTGGTGTGGGCCGTGCTGACCTTGCTCTTCTTTTTCCGGCGCTTGCGCCTTAGCGCCTTTACCTTGCGTAATGTCGGCGAACTGCTGGTCTCGTCGCTGGTGATTCCCCCTTTGTCCCTGTTCTGGAGAGTGGTCGGTGCACGGCGCTTCGGGCTTGCCTTTCCATGATGGCCGCCCTGTCGATTTGGGATCCACCACCCCGGCGCATAGCCGTGTTCCGGGCCCTGAACCTGGGCGATCTCCTGTGCAGCATGCCGGCGTTCCGGGCCCTGCGCCGCGCGTTTCCCGCTGCCCATATCACGCTGGTCGGGCTGGAGAGCGCGCGCCCGGTGGTGGCGCGCTACAGCGAATATATCGACGACCTCGAGCTCTTTCCAGGGGATCCTGCCTTTCCCGAACAGCCCGCCAGGCCGGCAGCGCTACCGGCGTTCTATCGACGCATGCGATCGCGCGCCTACGATCTTGTGCTGCAGATGCATGGCAGCGGCGCACAATCCAACGCCATCGTGCAATCCATGGCGACCAAGCGGTGGGCGGGCTTCGTGCCCGATGCCCAATCGCAAGCGCCGGGCCAACTGATGGCTTGGCCCGATGATCAGCACGAGGTGCAGCGCTATCTTTCTTTGTTGACATGGCTGGGGCTGCAGGCCAGCGACTCGGCCATGGAGTTTCCCCTGGAACCGGCCGATCATGAGGCTGCCGACCGCATTGCTGCGGACTGTGGCGTGAACCCGGACGTGACGATATTCGTTCATCCGGGCGCTCGCCTGCCATCGCGACGGTGGCCGGTCGAGCGCTTTGCTGCCGTGGCGAACGCGCTTGGGAGCGAGGGCTGGCGTATTGCCATAACGGGTAGCCCGGATGAGTCCGGGCTGGTCCGCAGCCTCTTGTCGGCCCTCACCGTGCCGGCAACGAACCTGTGTGCGGCCACGACCTTGGGCGCCCTGGCCAGTTTATTAAGCCGGGGGCGGCTGCTGAGTTGCAACGACACGGGCATCTCGCACATTGCTGCGGCCGTACAGCTGCCCAGTGTGGTCATCGCCTCGGGCAGCGACGTGGCGCGGTGGGCGCCTCAGGACAAGCAACGCCATGTGGTCCTGCATCACCCGGTAGCGTGCAGACCTTGTGGCTATTGGGAGTGCCCGGTGGGGCACGTTTGTGCGCGGGCCATAACGGTGGAGCAGGTGGTCGAGCGTGCCCGGCACAAATTGAACTGGAGTGCCACATGATGGAATCGCAAAACGCTCGCGAGCGCATCCTGGTAGCCGGCGGCGCCGGTTTCCTGGGGTCCAACCTTTGCCGTCGTCTGCTGCGCGAAGGCCATGAGGTCATTTGCCTCGATAGTTTTCTTACCGGGAAGCGCGGCAACATTGCCGACCTGATGGACCAGCCCCGGTTTTCCTTGCTGCGCCACGATGTCATAGAGCCCATACGATACGACTTGCGGCCTACGCAAATCTACAACTTCGCTTGCCCGGCATCGCCGGTGCAGTATCAGGCAGACCCCGTCCATACCTTGCGTACCTGTGTGGACGGCGCCTATAACCTGCTGGAACTTGCTCGCCGCTGCAAGGCACGCATTCTGCAAGCCTCGACCAGCGAAGTCTACGGCGACCCTCACATGCATCCGCAACCGGAGGCTTACCGGGGCAATGTGAATATTGTGGGACTGCGCTCTTGCTACGACGAGGGCAAGCGCTGTGCTGAGACCCTGTTTGCAGATTATGGGCGGCGCAAGCGTGTGGTGGTCAAGATTGCCCGCATCTTCAATACTTATGGCCCGTATATGGCGCCCGACGATGGTCGGGTCGTGTCCAACTTCATCGCGCAGGCGCTGAATGGCCGCAAGCTCACCATATACGGCGACGGTACCCAGACGCGCTCCTTGTGCTATGTGGACGATCTGCTGGACGGTTTGCTGCGCCTGATGAACAGTACCGAGCTATTACGGGGTCCGGTCAACCTGGGCAGTCCGCGCGAGTGCACCATTATCGACCTGGCCCGCCGCATACGCCGTCTGACCGGGGCGGACGTTTCGTTCGAGTTTCGCCCCTTGCCTTCTGATGATCCGGTGCAACGTTGCCCCGATATCCTGCTGGCCCGCCGACAACTCGGCTGGCAGCCCACTGTCAGCCTCGACGTGGGCCTGCGCCGCACCATTGATTATTTCAGTGGAGCGCTCAAGCCAGCTCGGCCGGACCGGCCGACTTTCGAAACTGCTCAAGGCGGTTATAAAGCGTTTTCGGGCTGATCCCCAGGGCCAGCGCGGTGCGCCGTTTGTCGCCCGCATAATGCTCCAGCGTTGCCATGATGATGGAACGCTGGGCGCTGTTCAGTGGCGTGCCCACCGGTATCTTTAGAAAACCGCGATTGACTTCAGTGGCCGGAGCCCGGAAAACAGGGCTGAGCGGCGCGATCTCGATAATGTCGTCTGCCAGGATGTAAGCACGCGTGACGGTGTTTTTAAGTTCGCGGATATTTCCCGGCCAATTGTAGTTTTCCAGGTGCTCTATACTGGCCGCAGAGAAAGTTTTGCTGGTCTTCTCTTGGGTGTTCAGCTCGTCCAGGAAGCGTTGGGCCAGGTAGGCAATATCTGACTGGCGCGACCGCAAGGGCGGCACCCGTATGGGAAACACAGCCAGACGGTATAGCAAATCGGAACGGAAGGACCCTGCCAGAACGGCTTCTTTGGGATCTCGATTAGTGGCAGCAACGATGCGCACATTAACCTTAAGTTGTTCTGAACCACCCACGCGATGGTATTGGCCGGTCTCCAGTACCCGCAATAATTGCACCTGCATGGACAGGGGCATTTCGGTGATTTCGTCTAAAAACAGGGTGCCCGGATGCGCGCGCTCGAAGCACCCCATGGTGGTTGCGCTGGCTCCGGTAAAGCTGCCTTTCTCGTGTCCGAACAGCTCGCTTTCGGCCAGCGAAGGTGTGATGGCGCCGCAGTTGACAGCGACAAAGGGGCCATCGTGCCTGGAGCTACGTTGATGGATTGCTCGGGCCACGATTTCTTTGCCGGTTCCGCTTTCGCCGATAATAAGCACGCTGGCTTCGGTAGGCGCTGCCTTGACGATGGATCGTGCAAGCTCAAACGCGGCGGGGGAGCGCCCCAGGGTCTTGGACGATGAGATCATAATAAAAAGTCTAATATGAAAAAATCATGTAAAACAGATTTTCGTATTTCGTTTCAAAAATTATAGGCCGTTACGCGGTGCCCCCCTAAAACCGCGTACGATGACTTGAAAGCGAGCAAAAAAAACGGGATGGTCGCCGTGATCCGCGCAACTGCCTGGACTACGGCGGTTAAAAAGAGATGAATTATTCAAGAAGCTAATATGCCGCATCTATTGATCGTAGACGATGAGCCAGCCGTGCGCGAGTTGATCGCTGAGATTGCAGGCGATGATGGCTATACCGTTGCCCACGCAGGCGACATACGCCAGGCCCGCATTCAGATTGATCGTCAAAAGCCGGATGTGGTTTTGCTTGATATGCAGTTGCCCGATGGCGACGGCATGGAGTTCTGGAAAGAGCTCGCGCTGGGCGACACGCAAGTCGTATTCATTACTGGGTTTTCCAGTGTGGACAGCGCCATCGAAGCTCTGCGTTGCGGCGCTGTCGATTATCTGCTCAAGCCGGTCAGTCTGCGGCGATTGCGCGGCGTCTTGAGCGAACTCAAAGAGATGCTGACGCGTCAGCCCGAGCCGGGCGCGCAGAACTGCTTTACCAAAATGATAGGCAATTCGCGCGCCATGCAGTTGCTGTGTGCGCATATCGAGAAAGTAGCCCCCACTCAGGCCACCGTGTTGTTGGTGGGCGAGAGCGGCACGGGCAAAGAGCTGGCTGCCGAAGCCATTCATCTGGCCAGCCCCCGGCACAAGCAGCCCTTCATGCCCATCAACTGCGGCGCGATCTCGCCCAACCTTATCGAGAGCGAGCTCTTCGGCCACGAGAAGGGCAGCTTCACAGGGGCCGATCGACAACATAAAGGTTACTTCGAGCGCGCGCGGGGCGGCACGCTGTTCCTCGACGAAATCACAGAAATGTCCATGGAGCTGCAGGTCCGTCTGTTGCGTGTACTCGAGACCGGACGATTCATGCGGGTTGGCACGCACGAAGAGACCGTTGCCGATGTGCGCGTCATCGCGGCAACCAATCGCAATCCCGAACAGGCGGTCAGCAACGGTACCTTGCGCGAAGACCTCTACCATCGCCTTAGTGTTTTCCCGCTGGAATTACCACCCTTGCGCGAGCGCGAAGACGACATCCTGCTGCTTGCCGAGCACTTCCTTCGGCATCTGAACGAAGAGGGACGCACACAGAAGGCGTTTTCGCCCGAGGCCTTGAAGGCCATGCGCGAATACACATGGCCGGGCAACATACGCGAACTTCGCAATTATGTTTACCGCAGCTACATTCTTGCCGACGATGTTATCAAAGGCGACTTCAACTCCTTCGAGTTGGAAAGCCGTTCGCCAGGCTGGGGCTCGGAAATCCTCGTTCCAGTGGGGGTGCCTTTGGCCGACGCCAACCGGCAACTGATACTCGCCACCTTGAAGCAGTGCGGCGGGGTCAAGAAGACGGCCGCCGAAATGTTGGGCATCAGTCTCAAGACCCTGTACAACCGGCTTGAAGAATACGGCGCCACCGACGACATAGACCAGCCGTCCTCCACGCTGCGCTAAGGCGCAAGGCGGGCACGGGGCATGCTGCCTGTGCCCAGGTTGGCACTGGGGCGTATCATCATGGTCGAAGGCAAGGCGACAATAGTCGTACTGACATATAACCGGCGCGAGCAGGCGCTAAGCACTTTGGAGTGCTTGAGCCAGTTGCCCGGCGGGTGGCCCATCATCGTGGTCGACAATGGCTCGTCCGATGGGACAGCCAACGCCATCCGAGCGCGCTACCCCGCCGTTATGTTGATACGGATGCGCCGCAATCTTGGCGCGGCGGCCCGTAATATCGGCGTGGCATACGCGCACACCCCTTACGTGGCATTTTGCGACGACGACACGCAGTGGGAACCCGGCGCGCTTGAGCGTGCAGTAACGTTACTCGACCAGGCGCCCACCGTGGCGGCGCTCAGCGCCAATGTTCAGGTCGGTCCGGATCGCCGTCCGGATCCCACTTGCCAATTGATGGCAGAAAGTCCCTTGCCGTCGGCCGGCTTGCCAGGTCCCCGTTTGATGGGCTTCATGGCCGGCGCCTGTGTCATGCGTACCAGAGCATTTTCCGATGTTGGCGGGTACTGGCCGCCTTTTTTCATTGGCGGTGAAGAGACGCTAATGGCGCTGGATCTCACGGAGCAAGGCTGGGACATTGTCTATGCAGCGCAAGTGGTGACACGCCATTTTCCTTCTGTCATTCGGGACACTATTTCGCGTCAGCGCTTGCTCTTGCGCAACGCCATTTGGGTCGCGTGGCTGCGCCGCCCTGTCGTCTCGGCATGCCGTATCAGCCTGCGACAGTTGGGGCGCGCGCGCTTGAATGGTGCACTGTTCAAGGTGCTGGGCGCCTCGCTGGTCGGGATGCCGCGTGTACTGCGGCGTCGGCGAGTGATCTCGCCGGCCACGGAGCATCTGTGTCGACTTATGGAGCGGGCCGAGACCCTTAGTGCGCTTAAGCTCTTTGCTCCGGCCGAGTGCGAGGGCGGGCGAGACGCCGCTTCGATGCAGCGTTAATCTGCGACCCTAGGGCATCCAGGTTGTGGGCCTGGCCTGCGGCTGCTGCGGATCAGGATCTTGGATCGGATCCGGAATCTCGCGTGGCGGCAAATCGACTTCACGTGCAGGGTCCACCGGCGGGGTTTCGGGGGGACTCTCGGGATCGTGTCCGGGGGGCTCGGGCACGTGGGCCCAGAGTCGCGAGCGGAAAGGAAAGGCGGAGCGCATTCCGGGCTGTGTATTCATTATGGTCTCCAGTGGTCATTCATAGGCTCTACGGCAGGCTTGCCCTCAGCAAGCGGCGTGCCGCGGCAATGCGTCGCGCCTAAACACACAAAAAAATACACATTGCCATGGCTTGCGAAGGCACGCAGGCATGACGTTTGCCTGAAGTTCGCGCAGGACTTCGGCCGACTGGTGAGCCGCAGACCACATCTTGGAGAGCTTATCGTGGTGATGAATATTTTGGCAGTGACTTCGGAGGCGTTTCCACTGGCCAAGACCGGTGGGCTTGGTGACGCAGTCAGCGGGCTGGCTCATTCGTTGGCAGCGGGCGGGACCCGGGTGACACTGATGTTGCCGGCTTATCCGTCCACTTTCGATTTCTTGCGAAACGCACGACAGGTCGCATTGCTACCCGACTTGCCCGGCGGTGCGGCAAGCTTATGGCAAGGCGATTGCGCCGAACTGGGTGTGCCCGTTCTGTTATTGAAGAACGATGATCTATACGATCGCGAAGGCCTGTATTTGACGCCTGAAGGGAACGAGCACGCCGATAACGCCATACGTTTTGGCGCCCTGGCGCATGCCGCTGCCCAGGTTGCAAAAGGTCTGCCCAATGTCACGCGCCCGCATGTGGTGCATCTGCACGACTGGCATACCGCGTTGACGCCCTTATTAATGCATCAGTTGCATGTGGACGACGTGAAGACCGTGCTGACCTTGCACAATATCGCGTTTCAGGGCGTGTTCCCGATGGCGTATGCCGACGCGCTGCGCATCGAAGATCGTTACCGGAACGACGAAGGCCTGGGCTTCTGGGGCCAAATGAATTTTCTGAAAGCCGGGATCCGCTACGCGGACTTGATTACCGTGGTTAGCGGCAACTACGCGCGCGAGATCCTGACACCGCAGTTTGGCTGCGGCCTGGAGGGCGTACTGTCCGCGCGCGGCAGCGACCTGATTTCCATTCCCAATGGCATCGATACGGAGCTATGGAACCCCGAGGCGGACAGCTACCTGCCGGGCTGGGGATTTGGACCGGACCGTCTTGGCAATAAGGCCTTATGCAAGAAAGCGCTGCAGCGGGCGTTTGGCTTGGAAGTCAATGGCAAAGCGACCCTGATGGCCATGGGAAGCCGCCTGACCCATCAAAAGATGGCGGACGTGGCCGCATCTGCCATCCCGCTGGCGCTGGATGCCCACCCAAATTTGCAGGTGTGCGTGATCGGGCAAGGCGACAAGGGGCTGGAGCAAGCCCTCCTGGCCCTGGAGCAGCGCTACCCGGGCCGCTGCGGTGTCCACATTGGATTCGACGAAAGAACCGCTCATCTGCTGCATGCCGGTGCGGACGTGCTGTTGCACGGAAGCCGATTCGAGCCGTTTGGGCTGACCCCGCTGTACGCAATGCGCTATGGCACGATACCGATAGGGTCCAGGGTTGGAGGGATGGTCGATACGATCAGGGATCCGGGCAAGGATGCCACCGCCGCGCTAATGGGAACGGCAACAGGCATTTTGTTCGATGGCGAACAGCCGGAGGACATGGCAGCGGCCATTACCCGTGCCCTGGTCTTGCGCAATCGGCCTGCCATATGGCGCGCCATGCAGCAAAATGGGATGCGGGCCGACTTTAGCTGGCTTAAAACCATGCCGGCGTATTTAAGCGCTTACCAGTCCCTTCGGCCGGACGTGGCTTTGGGCCGTATACCGGAGCAGCAGCGCCAGAAGGTGCCCGTGCGAGCCTGGGTGGCCAATGTTACGCAAGGTGTGGTGCCGACCAGTCAGGATGCCACTGTGGCTGCGGGCATGGCGGGCCGCTCGCGCAAGTCCGCCCGGGCGGGCAGTATGCTCGGCCATGAAGCGTCGGCCGCCTGATCATGCGAATCTATAGCGTTCACGGGCGTCCTTGGGCCGGAACCGGGTCGCCGCCGGCGATGGGCGGCGCTGCTTCATGGGAGCAGTCGTGCGCGCGGGCCTCCGAACTGGGCTTTGACACCGTGCTGACCCGGACGGACGCCGAGGTAGCGCCCTTTGGCGAAGGGGGCTTGCCGCAGGCTCTGGAAGTCTGCTCCCGTCATGGTCTGGATCTTTACCTTGATGTCGAGATTGATCCGGCTGACCAGCCTTTGCAGGCCTGGATCGAGATCTTGATACACCACGCCAAGGAAGGCGCTGCTGGATTCCTTTGCCGTAATCCATCGGCGTTGCCTGCAATGGACTGGTGTGCCCTTGTCGCAGCGGTACACCAGAAGCATCAAGACTGTGTTTTTCTTGCCTGGACGCCCGGTCTGTCGGCGGCGCAAATCAAGGCACTGGCGGACTGCGGCTTCACGGCTGGCTTTCTGTCTTTGCCTTGGTGGGATTACCGGTCCTTATGGCTGATGGAAGAGCGTGATCGCCTGTGCCAGTTGGGCCGCGTGATCGCACCGCTGTCCAGCTCGGACGACACGGCGGGCCAGCGCGCATTGTGGACGGCCGCCTTCATTGGCGACGGCTTGATGATGCCTGCAGGGTTGGAAGACCGGATAGGTCCTCAACCCGTGATACAGGCCAATCGCTGGTTGGTGCAGCGGGCTGAGTCCGGCGCTCGCGTCAGCAAGCTGTCCGGCCCCCGATCTGCAATGACCGCAGTGTTCCGGGGCGGAGATTCCGCTCGTCTGCTGCTGCTTAATCCTGACGCGCAACGGGCGGCCCCGGTCGATCGCGGCATGTTGGCTTCGCGCATGCCGGCCAGTTATATCTTGCCCGCAAGCGATACCAACGAGGTGCCTGAAACGCTGGAACCGAACGCCTGCGCCGTCGTTACGGTGTCACTTGCCGACCCGGTGAGCCTGAGCGGTACGGCGGCCGGTCTTGCGCGCAAGAATGCCACCCCACCCCTGGATGCGCCCCGGATAGCGATCGAAAGCATCACCCCCAACGTAGATGCGGGACAGTTCCCGGTAAAGCGGACGGTGGGAGAGAGGGTCGTCGTACAGGCCGATGTGTTCGTGGATGGTCACGAACATATCGCCGTGCAGCTGCTCTGGCGACCTGGGGACGAAGCGGCATGGCGCCGCGCGCCGATGCAGGCCTTGGGCAATGATCGGTGGCAGGCGGCGTTTGTACCGGAGCGCCTGGGCAGGCATTGCTACACGGTCCAGGCATGGCGAGACGCCTGGCATACCTACGCCGACGGCCTGCGCAAGAAGGTGGAAGGTGGCCAAGATGTATCGCTCGAAGCCGAAGAAGGACGCATGCTCATCGCGGCCGCGATCGAACGGATCCAGGACGACGACGCCGACACGGCGACTACGCTGGCCGCCTTATTGCGGTCGGTGGGGCGTCCGCAAGACCGGGCCGAGAACACCCAGAAGCGACGGCCAGCAGGCGTGGCCAAACATCCCGCGATTCCGGCCGCCAGCCCGGAGCAGATCAAGGTGCTGCTGTCATCCGACATGGCAGCGGCCATGGCGGCAGCCGATGACAAACCGTTCGAAGTCAGCGCCCCCGTTCACCTGCTGACGGTGGATAGGCGCGAGGCGCGGTTTGCCAGTTGGTACGAGCTGTTTCCCAGATCGTATAGCCCCGTCCCCGGGCAGCATGGCCGCTTCGTCGATGTGATCGCGCGCCTGCCCGCCATACGGGACATGGGGTTCGACGTCCTGTACATGCCGCCGATCCACCCGATTGGGCTGCGTAATCGCAAAGGCCGCAATAACGCCTTGCAGGCCGGGTCGGATGATCCTGGCAGCCCCTACGCGATCGGGTCCGCCGAAGGCGGCCACGATGCGGTGCATCCGGAACTCGGCACTCTGGACGATTTCCAGGAATTGCTGCGGGAGACACGCGCACATGGAATGGAAATCGCGCTGGATTTCGCTATCCAGTGCTCGCCGGATCATCCGTGGCTCGCCCAGCATCCGGAATGGTTCGATTGGCGGGCGGATGGCAGCCTGCGCTATGCCGAGAACCCGCCCAAGCGCTACGAGGATATCGTCAATCCCGACTTCTACACGGCGGCGGGGACCACCCGCCAAGCCAGTTTGTGGCGGGCACTGCGCGATGTGGTGGTGTTCTGGGTCGAGCAGGGCGTACGCATTTTTCGTGTGGACAATCCGCATACCAAGCCCCTGCCGTTCTGGCAGTGGCTGATCGCCCAGGTTCAGGCCAGCGCCCCGGACGTGTTGTTTCTGTCCGAGGCGTTCACCCGACCCAAGATGATGTACCGACTCGCGAAGGTAGGCTTTACCCAGTCTTACACGTATTTCACCTGGCGCAACGACAAGTCCGGCTTGCAGGCCTATTTGACCGAGCTTAATACGGCGCCGGTGGCGGATTTTTTCCGGCCGAATTTCTTTGTGAACACGCCGGATATCAACCCGCACTTTCTGCAGACCTCGGGGCGACCCGGATTTCTGATTCGCGCCGCGCTTGCCACCACGATGTCGGGCCTATGGGGCATGTACAGCGGCTTTGAGCTGTGCGAGGCTGACAGTTTGCCGGGCAAGGAGGAGTACCGGGATTCCGAGAAGTATCAGTTTCGCGCATGGGATTGGGACAGGCCGGAAAACATCATCGATGAAATCAGTCGCTTGAACCATATCCGCCGCAGCAACCCGGCGCTGCAGACTCATCTGGGCATCCGCTTTCATCGCGTCGATAACGACCAGATTGTGTTCTTTTCTAAAGCAACAGAAGAGGGCGACAACATCGTGCTGGTCGCCATTAGCCTGGACCCGTTTGCACGACAGGGGGGCACCCTGGAGATTCCGGTTGATCTATGGGGTGGGGAGCCGGATCAGTCCACGCGCCTGCGCAGCCTGTTCGACGACGGTATTTTTGTGCTGCACGGAGACCGGCAGTACGTAGAGCTGGGGCCGGACCGGCCATTTCTCTTATGGAGTGTATTGTCGCCCGCCTGAGAATCCACCCCCGTAGCACAACCGCATATCAAGTAGGAAGATTCATGCCCCAGCCCGACAAAGAAAGGTCCGAATTGGTCGACGACAAGCTCTGGTACAAGGACGCTGTCATCTATCAACTGCATGTGAAATCCTTCTTCGACGCCAACAATGATGGACAAGGCGATTTTGCCGGGCTGATCGCCAAGCTCGATTACATCGCCAGCCTCGGTGTCAATACTGTCTGGTTGCTGCCGTTTTACCCGTCTCCGCGTCTGGACGACGGTTACGACATTGCGGAGTACCGCGGCGTGCATGAAGACTATGGTTCTTTGGCCGATGTGCGCCGGTTCATCAAGGCAGCCCACGAGCGGGGCCTGCGGGTCATCACAGAGCTCGTTGTAAATCACACCTCGGACCAGCACCCCTGGTTTCAGCGCGCCCGCCATGCCAAGCCGGGGTCTGCGGCTCGTAACTTTTATGTATGGGCCGACAATGATCAGGGCTATGCGGATACCCGCATCATTTTTTGCGATACCGAGAAATCGAACTGGACATGGGACCCGGTCGCGGGCGCCTATTTCTGGCATCGCTTTTATTCGCACCAGCCGGATCTGAACTACGACAATCCCAGGGTATTGAAGGCCTTGATCGGGATCATGCGCTATTGGCTCGACATGGGCGTGGACGGGTTGCGCCTGGATGCGGTGCCGTATCTGGTGGAAAGAGAAGGAACCAACAACGAGAACCTGCCCGAAACGCACGGCATATTGCGACGTATACGGGCCGTCATGGACCGCGAGTACCCGGACCGGATGCTGTTGGCCGAGGCGAACCAGTGGCCCGAGGACGCCCAGGAGTATTTCGGCGATGGCGACGAATGTCACATGTCATTCCACTTTCCGCTCATGCCGCGCATGTATATGGCCATCGCTCGCGCGGACCGCTTCCCGATTACCGACATCATGCAGCAGACCCCGGAAATCCCGGAGAACTGTCAATGGGCGATATTTCTGCGCAACCATGACGAGCTGACGCTCGAGATGGTAACCAGCAGTGAACGCGACTATCTGTGGGATGTGTACGCCGCCGATCGGCGCGCCCGCATCAACCTGGGAATACGGCGGCGGCTCTCGCCCTTGCTCGAGCGTGACCGCCGGCGCATTGAACTGATGAATAGCTTGCTCTTGTCCATGCCGGGAACGCCCGTGCTTTATTACGGCGACGAGATCGGCATGGGTGACAACATCCATCTTGGCGATCGGGATGGTGTCCGTACGCCGATGCAATGGAGCCCGGATCGAAACGGGGGCTTTTCGCGCGCGGATCCCGAGCGCCTGTCCCTGCCGGTGCTGATGGGCCCCCTTTACGGATATGAGGCCGTCAACGTCGAGGCGCAGCAACGTGATCCGCATTCGCTGCTGAACTGGACGCGGCGGATGCTGGCAAAGCGACAGCAGACGCATGTCTTTGGCCGAGGCAGCTTGCGTTTCCTGTATCCCGGCAACCGCAAGATACTCGCCTACCTCCGGGAGCATGAAGGCTTGACGGTCTTGTGCGTAGCCAACCTGTCCAATGCATCCCAACCGGTGGAACTGGATCTGTCGGCGCTGTCGGGCCGGGTGCCCATTGAATTGCTGGGGGGCACGCCGTTTCCGACGATAGGCGAGCTGCCCTATCTGCTTACTTTGCCGCCTTATGGGTTTTATTGGTTCGAGTTGAGCCCCAGCGCCGCGCCGCCTGCCTGGCATGCCAGCGGCCCGCAGCAAATGCCTGAGTACATCACGCTGGTATGGCGGCGGCGGCCCAGCAATCAGTTGGTGGAGGGTTCGCGGCGGGCACTGTGCGAACAAGTGCTGCCTCAGTATCTGGAAAGGCAGCGTTGGTTCCCCGGCGCGGGGCCTGTCGGGCCGGCGCGGATAGGCTACATAACGCCTTTGCCCGCTTCGGATGCCAGTCAGGCCGAGCTGTTCCTCGCGGAGTTCGAGGTCGATGGCAACGAGGCCGCTGAACGGTATTTTCTTCCGCTCGCGCTGTTGTGGGGCGAGGCCGCCACGAGCGTGCCCGCGCAGCACGGACTGGCGCAGGTGCGTCGCGGTGCCGAGCTCGCGCTTGCCGCCGACGCCTACGCGGTGCCCGATTTCACCCATGCCATGCTCGACGCCTGGCACCGCCAGCTCGAGATCAATATTGAAGGGTCACAGCCCAGCACGTTGATCTTTCGCGCCGAGCCCGGCTTTGACGCCACGGACTGGCCTGCCGATCTTGAAATCAACTGGTTCCATGGCGAGCAGTCCAACAGCTCTGTGGTGCTGGGCGATATCGCTGTACTGAAGCTGATACGGCATGTCGTGCCCGGCATGCATCCCGAAGCGGAAATGACGCGGCAGCTTACCCGCAGCCAGTACGCCAACTCTGCTGCCTTGCTGGCAGAACTGCTGCGGATATCGCCCGACGGCACCCCTCATACCTTGGCGTTGGTCCATGCCCGGATCGCCAACCAGGGCGATGCCTGGACCTGGACACAGGACTACCTGACGGGCACCCTGGAGGACGCCGCCCTGACGGGTGAAAGCCGCGACGATTTCCAGGAAGAATTGCGCAGCTACGCCACCGTGGCGGCAACCATAGGCAAGCGCCTGGCCGAGCTGCACCGTGTCTTGGCGCAACCGGCCGACGACCTTGCCTTCCAGCCGGAGGTCGCCGAAAAACGCCACGCCCAGGCATGGGCCAAGGATATACGCAGCATGCTCAGCCAGGCCTTGAAGGCTTTGGGTGGCAAGAATATCGGACTGGATGAGCGAGCCGGACAGGCGCACGACGAATTGCTGTCCATCAAGAAAGAGTTGCTGGCAGCAGTGGACGCGCAGGCCGGCAATCTGGTGGGCACGCTACGTACGCGCGCACACGGCGACTTCCATCTGGGCCAGGTGCTCATCGCCCAGAACGATGTGTACCTGATCGACTTCGAGGGTGAGCCGGCCAGATCGCTGGAAGAGCGCCGCGCGAAAACATCGCCATGGCGTGACGTGGCCGGCTTGATACGCTCCTTCGATTATGCAGGTGCATCGTTCATGACCTCGGACACCACGACGGCGCCCCACGGCGCCGCGACCGATGGCGGGGCGAGCGAAGTGCAGGCACCGGCGGTGGCGGCCCTGATGGATCAGCGCCGCAGCTTGCTGGACCAATTTTGCGCCACGGCGACCGAGGCATTCCTCAACGGCTATCGCGTCGCTATCGCCGAACCGGGTAGCAATGTCGAAGAACAGCAGGATGGCGAAGCCGCGATGGCTGTCATGGCGTCGCAGGACCGCGCCTTGCTTGATCTGGCCCTGGTCGAGAAAGCTGCTTACGAAATCTGCTACGAAGCAGCCCACCGGCCGGACTGGATTGCTATTCCCCTGTCCGGCCTGCTGCGGGCAGCGCGTCGCTTGATCAGGACGGCCACGGACCAGGATTCTGGAAAAGAGACGGAATGACGCATACAGAGACCGAGAAACTGCGCTATGGGAATCTGCTGGGCGATCTGGATATGTACTTGATCGCCGAAGGCCGGCACGAGCAATTGGCCGACTGCCTGGGTGCGCATGTGACGGAGATCGACGGTGTGCCCGGCACACGCTTTGCGGTATGGGCGCCGAACGCCCGCGAGGTGACGGTCGTCGGAGATTTCAACGATTGGGATGGCCAGCGGCACTACATGTATCTGCGCCGCGAGTGTGGCGTTTGGGAAATCTTTATTCCTGACGTCGGGCCAGGTGCGCTTTACAAGTTCCAGATCCGTGGCAGCGACGGGCGGCTATTACCTCAAAAGGCGGATCCGGTGGCGCGCCAGACCGAGATGCCGCCGGCAACCGCATCGGTGGTCACCGACCCCACTGCTTTCGTCTGGACCGACGATGCGTGGATGCAAGACCGAGCGGCGCGTCACCAGGTCGACGCACCGCTTTCCATCTACGAAGTGCATCTGGGCTCCTGGATGTCGACGGACGAGCAGGGCAGCGTATGGACGACGGTCGGTCGCCGGCTCATCGATTATGCCGTGGACATGGGGTTTACCCACCTGGAATTGCTGCCCATCACCGAGCACCCATTTGGCGGCTCTTGGGGCTATCAGCCTTTGGGGATGTTCGCGCCGTCCGCGCGCTACGGGACGCCCGCGGAATTTGCGGGGTTCGTGGATGCCTGCCATGAGGCGGGCCTGGGGCTGATCCTGGACTGGGTGCCGGCGCACTTTCCGTCTGATCCGCATGGACTGGTGGAGTTCGACGGTACGCAGTTGTACGAGCATGCAGACCCCCGACAGGGATTCCATCCTGACTGGAACACCCTGATCTACAACATGGGGCGCAACGAGGTGCGTAATTTCCTGATGGCCAGCGCCCTGGAGTGGCTGCGCCGCTACCACGTAGACGGCCTGCGGGTCGATGCGGTGGCTTCCATGCTTTATCTGGATTACAGCCGCGAGCCGGGGCAATGGACGCCCAACCGCTACGGCGGCCGGGAAAACCTTGAAGCGGTAGCCTTCCTGCAAGAGTTGAATCAGGTCGTTGCCGAGCGTTGCCCTGGCGCGCTGGTCATAGCAGAAGAATCGACGGCATGGCCGGGGGTGACCGCGCCGGTCAGCGAGGGCGGCTTGGGCTTTCAGTACAAATGGAACATGGGCTGGATGCACGACACCTTGCGCTACATGCAGTATGAGCCGGTGCACCGGCGGTATCACCATCATGACATGACCTTCGGGATGGTCTATGCCTACTCGGAAAAATTTGTCCTGCCTTTGTCCCACGATGAAGTCGTGCACGGCAAGGGCTCATTGGTGGGCAAGATGCCGGGCGACCCCTGGCAGCGCCACGCCAGCCTGCGCGCGTACTTCGGGTTCATGTGGGGCCACCCTGGCAAGAAGTTGTTGTTCATGGGCGGCGAGTTGGCGCAGGTGCATGAATGGAACCACGATGCCCAGTTGGACTGGGCCGCCCTGGACGACCCGCTGAAGGCTGGCGTGCAAGGTGTAGTGCGCGACCTCAATGCCTTATACCGCAGCACGCCGGCACTGCATGGCAGCGACGCCGTCCCGGCTGGCTTTGCCTGGATTATCGGAGACGACCAGGACAACAGCGTATTCGCTTTTCTGCGTCGCCATGGCGGGCAAACCGCACTGGTTGTCAGCAATATGACGCCCGTGCCTCGCATCGCTTACCGCATCGGCGTGCCCCAAGCGGGGCGCTGGAAGGAATGCCTGAATACGGATGCCGGATCTTACGGCGGTTCGAACATGGGGAACATGGGTGCTGTGGCGACATCGGGGCACCCATCGCATGGGTACGATCAATCGCTGGCGCTGGTGCTTCCTCCCTTATCTACCTTGATTTTCGTTGCGGAGTAGCGCATGAGTACACATTTGCCCGATCGCCTCTCACCTGGCCTGCCTTATCCCCTGGGCGCCACCAGTGATGGGCTGGGCGTCAATTTCGCGGTTTTTTCCGCCAATGCCAGCAAGATCGAGCTGTGTCTGTTCGACCCTCGGGGCCGCAAGGAACTGCGCCGCCTGACGATGCCGGAATGCACTGACGAGGTCTGGCACGGCTATCTGCCGGATGCCGATCCGGGACTGGTTTACGGTTATCGGGCCTATGGGCCTTACGATCCAAAGAACGGGCACCGCTTCAACCCCCACAAGTTATTGCTGGATCCCTACGCCCGCCAACTCGAGGGCGCGGTGCGTTGGTCGGACGCCTTGTTCGGCTATCGTGTCCAGCACCCTCGGGCGGATCTGAGCATGGACAGGCGCGATTCCGCCAACCTGGTACCCAAAGCCGTGGTGGCCGATAGCGGTTTCAATTGGGGCGAGCGGTCCCGGGCCTACACCCCATGGGCCGAGACGGTCATCTATGAAGCTCATGTGCGTGGGGTCACCATTAGCCGGGGCGATGTGCGCAGCGAGTTCCGTGGAACCTGCGACGCGCTGGCCAATCCGCGCTTCATTGACCATCTGTTGCGGATCGGTGTGACGGCCATCGAGCTGCTGCCGGTGCATGCCTTCTTGCAGGATCATTTCCTGGTGGAGCGGGGCCTGCGCAATTACTGGGGCTACAACACCTTGTCCTATTTTGCGCCCGAGCCAGCCTACTTGACGCACCGCAAGACCAATGATCTGCGCATGGCGATACGGCGCTTGCAAAGTGCCGGCATCGAAGTCATTTTGGACGTCGTCTATAACCATACGGCCGAAGGCAACGAACTGGGGCCGACGCTATCCTGGCGCGGTCTGGACAACGCCAGCTACTACCGCCTGATTCCCGGCGATGAGCGTTACTACATCAACGACACGGGCTGTGGCAATACTGTCAATCTGTCTCATCCCCGCGTTTTGCAGATGGTGATGGATTCGCTTCGATACTGGGCCGAGAGCTATCGGGTCGACGGCTTCCGCTTCGACCTGGGTGTGACGCTGGGTCGTGAGGGCACGGGTTTCGACCCCGGGTCCGGTTTCTTTGACGCCATCCTGCAAGATCCTGTGCTGTCTCGCCTGAAGCTTATCTCAGAGCCCTGGGACACCGGTCCCGACGGCTATCAACTGGGCAGCCACCCGCCTGGCTTTGCCGAATGGAACGACCGATTTCGCGATGGTGTCCGGCGCTTCTGGGCCGGCGAGGCCGGGATGCGCGGCGAACTGGCGGGCTACATGCTCGGATCGCCGGAGCTGTTCGATAGACGGCACCGCCGACCCTGGTCGTCCATCAATTACCTGGCGTCGCATGATGGCTTCACGGCGCAGGATGTCGTCAGCTATAACGACAAGCACAATGAAGCCAACGGTGACGAGAATACCGATGGGCACGGCGAGAATTTCAGCAACAACTGGGGAGTGGAGGGGCCTACCGACGACGAGGACATCAAGTCGCTACGGACGCGTGTGTTGCGGTCCATGCTCGCCACGGTGTTCCTGTCGAACGGCACCCCCATGCTGCTGGCGGGGGATGAATTCGGCAATAGCCAGCAAGGCAACAACAATGCCTATTGCCAGGACAACGAGATATCGTGGCTCGACTGGGAAGAAGCCAGTACGCCGGAGGGGCGGGAGCGCATCGCTTTTGTTGCCTCGCTGACTGCACTGCGCCGCTCGCATCCCTCGTTGCGCCTGCCGCGCTATGCCGATGGCAATCACGAATTGATCTCGGGCGTGCCACGCATCGCCTGGTACGACCTGGATGGCGAAGCCATGAGCGAAAGCGCATGGGAGTTCGCGGAAGGAAAGGTGTTGGGCCTGCGGCGGGCCTTTCTGCAAGAGGACGGCCAGTTGGATCTATCTTTATTGATCGTCAACGGCGGCCCGGACGACGTAAATTTTCAGCTACCGGCGAACGGCTGCGCGTGGACCTTGAAGCTGGACACCGCTGAACCCGGAGCGACTGTCACGGCCGTTTCGACCGATAGTGTGATGGTGGCAGCGCATGGGTTGGTCCTGCTTACGGGTGCGCTGACAACGGAGCAAGACAATGGCGGAACCTGAGCATCAGGTGGCCCGCGGCCGGGTTGATACGGCACCGGCGGCGCCTTCCTATCAATTTGGCGCGCTTATGCTGGGCGACGGCACGGCGCGCTTTCGGCTATGGGCACCCAGTGTCCAGGCTGTGACGCTGGAGTTGAACGGACAGCCGCCACTGCCCATGAAGCGCGTAGACGATGGGTTCCACGAAGTGGTTTGCGAGTGCGTGGTGGGCAGCCGTTATCGCTACCGCATAAGCGCCGACCTGTGTGTGCCCGATCCCGCATCGCGCTTGCAGGACGGTGATGTCCACAGCTATAGCGTGCTCACTGACGCGTCTGCCTACGCCTGGCGCAATGTCGAGTGGCGGGGCCGCCCTTGGACCGAGACCGTGTTGTACGAAGTCCATTGCGGCTTGCTGGGCGGATTTCGCGGTGTGCAAGAGCGGCTTGCCGACTGGTGCGAACTGGGCATCACCGCTATTGAACTGATGCCTATTGCCGATTTCCCCGGTCCGCGCAACTGGGGCTATGACGGCGTTCTGCCCTATGCGCCGGATAACGCCTATGGCAGTCCCGAAGACCTGCGCCTGCTCATCGATACGGCACACTGCATGGGTATGCAGGTCATTCTTGATGTTGTCTACAACCATTTTGGTCCCGACGGCAATTACCTTCCGTCCTACGCACCCGAGTTCTTCCGGGACGATATCAAAACTGCCTGGGGTCCGGCGATCGATTTTCGCAAGCCCCAGGTGCGTGCCTTCTTTGCCGAGAACGCCCTGTACTGGCTCAACGAATACCGCTTCGACGGCTTGCGCCTGGATGCCGTCCATGCCATTTCGGAACGGGACTGGCTGGTGGAAATGGCCGCTTATGTGCGTGGCCACCTGTCGCCGGACCGGCATGCCCACCTGATCCTGGAAAACGACGACAATGCCGCCAGCCTGTTGCGAGAAGGCTTTGATGCGCAGTGGAACGATGACGCGCATCACATCGTGCACCATATTTTGACCGGCGAGGCCCATGGCTATTACGGCGCCTATACCGAGGATCCAGCGCGCGACCTGGCCAAGTGCCTGGCAGAGGGCTTTATCTATCAAGGGCAACCCAGCCCTGCGCGCGGCGGTGAGCCACGTGGCGAGCCCAGCAAGGGCCTGCCGCCATACGCGTTCATCTTCTTCTTGCAAAATCACGATCAAACCGGCAACCGCGCTTTGGGCGAGAGGCTGACCGCCTTGTGCGACCAGAAGCCGGAAGCCTTGCGCGCCGCAGTCACGCTGCAGTTGCTGGCACCGCATATTCCCTTGTTGTTCATGGGCGAAGAATACGGATCTCTTGCGCCGTTTCAGTACTTCACCAGTTTCAGTGATCCGGATCTGGCGCGCGCCGTCAGCAAGGGGCGGCGCAACGAGTTTGCGGCGTTTCCGGCGTTTTCAGACCCCGAGGCCAGATCGGCCATACCCGATCCCAACGACCTTCAAACCTGGCAGAACTCGATACCGCTGGCCGACGAACATGACTTGCGGCACAAGCGCAGCAGGTTGTTCTATCAGGCCTTGCTGCAGGCGCGCCGTCAGTTCATCACCCCACATCTTGAAGGGGCGCAGAGCGTGGGGGCGACAGTCCTTGGTCCGAATTGTGCGGCGGCATGCTGGCGCTTGGGCAATGGCAGTCTGCTTCGAATTTACTGCAATCTGTCGGGCCAGGCAGTCGACCTGCCCGAAGAGGTATCCAAGAGCGAAATCATTCTGTTCAGCAGCGGCGCGCACGCCGACGAGACCTTGCGGACGGCGCGCCTGGCGCCCTACAGCACCATCGCAACCGTGGAGGCCAAGGTGCCGGGTCGCGCATCGGTGGGGGGGCAGGCATGAAGAAGAGGGCCCCGTCGCCCTTGTATCAACTCGCCGAGGCAGCAGGACTGCAGGCCGTCTGGGAGGACGCCTTCGGCGATACCCAGCAGGTAGATGAGTCGGTACTGCGCGATATGCTTGGCCGCCTGCATCTACCCAGTGGCAGCGACGCCCAGATCCGCGAAAGCCTGGCTGCCTTGCGATCAGAGTCGGTGTCGGCCGATGCGGCGCTGGTGATCGGGGAGGTCGGGCGCGCGCTAGTGTTCCCCTACACCGGCCCACTGTCTTATGAAGTCAATCTTGATGGAGGGGGGCAGGTTCGCGGGGTGGCGAGCGTTGAAGGTCCGGGGCTCGCAGTCATCGCTCCCCTGGCCCGTCCCGGCTACCACAGGCTGTCGATAGGAGCGCGTGAGCTGACGCTGGCGGTTGCTCCGCAAAGGTGTCCGTCCGTCGCCGACTGTAACGGCACGGGCGGTGGGCGCGCGTGGGGAGTCGCCGTCCAGGCGTATGGTTTGAGGCGGAACGAAACGAACCCTCAATGGCAAGCCCTGCATGGCGCCGGCGACTATACCCTAGTCGGCCAGGCCGCTGCTGCGGCCGCCCGTCATGGCGCAAGCGCCTTGGCGATCAGTCCCGTGCATGCCATGTTCAGTGCAGCGCCCGAGCGATACAGCCCGTATTCCCCGTCCAGCCGCTTGTTCCTGAATGCGGCTTACATCGATCCCGCAGCCGTACTTGGCGGCGACGCCATGCTGGCGGCCCTGCGCGACGAAGGCGGTGGCGACGCCGGCCCCGCGCCCGTGTCCGATTACATCGACTGGCCCGATGTGGTGCAGCGTCGCTTGCAGGTTCTGCGTCGTATGTACGTCCAGTTCTGCCATAGCGGTCCCGAGGCACTGCTGACAGCGTACCGCGCCTACCGTAGCCGGAGTGGCGAAGCGCTGGAAAGTCACGCACGCTACGAGGCTTTGCATGCCATGTATAGCCGGCAACTGGGCCCGGAAAATGGTTGGGGTGACTGGCCCGCCGCACTGCAAGATCCACGCGGCGCGGCAGCAGAGGACTATGCGGCGGCCCACGGGGAAGAGGTGGGTTTCCACGCCTTTTTGCAATGGCTGGCCGATGAGGGTCTGGCCGAGGCGCAACAGGCGGCGCGCCATGCCGGCATGGGCGTGGGCCTGATCGCCGACCTGGCTATTGGAACCGATCCGCGCGGCAGCCATGCCTGGAGCCGCAAGAAGGAGATCCTGGTCGGCGTATCGGTCGGGGCACCGCCCGACCTGTATCAGGCACAGGGTCAAAACTGGGGTCTGACCGCTTTTTCGCCCCGGGCCCTGCAGAGCAGTGGCTACGCCGCGTTTATCGAAACCCTGCGCGCCGCCCTGGCGCATGCGGGCGGCATACGCATCGATCATATTCTGGGGCTGGCTCGCATGTGGGTCATTGCAGACGGCGCCCAGGCGCGACAAGGCGTCTACTTGCGCTATCCGCTGGACGACATGTTGCGTCTGGTTGCCCTGGAGGCATGGCGTCACAAGGCGATTGTCATCGGCGAGAACCTGGGCACCGTGCCTCCAGGTTTCAATGAAAAACTCGAAGAGAAGGGCATCATGGGTATGAGCGTGTTGTGGTTTGAGCAGAAGCGCAATGAGGACACTGATGGAGAGCTGGCGTACACCTTGCCGGCAGATTGGCCGGCTTCGGCGATGGCAACGACCACGACGCATGATTTGCCCACGGTCGAAGGCTGGTGGGGCGGCCGCGATCTGGCATGGCGGGAGCGGCTGGGCGAGGCCGGCGAGACGCCAGGCGCGCAGCAGCAGCGAGTACAACGCGAGCAAGAGAAGACCGCCTTATGGCGGGCCCTGCAGGCAGCGGGCTGCACGACAAGCAAGCTGGCCGCTGTGCCTGAGGCGGCACCGCGTGATGAGATCCTGTCTTTTGTCTCGAGCGCGCCCAGTGCCCTGTGTGTGGTGCCAGTGGAAGACCTACTGGGCTTGTCCGAGCAACCCAACTTGCCAGGCCCACCGCCGGCGCAGGGCCCCGGTCATCCGAATTGGGTGCAACGTTTGCCGGTGCCGGTTGATCAACTTTTCGATGAGCCGTCGGTGCAGCGCAGCGTAGCCGCCGTCATCAATAACCGGAACCCGGCATGAGCACGCCCTTGTCCACCGTCAGGCTGCAGTTGCATGGCCAGTTCACGCTGGCCGATGCGGCGGCTCGCGTACCGTACTTCTCCAGACTGGGTATCAGTCATCTCTACCTGTCCCCGATTACGCGGGCCCGTGCCGGCTCGACCCATGGTTACGACGTGGTGGACCATACCATGGTCAGCGACGAACTGGGCGGGATGGCGGCGCTACGCGCCCTGGTGGACGTCGTGCGCTCACATGGCATGGGCTTGTTGCTGGACATCGTCCCCAATCACATGGCCACGCACAGTAGCAACGCCTGGTGGTGGGACGTACTGCGCCACGGCCGACTTAGCCGGTATGCCGATTGGTTCGATGTCGATTGGCACACGCCCCAGCCCGGCCTGCGAGGCAAGGTGTTGGCGCCCTTCCTGGCAAAGCCCTATGGCGAGAGCCTGGCCGATGGCAGTATTGCAGTGGTACTTGAGCAGACGGAAGGCGTGCCGCAAATAGAGGCCAGCGGTGCCCGCTATCCCATCGCCCCAGATTCCATGCGGGTGGCCGGGCTGGACGCCCAGATGGCGGCCCGTTATTACGACGGCAGCACCGAAGATGGACGTCAACGCTTGCACGAGCTGCTCGAGAAGCAACACTATCGATTGGCGTGGTGGCGCTGCGCCGCCGACATGATCAACTGGCGGCGTTTCTTCGAGGTGAGCGAACTCATAGGCGTACGGGTCGAGCTTCCGGAGGTGTTCGACGCCGTCCATGCGCTTCCCTTGCAACTGTATGCGGAAGGCCTGATCGACGGCTTGCGTATTGACCACGTCGATGGTTTGGCACAGCCCGTGGCCTACTGCGCCAAACTTCGTGCTGCGCTTGACGAGCGCCGCGCGCAGCGGCCCGCAGCGCTGCGCAGCGATGCGCCCTGGCTCATCATCGAGAAGATCCTTGCGCCGGGCGAAACCCTGGACGCCTCGTGGCAGGTTGATGGCACCAGCGGCTACGACTTCATGGATCAGGCTGGTGCTGTACTGCATCAGCCGGACGCCTGCATGGCACTGACCGACTTGTGGGCGCGGACCGCCCAGGACAACCGCGATGCTGCAGCTCACGTTCGCGCAGCCAAGAAACTCTTGCTGGAGCGGCATTTTGCGGCCGAGCGCAAGGCGTTATTACGCGTGCTGTGGGGCCTGGCGCAAGGTAGTGTGCAGGGCCGCGACTGGAGTCGCGAGCTGATAGGGCGTGTGCTGGACCGATTCCTGGAGGTTTTTCCCGTTTATCGCACTTATGTCGGGCCGCAGGGACGCAACCCGCAGGATGCCGACCTTTTTGCCCGGGTGATGAGCGAGGCGCTTGCCGTCCTGGACCGCGGTGATGCACAAGAGGGAGCCGCCCTGCTTACCTGGCTGGAAGCAGGCTTGGCCGGGATTGGCCAAACCGAAGCGGCACAGACTGCGGGGTCGACCCTGGAAAAACAAGGCCTGGCGATACGCCGGTTGCAGCAACTGACACCGCCCCTGGCTGCCAAATCGCTGGAGGACACGACGTTTTACCGTTATGGCCGCCTGCTGTCGCGTAACGAAGTCGGGTCCGATCCCGCGGTTTTTGCGATCCGGCCCGACCGCTACCACGAGCGCAATGCCTGGCGTGCCGCGCACGCGCCGCGCGCCCTGCTTGCCACGGCCACGCATGACCACAAGCGGGGTGAGGATGCGCGAGCGCGTCTGGCGGTACTTACCGAGGCCCCGGACTTGTGGGCGCAAGCGGTTGCACGATGGATGCAGTGGCCCGGCACACCCGCCGCGGCTTGCGCCCTGCATGCGGGCGAGCGCTATATGTTGTGGCAGGCCATCGTGGGTGCGTGGCCCATGGAATTGCGGGCCGATGATGAGCCGGCTGTGGGCGACTTCATCGCGCGCTTGTCGGCATGGCAGACCAAGGCCTTGCGCGAAGGCAAGCAAAGCTCCGGCTGGTTCTGCCCCGATGAAGCCCACGAAGCCGATGCGCAGGCGTTTTTGGACAGCATGGCGGTGGGCGGCCCACATCATGCCTTATTGAAGGACATTGGCGATTTTGTTGCCCGTATTGCCCCCGCTGGCGCCCTGAACGGTTTGGTGCAGACCGTGCTGCGCACGACGGCGCCCGGTATACCCGATCTATATCAGGGTACGGAATTCTGGGATTTCAGTCTGGTGGATCCGGACAATCGTCGCCCCGTGGATTATCCGGGTCGGCAAGATGCCCTGGATGCCCTGGATAGCGGGGTCGACATCGTTGAGTTGCTGGCGCAATGGCGGGATGGCCGCATCAAGCAGGCAGTGGTGGCGGCTTGCCTGCGATTGCGCCGGCGCTTGCCGCTAGCCTTCTCGATAGGCGCCTATGAGGCCTTGCCGGTAAGTGGAAAGCGACACGAGCAGGTGCTGGCGTATGCGCGCAGCGCCGGCGACCAGCATTGCGTGGTGGTGCTGCCCCTGCATGGCCACCGCGGCCTGGCAGCCGCCGGCGACGCCGGGAGCTTGCAGTTCCCGGAACGCTATTGGGAGGACACTAGTGTAAGTCTGCCCCCCCGCTATGCCGGCATGGAAATGAAAAATGCGCTGGATGGATCCATCCAGCGCCCGGGCACGGGGGGCATGTTGCGCCTGGACGACCTGTTTGCCGACCTTCCGCTGGCGGTTCTGGCTAGCGCTTAAGGGTAGAGGCCGCGTACTTCGCGCGCCTCGAGAATGCGCGTGCATGCCGTGATGAAGGCGGCGGTGCGGTGGCTGACCTTGTGCTCTTTGGCCACGGCGGACACCGAGGTGTAAGCGGCGCGCATCATGGCTTCAAGCCGGTGGTTGATCTCGGTTTCGGTCCAGTAGAAGCTGGAGAAGTCCTGCACCCACTCGAAGTAGCTGACCGTCACGCCACCGGCGTTTGCCAGCACATCGGGCACGATCAGTGTGCCGTTGGAGCGCAGGATGTCGTCGGCTTCGGGCGTAGTCGGGCCGTTCGCCCCTTCGATCACGATTTTGGCGCGTATCGAGTTGGCGTTGTCTTCATTCAGTTGGCCTTCCAGGGCCGCCGGAATCAGCAACTCGGTTTCAAGCGCCCAGAACTCCGCCGGGCTGATCGTATCGGCGTCCGGTGCGCCCGCTACGCCGCCACGCTCCTCGACGTGCTTGATCAGGTTAAGGACGTTCAGGCCGTTGGCGTTGTGGACGCCGCCGGTGTGGTCCTGGACGGCGATGACCTTGGCGCCGGCTTCGTAGAAAAGACGGGCCGCCGTGCCCCCCACGTTACCGAAGCCCTGGATGGCGATGCGCGCATTCTCGATAGGTATGCCGGCGTCGTGGGCGGCTTCGCAGCCGACCACATAGACGCCGCGGCCTGTAGCCTCGACTCGGCCCAGGCTGCCGCCCAGGGATACCGGCTTGCCTGTTACGACGCCGGTGGTCGTGGCGCCTTCATTCATGGAGTAGGTATCCATCATCCAGGCCATGGTCTGCGCATTGGTGTTGACGTCGGGAGCCGGAATGTCTTTGTTGGGGCCGATGATGGCGCCGATCTCGCTGGTATAGCGTCGCGTGATGCGTTCGAGCTCAGAGCGCGAGTAGTTGCGCGGGTCCAGACGTACCCCGCCTTTCGCGCCGCCGAATGGCAAATTGACAGCAGCGGACTTGACAGACATCCAGGCGGCCAGGGCCATGACTTCGGACAGGGTGACGTCTTGATGGAAGCGCACGCCACCTTTTCCCGGCCCGCGACTGGTGTTGTGCTGCACGCGATAGCCTTCGAAGTGGGCGATGGTGCCGTTGTCCAGTTCGATGGGTATATCCACGATCAGCGATCGCTTGGGCCGTTTGAGGGTTTCCACCCAACGCGACAGCTTGCCCAGGTATGGCGTTACCCGCTCTACTTGCTCCAGGTAGATGCCCCAAGGCCCTAGGTCGTCGGAATGCAGGTAGGAAGGTAGCGGGTGCGTCGGATGTTCAGACATGGTTGCGCCTTGTTAATTAAAGAGAAAATGGGAATATAGCGGAGGCCTGGCAGCCTTTGTTGCCGGTATTTTAGTGCTTGTGCGCCATTACGTCCCTTAAAGCGGTCGCGGCCAGAATTTTAGGGCCGGATACCCGGCCCGCATGAGCTTATGTCTTTGCCGATTAATGGCCCCGGGTGATAAGCACTTGACGATTAAGTCGTTCCCCTTGCTGCGCGGCGGGTGCAGACTGGCTCCTTTGGATCAGGATGGCCGGATGTGACGACACAGACTTCAAAATGGACCGCGCTGCAGGCATCGCTTGCCGACTTGTCGCGCAAGCACCCGGACGCGGTGTTTGCTTCGTCCATGGGGCTGGAAGATATGGTGCTCGCCCACGCCATCTTCCAGCAGCGCTTGCCCATACACGTATTTACGCTGGATACCGGGCGCCTGCATGCGCAGACGCTGGACTTGATTGAACGGGTTGAGGATCGCTATGGCCTGCGTATCGAGCGCGTGCATCCCGATGCCTCGGCGGTCCAGGCCCATGTGGATCAGCACGGCGCCTACGCCTTTTACGACAGCCTTGAACTGCGCAAGGCCTGTTGCTCGCTACGCAAGGTGCAGCCCTTGCGGCGTGCCCTGCAGGGGCGTTCGGCGTGGCTGACCGGGCAGCGGCGCGACCAGGCCTTGACCCGCGAGGCCCTGCCCGAGGCCGAGTACGACACCCACTTTGGCCTGATGAAATACAACCCGCTGGCCTCCTGGTCCCTTGAAGACATTGGGGCGCTTATCCAGGCCGAGGACATCCCCTACAACCCCTTGCACGATCAAGGCTATCCCTCCATTGGCTGCGAGCCCTGCACCCGCGCAATCCGACCCGGCGAAGACCTGCGGGCCGGCCGCTGGTGGTGGGAACAAAAGCTAAGTAAAGAATGCGGCCTGCATGCGGGCAATCTGAAACACTGAAAGGAAAGCTCATGGGAGAAATCACGACGCGTACCCACCTGGACTGGCTGGAGTCGGAAGCCATCTATATCTTGCGCGAGGTCGCCGCCGAATGCGAGAAGCCGGTATTGCTGTTTTCGGGCGGCAAGGATTCCGTGGTGTTGTTGCGGCTGGCCGAGAAGGCTTTTCGACCGGGGCGTTTCCCGTTCCCACTGATGCATATCGACACCGGCCACAACTTTGACGAAGTCATTGCCTTCCGCGACCAGCGAGTGGCCGAATTGGGCGAAGACCTGATTGTGCGCCAGGTACAGGATTCGATCGCCCGCGGCAGCGTGGTCCTGCGTCGCGCCAACGATTCCCGCAATGCGGCGCAGGCCACCACCTTGCTCGAAGCCATAGAGGAATTCGGCTTTGACGCCTGCATAGGCGGAGCACGCCGCGACGAGGAGAAGGCCAGGGCCAAAGAGCGCATATTTTCCTTCCGTAACGAACATGGCCAATGGGATCCCAAAGCCCAGCGTCCCGAGCTATGGAGCCTGTTCAACACCAAGGTGCATCCGGGCGAGAACATGCGCGTCTTCCCGATATCCAACTGGACCGAACTGGATGTCTGGCAATACATCGCCCGCGAAAAGCTCAGCTTGCCGTCTCTGTATTACGCCCACGAGCGCCTGGTGGTGCGCCGCAATGGCCTCTTGATGCCGGTCACACCGCTGACACCACCGCGAGCGACCGAAATTCCTGAAACGCAGATGGTGCGCTTTCGCACCGTGGGGGATGTGTCGTGTACCTGCCCGGTGGCCTCTGTCGCGGCAACGCCCGAAGCCATCATTGCGGAAACCGCCATTTCCACCATCACGGAACGCGGCGCGACCCGCATGGACGACCAAAGTTCAGAGGCCTCGATGGAGCGCCGAAAAAAACAGGGGTACTTTTAATGAACGCCATCAATGATTCCTGGCTGTCGGGTAACGAGCTCGGCGTATTGCGACTGATTACGGCGGGTTCCGTGGATGACGGAAAGTCCACCCTGATAGGCCGCTTGCTGTACGACAGCAAAGGCGTTTTCGCCGATCAGTTGGCCGCCGTTGCACGCTCCAAATACGGACGCGCGCCTGCTAATGAGATAGACCTGGCCTTGCTTACCGACGGGCTGGAAGCCGAGCGCGAACAAGGCATCACGATAGACGTTGCTTATCGATACTTTGCCACCCCCTTGCGCAAGTTCATCGTGGCCGACGCGCCAGGGCACGAGCAATATACGCGCAATATGGTGACCGGCGCCTCGACGGCGCATGTAGCCATTATTCTGGTGGACGCCAGCCGACTGGACGAGGGCGGTCTGCTAACGCAGACCAAGCGCCACAGCGCGCTGGCGCAGATGCTGGGCATCAAGCATATTGTGGTCGCTGTAAACAAGATGGACTCCATCGCCTGGGACGAGGCTGTATTCACGCGGATACGTGATGCCTATCTGCAGCTTGCTGCACAACTGGGTATTGCGCATTTCCATATCTTGCCGATCTCAGCCCTCTACGGTGACAACGTGGTGCTGCCTTCACAGCATAGTCCCTGGTATGCGGGGCCGCCGCTGTTGAGCTTGCTCGAGACCCTGCCCGCAACGGTGCCGACAGCGGGCGAATCGGCGCGATTCTTTGTGCAGTGGGTCATACGCCATGGCGGCAGCGGACCGGACGCCTTGCGCGGCTATGCGGGTCAACTGGCGGGTGGGGGCTTGCGAGTGGGCGACGGCATCAAGGTATTGCCCTCCGGCCTGACCGCGATCGTGACACGCATCCTGCGTTTCGATACCGACGTAGTCAGCGCCCGCGAAGGCGAAGACGTCACCCTGGTGCTGGACCGGGATATCGACGTTTCGCGTGGGGATTTGCTGGTGCCGGCTGACGTCGATTTGCCTTTGACGCGGGAATTCGATGCCGAGCTGTGCTGGCTGGACCAGCACGCCTACAATCCGGCCCGCCCTTATTTGCTCAAGCAAGGTACCCGAAACACCCACGCCCGGATCAGCCAGTTGCACAAGCGGCGCGACCCGCGCGAACTCCAATGGACGGCCGGGGGCGACGGTCTGCAGATGAACGACATTGGGCTGGTCACGCTGGCTACGCGCGACCCCATGGCCGTGGAGCGGTACGTCGACCAGCCACTTACGGGCGCCTTCATCTTGATCGATACCACCAGCCACCAGACGGTGGCGGCCGGCATGGTGCGCTGATAGCGCGCCGCTACTTGCCGTATTGCTTCAAGCCGTCCAGGTCGAGCACCTGGACGGCCCCATACTCCACCTTCAGCAAATGCGCCGCCTCGAGCGTGCGCAAGGCTTGATTGGTGCGTTGCCGCGAAATGCGCGCGAGGTAGCCGATCTCTTCCTGGGTGATGTTAAGCCGCATGCCCTTGCCGGGATACAGCAACGGATTGAATAGTTCGGCCAGGCAGCGCGCAACCCGGGCGTCGGGCGCCAGCAACCTGTCGTGCTCCGCCTTGCCGATGAACTGACCCACGCGCTCGTTGAGCTGGTGCAACAAGTAACGATTGAACGGAATGCTGTTGTCCAGCAGCCAATTGAAGGTAGCCACGGGAAGCCGCACGATGGTTGAGTCGCGCAGGGCAACCACGTCGTACTTGCGCGCTTCGCCTTTCAACAACGAGCCTTCGCCTATCCAGCCTCCCGCAGGGACGCCGGTAAGGGAAGCCATCTTGCCCTCGGGGTTGCCCACCGATACTTTGACCAGGCCGCTGGACACTCCTATCCAGGCATACGCCATCTCGCCCTTGCGCTCGACGATGGCGCCGGCGGAATAGTGAGCAATGAACACATCGCGCAGCACGCGGGTTTGCTGCTCGGCAGTCAGAAGGCCGAACCAGGCTGCGGACTCTTCGAGAATGGCTTGCAATGACATGAGGATTTACCCTAGATAAGGCATGAATGTCATATTCGTGACAGTTGGGACCCATGCCAGACTATACCTTTGCATCATGCTGAACAAGATTCTATCGGCAAGACACACATAAGGATAAGCCCGACAAAGATTGGGCTTCGACAATACTGCTGAAGGAGACACGTGGTGCAAGACCTGCCTACGAAAAGTACATCCGCAGGACCATGGACTTTCCCGGCGCTGGTAATGCAACATGCCAAGCTGCGGGGCGCCCGTCCCGCGATGCGCGAGAAAGACCTCGGTATATGGCAGACGATAACGTGGGCTGAGGTCGCACAGCAAGTGCGTACCCTGGCCCATGGCCTGGCGACGCTGGGTGTGCAACCGGGCCACCATGTGGCCGTTGTCGGAGAGAACCGTCCACGCCTGTATCTGGCGATGATGGCCACGCAGGCGCTGGGCGCCATTCCTGTGCCGCTATATCAAGACGCCGTTGCACAAGAAATGCTGTACGTCCTGCAGGACGCCGAGATACGCGTAGCCGTGGTCGAGGATCAAGAGCAGGTCGACAAAATGCTCGAGCTTGGCGAACGTTGTCCGGCCCTGGCGCATGTGGTGTATGACGATCCGCGCGGCCTGCGCAATTATCCGCCCGGCATGCTGCTGGCCTTCGAGCGCCTGCTTGAAATCGGTCAGGACCACGCCGCTGCGCATCCCACCTACGTCGACGACGCCATGGCTGCCATCGATCCGGACGACGCGGCCGCCATGTTCTACACCTCTGGCACCACTGGCAAGGCCAAGGGGGTCATGCTTACGCACCGCGCCTTGATCGACCGCGCCGTCGCCATACAACAGATGGAGAACCTGACGGACCAGGAAGACGTGCTGGCCTACCTGCCGCCCGCCTGGATAGGCCAGAACATGTTCTCGTACACGCAGTTCCTGGTTACCGGGTTTACGGTCAACCACCCCGAGTCGCCCGAAACGGTGTCCATCGACATGCACGACATCGGGCCCACCTATTACTTTGCGCCGCCACGCGTGCTCGAAGGCCTGCTGACCCATGTCATGATCCGTATGGAGGACGCCAGCGCCCTCAAGCGCGGCATCTTTCAGGCCTTCATGAAGCTGGCCCGGCGTGTTGGCGTTCGCATCCTCGATAAAGACCCCACCGTCAGTGTCTGGGATCGTTTCAAGTACCGCCTGGGCGACCTGCTGATGTACGGGCCGCTGCGCAACGCACTGGGCATGAGCCGTGTGCGTATCGCCTACACCGCCGGCGAGGCTATCGGCCCCGACCTGTTCGCCTTTTATCGCTCCATAGGCATCAATCTGAAGCAGCTCTACGGCTCGACCGAGACGTCGGTTTTCGTGTGTGTGCAGGCCGATGGCCACGTTCGCGCCGATACCGTTGGGCCGCCTGTGCAGGGGGTGGATATCCGGGTGGCCGAGAACGGCGAGATCCAGCTGCGCAGCCCGGGCATGTTCAAGGGCTATTACCGCAATCCCGAGGCCACGGCCGAATCCTATACCGACGATGGCTGGTATCACACCGGCGATGCGGGCTACCTGGATACCGATGGCCAACTGAAGATCATCGATCGCGCCAAGGATGTCGGAAAACTGGCGGACGGCAGCCTTTTTGCCCCCAAGTACATCGAAAACAAACTGAAATTTTTCCCATACATCAAAGAGGCCGTCGCCTTCGGCGCTGACATGCCCGAGGTCTGCGCCTTCATCAACATCGACCTGGAAGCCGTGGGCAACTGGGCAGAGCGCCGCGGACTGCCCTACGCCGGCTACACCGACCTGGCCAGCAAGCCCGAGGTCTATGAGCTGATCGCCGATTGCGTCAATCAGGTCAACGCCGATCTGGCGACCGACCCCAAGCTGCAGGGCTCGCAGGTTTATCGCTTCCTGATCCTGCACAAGGAACTCGACCCCGACGACGACGAACTGACTCGTACGCGCAAGGTAAGGCGCGGCTTCATCGCCCAGAAGTACGGGGTACTGGTCGAGGCGCTGTTCCAGGGCCGCAGCAGTCAATTCATCGAAACCGAAGTCAAGTTCGAGGATGGGCGCAGCGGCATGATCTCGGCCGACCTCAAAATCGCCACCGCAACGGTTTATTCCGGCAACACCAAGAAGGCTGCATAAATGAGTTCAGGCGTTCGAGACCAGCGGATCGGGGGCACTCTCCTGGAAATGCGCAATATCTCCCTGGCTTTCGGGGGGGTCAAGGCGCTTACTGATATATCGCTAGATGTCAAAGAGCACGAGATCCGCGCCATTATCGGGCCCAACGGCGCCGGTAAAAGCTCTCTGCTCAACGTCATCAACGGCGTTTACACGGCACAGCAGGGCGAGATTACCCTGGCCGGTGTCAAGTTTGCCAAGATGAGCTCCCGGCGCGCCGCCGAGATGGGCATCGCCCGCACATTCCAGAATCTGGCGCTGTTCAAGGGCATGAGCGTGCTCGACAACATCATGACAGGCCGCAATTTGCGCATGACCAGCGGGGTGTTGGCGCAGGCGTTCCGGCTGGGATCCGCCGAGCGCGAAGAAATCGCGAATCGCGAATTTGTCGAGAACATCATCGACTTCCTCGAGATCCAGCCTTATCGCAAGATACCGGTTGGCCGCCTGCCCTATGGCCTGCAAAAGCGTGTCGACCTGGGCCGGGCGCTGGCCATGGAGCCGCGCATGCTGCTGCTTGATGAGCCCATGGCGGGCATGAATATCGAAGAGAAGCAGGATATGAGCCGCTTCATCCTTGACGTCAACGACGAATACGGCACGACCATCGTCCTCATCGAGCACGACATGGGGGTGGTCATGGATATCTCCGACCGTGTCGTCGTGCTGGACTACGGCAAGAAGATTGGCGATGGCATGCCCGACGAAGTACGCCAGAACCCCGACGTGATCCAGGCCTATCTGGGCGCCAGCCACTAAGCAAGGAAGACAGACATGGCATTTTTTCTGGAGACTCTCTTTGGCGGCCTGATGACCGGCATGCTGTACTCGCTGGTGGCGCTGGGGTTTGTCCTGATCTTCAAGGCTTCAGGCGTATTCAACTTTGCGCAGGGCGCAATGGTGTTGATTGCCGCCCTGTCCATGGCGCGCTTCTCTGAATGGATACCGCAATGGCTGGGTATCGAAAGCCTGCTCTTGGCCAATGTGCTGGCTTTCAGTGTCAGCGCCGTGTTCATGTGGTTGATTGCCGTGGCCATCGAGCGCTGGGCCCTGCGCTATCTGGTCAATCAGGAAGGCACGACCTTGTTGATGGCGACCATAGGCATCGCATATTTCCTGGACGGCATGGGCCAGATGCTGTTTGGCAGCAACGTGTACTCCATCGACGTTGGCATGCCCAAGGACCCCGTCTTTATCCTGGACAGCATGTTTGAGGGGGGGCTGCTGATCAGCCTCGAAGACCTCACTGCTGCCGGCGTGTCGGCACTGCTGGTGGCGGCGCTGGCTATTTTCTTCCAGTACACCAGTGTAGGACGCGCCCTGCGCGCGGTGGCCGACGACCACCAGGCCGCGCAATCGATCGGCATTCCGCTGAACCGCATCTGGGTGGTGGTGTGGACGGTGGCCGGTGTGGTGGCCCTGGTGGCGGGGGTGATCTGGGGCTCGAAGTTCGGCGTGCAGTTCACCTTGTCGACAGCTGCTTTGCGGGCCTTGCCGGTGGTGATCCTGGGCGGCCTCACATCCGTGCCCGGCGCCATTATCGGCGGCTTGATCATCGGCGTGGGCGAGAAGCTGTCCGAAGTTTACCTGGGGCCTTACGTGGGCGGCGGCATCGAGATCTGGTTCGCCTACATGCTGGCATTGGTCTTCCTGCTGTTCCGTCCGCAAGGCCTGTTTGGCGAAAAAATCATTGACCGTGTTTAAGCGGCAACCAGAGGTCCGGGGATTCTATGTTCTATCGTGAAAACGGCCAGTTTAAAAGCACCTACCGTGCAGACCAGCAGATATTTCCCATCCGTCAGGACAGGGCTTTCATGCTGGGCCTGCTGCTGGTCGCATTTGTCGTGGTACCGCTTACCGCCTCCAATTATTTCCTGCAAGCCATACTGACCCCCTTTCTGATTTTGTCGCTGGCAGCCATCGGCTTGAACATACTGGTAGGCTACTGCGGCCAGATATCCATCGGCTCGGGCGCCTTCATGGCGGTGGGCGCTTATGCGGCCTGGAACTTCGGCGTGCGCATGCCGGCCACCCCCCTGGTCGTGCAAATTTTGCTGGGCGGGGTGTTCGCCACCCTGGTCGGTGTGGTGTTCGGCGTGCCCAGCCTGCGGATACGCGGACTGTACCTGGCTGTGACGACACTGGCGGCGCAGTTCTTTGTTGACTGGGCTTTTCTGCGCATACCTTTCTTTACCAACTATTCGTCCTCGGGCAACGTATCCGTACCGGCGCTTTCAGCCTTCGGCCTGCCCGTGCAGACGCCGGGTCAGCGTTATGTATTCGTGCTGATTTTTGTGGTGGTGTTTGCGCTGCTGGCCAAGAACCTGGTGCGCGGCGCGATCGGACGGCAATGGATGGCCATACGCGACATGGACGTGGCCGCCTCGGTGATCGGCATCCGGCCCATGTACGCAAAGCTCACGGCCTTTGCCGTCAGCTCTTTCATCCTGGGCGTCGCAGGCGCCTTGTGGGCTTATATCCATCTGGGCTCTTGGGAGCCCCTGGCCTTCGACCTGAACCGTTCGCTGCAATTGTTGTTCATCGTCATTATTGGCGGCCTCGGTTCTATTGTGGGCAGCTTTTTTGGCGCGGCGTTCATGGTGTTGGTGCCGGTGCTGCTGACCAACGTGCCCCACATGCTGGGCATGAGCCTGGGGATAGATACCGCTTCGCATATCGAACACATGGTGTTTGGCGCGCTGATCGTCTTCTTTCTGATCGTCGAGCCGCATGGCCTGGCCCGTCTTTGGAGCATAGGCAAGGAGAAGCTGCGTATCTGGCCCTTCCCACATTGATTTTTAGTCGCAACATCTTAATCAGCAACCCGGCTGGCCCCTCCCGGCTACGCCGAACACAAACGGTGCATACAGACACCATCAGGAGGACTTGGAGATGAAACGTTCCTTAAAATATGCCGCAGCGATGCTGGCCGTTGCCGGCACACTGGCTACGGTTTCGGTACCGGCCGCCGCTGCTGACGAGCAGTTCATACCATTGCTGGCTTACCGTACCGGTTCGTTTGCGCCCTTGGGCATACCTTGGGCCAATGGCAAGATGGACTACCTCAAGCTGGTCAATGAGCGCGATGGCGGCATCAACGGCGTGAAGATCATTTACGAAGAATGCGAAACCGCCTATGCGACCGACCGTGGCGTAGAGTGCTACGAGCGCCTGAAAGACAAGCACGGTGGCGCGTCGGGCTTCGATACGCAGTCCACCGGTATTACGTTTGCGCTGACAGACAAGGCCATTGTCGACGGCGTGTCCATTGAAACCATGGGCTATGGCCTGTCGCAGTCGGCCGACGGCTCGGTCTTCAAATGGAACTTCCCGCTGCTGGGGACCTACTGGACCGCAGCCGACGTCATGATCCAGGACATTGCCAAGAAGGTAGGCGGGGAAGACAAGCTGAAAGGCCAGAAGATCGCCCTGGTCTATCACGACTCGCCCTACGGCAAGGAACCTATCGCCTTGCTTGAATCGCGGGCCAAGGCCAACGGCTTCGAACTGCAGCTGTATCCGGTAACGGCGCCAGGCGTGCAGCAAAAATCCACCTGGCTGCAGATCCGCCAGAAACGTCCTGATTTCGTCCTGTTGTGGAGCGCCGGCATCATGACGCCGACGGCCATACGCGAGGCTCAGGCGGTAGGCTATCCACGCGACAAGATGTACGGCATCTGGTGGGCAAGCTCTGAAAACGACGTCCAGGATCTGGGCGAAGTGGCCAAGGGCTATAACGGCATCACCGTCCACAACAGCGCCGACCACGGCAGGGTGCACGAAGACCTGAAAAAGCATGTGTACGACAAGGGCCAGGGCACGGATACCGACGGCAAGTATGTGGGCACCATTGCCCATACTCGCGGCATGATGATTTCCATGTTGCAGGTAGAGGCCATCCGCACCGCGCAAGAAGAGTACGGCAAAGGCAAGCACATGACGCCCGAGCAGGTTCGGTGGGGCTTCGAGAACCTGAACATCACGGATGCGCGTCTGGAAGAGCTGGGCTTTGCCAAGCTGATGCGCCCGGTGAAGACCAGTTGCAGCAATCACATGGGCGACGACTGGGCTCGCATCATTCAGTGGGATGGCAAGAAGTTCAACATCGTTTCCGACTGGTATCAGTCCGACAAGAAGTACGTCGATCCGCTGGTGAAAGAGCTGGGCGCCAAGTACGCCAGCGAGAAGAAGCTGGAAGTGCGCAAGTGCTAAAGCTTGTTGGGTAGCACCCTGCATGCGGCGCCCGCCTGGCGCGGGCCGTCGCATGCTTATTCATTGCAGGAACCATCCGTATGAATGCGAATGTCCAGGCCACGGCGCCGAACATACTGCTGGAAGTCAACGGCATCGAAGTTATCTACAACCATGTCATCCTGGTGCTTAAGGGCGTATCGCTTTCCGTACCTGAAGGCAAGATCGTGGCCTTGCTGGGCGCCAATGGCGCGGGCAAGACGACGACCCTGCGCGCGATATCCAATTTATTGAAGGCCGAGCGTGGCGACGTCACCAAAGGGAATATCCAGTACCGCGGCGAGCGCATCGAAAGCCTGACGCCGGCAGATCTGGTCAAGCGTGGCGTAGTCCAGGTCATGGAAGGACGGCATTGTTTCGCCCATTTGACCGTGGAAGAGAACCTGCTGGCAGGCGCCTATACGCGCTCGATCAGCCGGGCCGAGCTTAACGCATCGCTGGAAAAGGTCTACCAGTATTTCCCGCGGCTGAAGCAGCGCCGCAGCAGCCAGGCCGGCTATACGTCGGGCGGCGAACAACAAATGACAGCCATCGGGCGCTCCCTGATGGCCGATCCCAACATGATCTTGCTGGACGAGCCCTCCATGGGCCTGGCACCGCAGATCGTGGAAGAAATCTTCGAAATCGTGCGCGACCTGAACCAGCGGGAGGGCGTGAGCTTCCTGCTGGCCGAGCAGAACACCAACATCGCCCTGCGCTATGCCGACTACGGCTACATTCTGGAAAACGGGCGCGTCATGATGGACGGCGAAGCACGCGAGTTGGCCGAGAACGAAGACGTCAAAGAGTTCTACTTGGGGGTGTCCAGCGGCGAGCGCAAAAACTTTCGCGACACTAAATTCTACCGGCGACGCAAGCGTTGGCTGGCTTGATGGCAGACAGGAATCATCATGAGCGAATATTTCGAACAGCGTGAAGCCGCCGCGCCTGACGAGCGCGAGCGCGACCTGCTCGCTCGCCTGCCCGACGCGCTGAAGCGTGCACGTGGGCGCGCACCAGCCATTGCGCAGCAGTTGCAAGGGCTGGATCCAGACGCCATACGGCAGCGAGCCGACCTGGAAGCCATACCCGTCATACGGAAAAGCGAATTACTCCAAGCGCAATTGGCGGCGCGGCAACAGCAGCCGGCTGGCGCACCGGTGGACGTCAGCCGCATCTTTGGCGGCTTCTCTGCCATAGGTTGGGGCGAGGCCGCAAGAGTCTTCGCTTCGCCCGGCCCCATCTACGAGCCCGAAAGCTGGCGCCCGGATTACTGGGGCTTTGCACGCGCCTTGCATGCGGCGGGTTTCCGCCGGGGCGAACTGGTCTATAACTGCTTTTCCTATCATTTCACGCCGGCTGGCTCCATGATGGAGACCGCTGCGCATGCCCTGGGCTGCACGGTGTTTCCCGGCGGCGTCGGTCAAACCGAACAGCAAGTGCAGGCCATGGCCGACCTGGCACCCGCGAACTATGCCGGCACGCCCAGTTTCCTGAAGATCATCCTCGAAAAGGCCGACCAGTCCGGCATCAGCCTGCCGTCACTGAAGCGCGCGCTGTTTTCCGGCGAGGCCTTCCCACCGTCGCTGTGCGCCTGGTTTGCCGAGCGCGGCATTGAAGGCTACCAGGCCTATGGCAGCGCCGACTTGGGCATGATGGCGTACGAAACCGAAAGCCGCGAAGGCCTGGTGGTTAACGAAGACATCATTCTGGAGATCGTACGGCCCGGCACCAACCAGCCGGTGGCCGATGGCGAGGTCGGCGAGGTGGTCGTTACGACGCTCAACCCCGACTATCCCCTGGTTCGGTTCGGCACCGGCGATCTGTCCGCCATCATGGCGGGCGCTTCGCCTTGCGGGCGCTCCAATATGCGCATCAAGGGTTGGTTGGGGAGGGCCGACCAGACCACCAAGGTGCGCGGCATGTTTGTTCATCCCGGCCAGATCGCAGGGGTATTGAAGCGCCATCCCGAGGTGCGCAAGGCCAGGCTGGTGGTCAGCGGCAAGGTTGGCAGCGACGTGATGGTGTTGAAGGCCGAACTGGCAGATCCCAACCCCCATGCGCTGGCACAACTGGCCTCGTCGGTACGCGAGCTGACCAAGCTGCGGGCCGACATCGAACCGGTAGAGCCAGGCAGCCTGCCCAACGATGGCAAAGTCATCGACGACATTCGCAGCTACGAATAAGTTTATGGATTTTTAGCGCATGGCGATTGCAGTAAGATGCGGCAAACTGCCACTCGTTTCTTACAGGGGAATCCCATGCGCAAATTCAAATACGTCTTCGGCGCCGCCGTCATACTTGCAGCAGCGTCCGCTGCCCAGGCGGGCACGCTGGATATCGTCAAGGAACGCGGTGTCGTGAACTGCGGCGTCACGACAGGTTTTGCCGGGTTCTCGGCACCGGATGCCAAGGGCGAATGGCAGGGACTGGACGTGGATCTATGCCGCGCCGTTGCTGCAGCCACCTTGGGCGATGCTTCCAAATTCAAGGCGGTGGCGCTTAATTCGCAGCAGCGCTTCACTGCCCTGCAGGCCGGCGAGGTCGACCTGCTTGCACGCAACACGACGGTGACGCAGCAACGCGATACGGCCTTGGGCGTGATTTCGGCGGGCGTCAACTTTTACGATGGCCAGGGCTTCCTGGTCAGCAAGTCGCTGGGTGTAAAAAGCGCCACTGAACTGAACGGCGCCTCAGTCTGCATGCAAACCGGCACGTCCAACGAAAACACCATGGCCGACTGGGCACGCAGTCACGGCATCAGCTATAAGCCTGTCGTCATCGAACAGTTCAACGAGGTGGTCAGCGCATTTGCCGCAGGCCGCTGCGACGTCTTTACCACCGACGCGTCGGGGCTGGCCTCCATCCGCATCTCCAAGCTCACCAATCCGGACGATTACGTCGTCCTGCCCGAGATCATCTCCAAAGAACCGCTGGGGCCTTTTGTGCGCCAGGGCGACGACCAATGGCTGAACGTCGTCAAATGGACCCTCCAGGCCATGATAGGCGCGGAAGAGCTGGGCGTTACGTCACAGAATGTTGATGAGCAATTGCAAAGCGCCAACCCCAACATCCAGCGTCTGCTGGGCGTCACCAAAGGGGCTGGCGAAAACATGGGCGTGGACGAGAAGTGGGCCTACAACATCATCAAGCAAGTGGGCAACTACGGCGAAAGCTTCGAGCGCACCGTTGGCCAGGGCAGCCCGCTGAAGATTCAGCGCGGCCTTAACGCCCAATGGACGAAGGGCGGCCTGATGTACGGCCTGCCCATACGCTGATCACTGTCGTCTATTTCTTGCGCCGGTACACCAGGGCGATGCGTGCAAAGGCGATTTGCAGCTCGCGGGTGCCGGCCTGGAAAATTACGGGCCGGCCCCTGCCGGTAAAACAGACCAGGCGCTTGGAAGCCACCAGCGGGATGAACTTCGCAAACTGGATGTCTTCCCAGGCGACCTCGCGCTTGCTGATCCAGGATTGCTGGATGCCGGTTTCGTTGATGCAGGTTTCCGACACCAGCATGTAGCGGGCAAGAACCACCAGTCCCATGAAGCACACGATGATACTGCCCGCCACCACGGGGCTGATGTTCTGGGCCGAAGGACCAGATGCCGTCTGTACGATCTGCACGGCGATAAAGACCAGTACGCCACAGGCCAGCAGCTTGATCCACTTGGGCCAGGCCATGCCCTTGAGCGGCAGCGGGCCGATTTCCTGCAGTAGCTGCTGACGCTCTTCGGTGCTGGGTGCTTGTAAAAACATGCTTATGCTGCCTTGCGTGCTGCCAAGGCCGTGCCGGCCCGGCTGGAGGACTTGCGTCCGATTTGATCGGAGATCCAGTGGCCGATATCGGCCACTGCATCCAGGTCGATGCCGGTGTCGATGTCGAGCCCGCGCAGCATGTAGAGGACGTCTTCGGTAGCTACGTTGCCCGTGGCGCCCTTGGCGTAAGGGCAGCCGCCCAGGCCGGCCACCGAACTGTGAAAAATGGAGATCCCTGCTTCCAGGGCCGCCAGGATGTTGGCCAGCGCCTGTCCGTAGGTGTCGTGAAAGTGCCCCGATACACGTGCCGGGTCCACGACCTCGGTTACGGCACGCATTACCTGGCCTACCCGCAGCGCCGTGCCGGTGCCGATGGTGTCGGCCACATCGATTTCATCACAGCCCAGTGCGAGCATGCGCCGGGCCACATCCACCACCGCGGCCACGGGTGTTTCGCCCTGATAGGGGCAAGCCAACGCACAACTGATGCTGCCGCGCAGACGGAGCCCGGCGTCGCGGGCGGCTTGCGCTACCGGCTCGAAGCGCGCGATGGATTCGGCAATGGAGCAGTTGATGTTCTTTTGCGAGAAGGCTTCGCTGGCCGCGCCGAAGATCACAACTTCGTCGACCTTGGCGGCGATGGCGCCCTCGAAGCCGCGCATATTGGGCACCAGCGCCGAATAAATCGTGCCGGGGCGCCGCTTGATGCCGGCCATGACCTGGGTGCCATCGGCCATTTGTGGCACCCATTTGGGTGAAACGAACGAGACGGCCTCGACGTTCTGGAAGCCTGTAGCCGACAGGCGGTCGATAAGTTCGATTTTGATGGCTGTGTCGACGAACTGCTTTTCGTTCTGCAAGCCGTCACGGGGCGACACCTCGACAATTTTGACTTGGCTGGGCAAAGACATGGATCTTCCTTCGGTAGGGTGCGCCCGGCATGATGCGGCCGCAAGTGTGAATATATCCTAGTGCTAGCGCCGCTGATAGCATCCGTCGTTCTGGCGGAAGACAAGCTCGGCAAGCTCCAGTTGCAACAAACCGGTACTGAGCGTGGGCAAGTCAAGCGCGGTGCGCGCCTGGAGGGTGTCCAGGTGCACGGGATCGTAGCCCAGAGCGTCCAGGATTTGCTGTTGCTGCAGTGTGGGCTTGCCTGCCTTTTTGCCACTGGATGCGGCTGGCTTCAAGACAGTAACGGTGGCCGGAAACGTCGGTTGCCCCAGCTCTTCGTGGATATCTTCGGCCGACTCCACCAGTTTGGCGCCCTGCCGGATCAGCGCATGGCAGCCACGCGATAGCGGCGAATGGATGGAGCCGGGAATGGCAAAGACTTCGCGCCCCATTTCAGAGGCGAGGCGCGCCGTAATGAGCGAGCCGCTATGCTTGGCTGCCTCGACCACCAGTACACCACGCGACATCCCGGCCACCAGGCGGTTACGCCGGGGAAACTGGTGCCGCAGCGCCCGCGTACCCAAGGGAAACTCGGAAACAAGTGCGCCATCGGCGGCAATCCGGTGGGCCAGATCGCGATTGGCAGCGGGGTAGACGATGTCTATGCCCGTGCCCAGAACGGCCACCGTGCCTCCTGCTTGCGGACCGGCGCGCAAGGCCCCGTCGTGCGCGGCGGCGTCTATGCCCTGGGCCAGGCCGCTGACGATGCACCAGCCTTGCTGCGCAAGGTGCCGGGCAAAGGCCGATGCATTGTCCGCGCCGCCGGGGCTTGCACTGCGCGCGCCCACGATCGCAATGGATGGGCGCGATAAGTGGTGCAAATTGCCGTTTACGTAAAGCAAAAGAGGCGGGTCGTGAGTGTCGAGCAGGCTGCGCGGGTAAGCGGGATCGGCCAGTGTCAGCACATGGTGCATGGGCTCGGCTATCCATTCCAGGCTGCGCGCTATCGTGGCCTGCACGGCGTCGGAGGGTGCTTGTTTCAGTTGTCGCGCAAGCGCTTGCGGCAAGACCTTGCCCAGGCCCCCGATGGAGGTGGCGTAGATTTCCTGGGGCAGGCCGATGGCGGCCAGCAGGTTGCGCGCCTGGGCCGGGCCGACGCCGGGCTCGAGCGACAGGCGGATCCAGGCGGTCAGCTCTTCGTGAGACAAGGTAACAGGCATGCGTTAGTGTGGCACAAGACGAACTTTACGCAAGGGAATGGGTCAAACCACTGGTTTGATTTATCATAGAGATCTGAACGATACACGGAACGCGATATGGCTTTACTTCCTATTTTGCGCTACCCGGACCCGCGCTTGCACAAAGTAGCCAAGCCCGTCCAGGTGGTCGACGACCGCATACGCCAGTTGGTGCAAGACATGGCCGAAACCATGTACGACGCGCCCGGGGTAGGCCTGGCCGCGACCCAGGTCGACGTCCACGAGCGCGTCGTGGTCATCGACGTGTCCGAGGAAGGTAATCAGCTACTGGTGTTGATCAACCCCGAAATCACCTGGAAAAGCGAAGAGACCCAGGTCTACGAAGAAGGCTGCCTGTCTGTGCCCGGCATTTACGACGAGGTCCAGCGATCGGCGCAGATTCATGTGCGCGCGCTCAACCTCGATGGCCAGCCTTTCGAGTTCGACGCTGAAGGGCTGCTGGCCGTTTGTGTACAGCACGAGCTCGACCATTTGCTCGGCAAGGTGTTTGTCGAGTATTTGTCCGGGCTTAAGCAAAACCGCATCAAGACGCGCCTGCGCAAGCAAGAGCGCGAGGCATTGCGCGCCTGAGGCCGGCCTCGCCCCGCTTGTTATGATGGCCGATTCCCTTCGAATCGGCTTTTTTGACTTATGCGCATCGTTTTTGCAGGAACTCCTCACTTCGCCCGCCTGGCGCTGGACGCCATTCTTGCGGCCGGACATCAGGTTCCTCTGGTGCTGACCCAACCCGACCGCCCCGCCGGACGCGGCCTGAAGCTGACTCCCAGCGCGGTCAAGCAGGGCGCAGTGGCGGCCGGCATACCCGTGTGCCAGCCGCGCAGCCTGCGCCTGGATGGCAAGTATCCGGACGAGGCCGCAGCGGCCCGGACGGCGCTCGAACAAGCGGCGCCCGAAGTTCTGGTCGTGGCGGCCTATGGCCTGATACTGCCTCAGTGGGTGCTCGACCTACCGTCTTATGGTTGCTTCAATATCCATGCCAGTCTGCTACCACGCTGGCGCGGCGCGGCACCCATACAGCGGGCGATCGAAGCCGGCGACGACCAGACCGGCATCACCATCATGATGATGGACCAGGGCCTGGACACGGGTGCCATGCTGTTGACCCGGGCCATCCCGATCACGGCGGCGCACAACGCGGCAGCGCTGCATGACGAACTTGCGCAGTTGGGCGCCGAGGCCATCGTCCAGGCCATCGATGAGCTGCAGGCCGGTACGCTGATGGCCACCCCCCAGCCTGCGGAAGGCGTGACTTACGCGGCCAAGCTGGAAAAAACAGAATCCCCTCTGGACCTGAATCAGCCTGCGGCGGTGCTCGAGCGGCGCATCCGCGCCTTTGATCCGGTGCCCGGTTCCACCCTGGCCTTGCCGGGTATCGATGGCGTAGTCAAGGTGTGGAAGGCTGCGGCGCTACCGGCCGGGCTTCAAGACGAAGCCGGGCCGACTGCCGGGCAGTTGATACGGGCCGGATCGGAGGGGATAGACCTGGCTACCGGTGATGGCGTGCTGCGCCTGCTGGAGCTGCAGCGGCCTGGCGGGAAGCGCCAGCCCGTCGCGTCTTTCATGCAGGGCTGGCACCACGCTTGAAGCGGCGTCGCGGCGCGTCGCCCCGCTTAGCCGATATGTTCAGCGTATAAGTCGTATTCGTCCGAGTCGGTAACGCGCACGCGCAGCATATCGCCCGGCTTGACGGTCTTGTCGGTGCTGACAAATACATTGCCATCGATCTCGGGGGCGTCCGCACTTGAGCGCCCCACGGGGCCGTCTTCGTCGATTTCGTCGATCAGCACGTCGATTTCGCGGCCCACTTTCTGCGCCAGGCGCTCGGTCGAGATGGCCTGTTGATGGGCCATGAAGCGATCCCAGCGTTCTTGCTTGATCTCGTCAGGGACATGATCCGGCAGCGCGTTGGCTCCGGCGCCGGTTACCGGCGAATACTGGAAACAGCCGACCCGATCAAGCTGGGCCTCGCTCATCCAGTCCAGTAAATACTGGAAGTCTTCTTCCGTTTCGCCGGGAAAGCCGACGATAAAAGTGGAGCGCAAGGTCAGGTCGGGACAGGCGATGCGCCAGTTCTTGATGCGGGCCAGCGTGCGGTCCTCGAAAGCGGGCCGCTTCATGGCCTTCAGGATGCGCGGGCTGGCGTGCTGGAAGGGGATATCCAGGTAAGGCAGGATCTTGCCTTCAGCCATCAGGGGTATGACTTCGTCTACATGCGGATACGGATACACATAATGCAAGCGGGTCCACACGCCGAATTCGGCCAAGGCCGCGCTTAGCTGCGTCAGGTGCGTCTTGATGGGGCGCCCGTTCCAGAAGCCGCTGCGAAACTTGACGTCGACGCCGTAGGCGCTGGTGTCTTGCGAGATGACCAGCAATTCTTTTACGCCTGCCTTGACCAGCCGTTCGGCTTCGCCCATGACGTCGCCTATGGGACGGCTGACCAGCTTGCCCCGCATGGACGGAATAATGCAGAAGCTGCAATGGTGATTGCAGCCTTCCGAGATCTTCAGGTAGGCGTAGTGGCGCGGCGTCAGCTTGATGCCTTGCGGTGGCACCAGGTCGGTATAAGGGTCGTGAGCCAAATTCGGTGGCGCGGCCTCATGGACGGCGCGCACGACCTGTTCGTATTGCTGCGGGCCGGTAACTGCCAGCACCGACGGATGTACCTCGCGGATCAGCGACTCTTCCACACCCATGCAACCCGTTACGATGACCTTGCCGTTCTCGGCAATGGCCTCGCCGATCGCATCGAGCGATTCGGCCTTGGCGCTGTCGATGAAGCCACAGGTGTTCACGACCACCACGTCGGCATTGTCGTAGTCGGGGCTGATGATGTAGCCCTCGGTGCGCAGTTGCGTCAGGATGCGCTCTGAATCTACCAGGGCTTTGGGGCATCCCAGGCTGACGAAGCCGACTTTAGGGGAACTCATGAATAACCTCGTTGAGCATTGAGCTCGATAAATCAAAAATGTTAATGGCGGTGGGCCAGGGCAGGTGGGGGCAAGGCCAAATGATGATAAAGTCCACAGCAACGCGACCCTACGCAGGCCTTTGCATTCGTGCCACTACCTCCAGCCCATCCCAGCCGCCCCACCTTATCTGACACCATACTGGCCAGCGCACAAAATGTGCAGGCCGTTCTGGCGGGGCGATCCTTGTCCGACAGCTTGTCGACCACACCAGCCGCCTTGCGTGCCTCGGTGCAGGCCGTGGCTTTTCATACCTTGCGTAATCTGGGCCTGGCCCGCGAGATCAAGCTACTTATGGTCAAGCGCACGCCGCCCAATCAATTGTTCGACGCGTTGTTGCTGGTGTCGCTGGCGCTGTTGGAAACAGCCATAGACGCCGCCGAAACCCCGCCGGACACCTCGCCTGCCCGGCGCCACATTCCTGTGTATGCCGTGCATACCGTCGTGGACCAGGCCGTCGGCGTGATCGACGGGCAAAAAAAGTTGCAGCCGTACAAGGCGTTGCTGAACGGTGTGTTGCGCAGCTATATCCGTGAAAGACCGGGTATTTTAACGCAGGCGCGCAAAAACCCCGAGGCTCGCTACAATCATCCCGCCTGGTGGATACATCGCCTGCGCAAGGCCTACCCCGATCAGTGGCAGGCCTTGTTGGCCGCCGCCAATATCCCGGGCCCCATGACATTGCGCGTCAACGCGCGGCGCGCTTCGGTCGCGGACCTGATGACGGCGCTGCAGGACGCCGGCATATCGGCCGTGTCAAGCTCGGAACACGCCATTACGCTGGCCAGCCCGCTGCCCGTGCACGACATTCCCGGCTTCGACGAGGGCTGGTGGTCGGTCCAGGACATGGCTGCCCAGCAGGCCGCCATGTTGTTGCCATTGACACCGGGCATGCGGGTACTGGATGCCTGCGCGGCGCCGGGAGGCAAGACGGCTCATATACTCGAGCGCGCCGATGTCGAACTGCTGGCCCTGGATACCGACCCACAACGCTTGCAGCGCATACACCAGAACCTGCAGCGAGTGGGTCTGGACGGCGATCATGTCAGCACAAAGTGCGCCGATGCCGCTGATCCCGCTTCGTGGTGGGACGAGCGTCCCTTCGATGCCGTGTTGGCCGATGTACCCTGCACAGCGTCAGGGGTGGTAAGACGCCATCCGGATATCCGATGGTTGCGTCGCGAAGCTGACATTCGCCGCACCGCCCAGTTGCAGGGCCAGATCATCGACGCCTTGTGGACCACAGTCGGCCCGGGCGGCCATATGCTTTATGCTACGTGCTCTATCTTCCCCCAGGAAGGCGAACAGCAGGCGGAGCAATTCGCACAACGGCATGCCGACGCGCGGCGTTTGCCGGCTCCCGGGCAATTGTTGCCGCTGGACGGCGCTGGCGGCGTGACGCATGACGGCTTCTTCTATGCCTTGTTTGCCAAGACGGCGTGAGTCGTCAAAAATGGTGCTTCGGTCTGTTCGTGTGTTTGGGTGACCATTGATGCTTCGAGTTTTGCTTTTGCTACTGGTATGCGCCGGCTTGTCGGTACAGGCGGGTACCGGCGTGTCTTCGGAGCAGAGCCAACAAGAGCGGGTGCTGCGCGTCGACCCGGTAGTGCGGGACGGCAAACTGTATATCGACGCCGATGTCGATCTTCCTGTTGTCGGCGACCTGCGCAACGCGGCCCAGAAAGGTGTGCCCCTGTATTTCAGTGCCGATGTCGAGATTGTGTCCAAGCGCTGGTGGTGGTTCGATAAAGTCGTCGTCAACGACCGCCTCACCTGGCGCATTGTCTATAACGCACTGACGCGCCAATGGCGCATCGGTACGGGCGAGCTTTCCTTGCCCGAGTCGTCCCTGGATGATGCCTTGTCGCTGGTAAGAAATATTCGCGGATGGGCCGTGGCCGATGTCAACGAGCTGGACCGCGATCAATTGTACGAAGGCCGCATACGAGTGCGGCTCGATACCTCGCTTCTGGCGCGCCCCTTCCAGGTCGACGCCTTCAACAGCAGTGCCTGGTCCCTGGCAACCCCATGGAAAAACTTCACCTTTTCGATCTCCATCGAAGAGCCCCGGCCTTGATACGCTGGGGCCTGCGGGTGGCGCTGACCGTTGCGGCAATCAGCGCGCTGGCGCTGCTTGCCCTGTTGGTGTGGTCCACCGGCAATGCATCTCGCTATGCCCAGCAGTACGAGACGCTGCTGGTGCTGAACGGCATTTTTGCTGTGGCCTTGATATCGTGGGTGGTCGTACTGGCTGCCCGCCTGTTGCGGCAAGTGCGGCGCAGGCAGTTCGGCGCACGTCTGACCGCGCGTTTCGCGCTGTACTTTGCGCTGATCGGCGTATTGCCCGGTGCGCTGATCTACGTGCTGTCGGTGCAGTTCATGTCCCGATCGATTGAATCATGGTTCAACGTGAGGGTGGACAGCGCTTTGGAAGCCGGCCTGAATCTGGGGCGGGCCGCGCTGGATTCGCAACTGGGCGAGTTGAATGCGCGCGCCAAGGAAATGGCAGCTCGCCTGGGTAGCGCCAGCGACGCCGACATGGCGTTGATCATTACCCGCTTGCGCGAAACCAGCGGCGTTGCCGAGGCCATGGTTTTTACCGGCAATAACAGGCTGGTGGCGTTTTCGTCTTCGGCCTACGGCCAGTTGCTGCCCGACCTTCCGCCATCCAGTGTGCTGAACCAGTTGCGGGTATCGCGCGCCTACTCTGCTGCGGAAGCCGACGATGTCGGCGGGGCGCAAGAACTGGAAGGCCCTGTCAATACCGGCCTGCATCTGCGCGTCGTGGTGCCTATCAATACCATGGATCGCTTTTCTTCCGTGCTGGGCATGTCGCCCGATACCCGCTGGCTGCAGCTTATCGAGCCGGTGCCCGAGCAGATCGCACGCAACGCCAATCAGGTGCAGCAGGGCTTTCGCGATTATCAAGAGTTGGCCCTGTCGCGCCTGGGCTTGCGCAAGCTATACGGCATTACGCTGACGCTGGCCTTGATTTTGGCTGTGTTTGCCGCGGTGGTGGTAGCCCTGGCGGTGTCGCGGCGACTGGTGCGGCCACTGCTTACTCTGGCAGCGGGCACACAGGCCGTCGGCGTGGGAGACTACCGCCCGCTGCCCGAGCCGCCCGAGAAGGACGAGGTCGGCCAGCTGACCCGGTCATTCAATGCCATGACGCGCCAACTGGATGAGGCGCGGCAAATGGTCGAGAACAATCGGCAGCAGTTGGAGCGGTCCAACGTCTACCTGGAATCGGTGCTTAGCAACTTGTCGTCGGGCGTGCTGGTGTTTGACGAAATGTTCCGCGTGACCATGTTCAACCAGGGGGCGCAAAGCATATTGCGCGTGGACCTGCGTTCGGTCAAGGGGCGGCCACTGGAAACCGCGGATGGCGCGTTCGCCTTGTCACAACTGATCCGGCAGGCCTTCGCCGCACACACCGCAGTGGGATCCGAAAGGCTTTATTGGCAACAGCAGTTCGAGCTCGAACTGGAGGGCGCCACCGATAACGAAACGAAGAAGCACGTGATAACACTGCTGGCGCGCGGCACGCATCTTAGCGTGGATGGTCGCGGCAATGGCTATCTGGTTGTGTTTGACGATATCAGTGAAGTGATCTCCGCCAATCGCACGGTAGCCTGGGGCGAAGTGGCCCGCCGCCTGGCTCATGAGATCAAGAACCCGCTCACACCCATACAGTTGTCGGCAGAGCGCCTGGCCATGAAGCTGGCAGGCCGGCTGAATGAGACCGATGCCGCCATGCTGCTGCGCTCGACCAATACCATCGTCAACCAGGTCGCCTCCTTAAAGAAAATGGTGGACGATTTCCGCGAGTATGCGCGTACCCCGCCGGCGGAAATGCAGCACATCAATATCAACGACTTGATCGCTGACGTGCTGGCCTTGTATGGCTGGGACCCGATCGGCGGCGCCGTGCGCGACGATGGGCACAGCGTGCCGATAGAAGTGGAGTTCGATCCGGACCTGCCCATCGTGCAAGGCGACCCCACGCAGTTGCGCCAGGTGATCCACAATCTGCTCGCCAACGCCCGCGATGCCGCCACGCAGGACCGCCCCTTGGCCGATGCGCGTGTGCATGTGCAAACCACGCTGACCCACGCGCGGACCGACCAGGGCGATGAGCTGGCGGCTGTCCGGCTGACGGTGTCCGACAATGGGCCGGGCTTCGCCGCACAAGTGCTCACGCGTGTTTTCGAGCCCTACGTCACGACCAAGGCAAGCGGAACGGGTCTCGGTCTTGCTATAGTTAAAAAGATAGTCGAGGAACACGGCGGCCGTATTGATATTTCCAACCGCCGCGAAGGCGGGGCCCGCATTTCCATTCTCTTGACACGCCTTGCCGACGCCCAGTCCTTGCTGGACGAAGCGACGCAAGCGAACGATAATGCCCAAAAAGGTAGGTGACGCTTTATGGCCAGAATCCTGGTTGTTGACGACGAAATTGGTATCCGCGAGCTCTTGTCCGAGATCCTTTACGACGAAGGGCACACGGTCGAACTGGCCGAGAACGCCGCACAGGCACGCGCTGCACGCTTGCGCGCGCGACCCGATCTTGTGCTGCTCGATATCTGGATGCCCGACACAGACGGCGTCAGCCTGCTGAAAGAATGGGGCGCCCAAGGCTTGCTCGATATGCCGGTCATCATGATGAGCGGCCATGCCACCGTCGATACCGCGGTCGAGGCAACACGCATAGGCGCCGTCGATTTTCTCGAAAAGCCCATCACACTGCAAAAGTTGCTCAAGACGATCGCCGCGGGCCTGGCGCGTCCAGTAATCACGCCGGCATTGGCGGCCGCCGCCCGTATGCCGGATCGCCGTAACGATCAGGCTCAACCGCTGACCACGGGTCCCATTCCCGACCTGCCCGCACCCGTTGTTGACCGCAATCATTCGCTGCTTGGAAGCATCACGCTCGACCAACCCTTGCGCGATGCGCGCGACGAATTCGAACGCATTTATTTCGAGTATCACCTGGGGCGCGAGAATCACAGCATGACGCGGGTGTCCGAAAAAACCGGGCTAGAGCGCACCCACCTTTATCGCAAGCTGAAGCAACTGGGCATCGATTCTTCGCGCAAACGAAACGCCAGCTAACACGGTTGGGGCCTTTGTGACGCCCTGCCATGCCGCATGCTATCCCCCCAAGACCGAAGGAGGTCCGATGCCTGGACTGTTTGATTCCATTGCCCTGCGCGGCTTGACGCTGCCTAATCGTATCGTCGTTTCTCCCATGTGCCAGTATTCCGCTGACAACGGAAGCGCGACAGCCTGGCATCTCGCCCATTTAAGCAGTCTCGCGCTGGGTGGCGTAGGCATGCTTTGCGTAGAGGCCACTGCAGTCAGCAGCGAAGGACGCATCACGCCGGGCTGCCTGGGCTTATGGAATGACGACAACGAGCGCGCATTGGCGCGTGTAATGAACACGCTGCGCGAGGTGGCGCCTGTCAAGATAGCCATACAGTTGTCACATGCCGGACGCAAGGCATCAAGTGCAGCACCCTGGGATGGCGGCCAACTTATTCCGGTGGCAAGCGGGGGATGGCGCCCGCTGGCGCCTTCGGCCGTGTCGCACAAGCCGGACGAACCCGCCCCAATCGCATTAAGCGTGGACGACCTGACTCGCATCAAGGGAGACTTTGTCGACGCTGCCAGACGCGCCGTCCGCCTGGGTTTTGACGCCATCGAATTGCATGCCGCCCATGGCTATTTGCTGCACCAGTTCCTGTCGCCCATCTCGAATCGGCGTGCAGACCGCTATGGCGGCAGCCTCGAGAACCGGATGCGCTTTCCCATGGAGGTTTTCGAGGCAGTGCGGACCGCAGTTCCCGCAGAAATGCCGGTCGGCTTGCGGGTGTCGGCCACAGACTGGGTCAACGACGAAGCCAGCTGGACCCTGGACCAGACCATCGAGCTGGTCAAGGCATTGAAGGAAAAAGGCCTCGACTGGCTGGATGTCTCCAGCGGTGGGGTGTCCCCAAAGCAGCAGATCCCCATCGGGCCGGGTTATCAGGTGCACCTTGCCGAAGCGATCAAGCGTGAGACCGGCATCACGACGATTGCGGTGGGTCTGATCACCGAAGCCCAGCAAGCGGCTGATATCGTCTCGGGCGGCCAGGCTGACATGGTGGCACTGGGGCGCGCGTTTCTCTATGACCCCCGCTGGGCATGGCATGCCGCTGCGGAGCTGGACGGTCAGGTACAGGGGCCGCCGCAATACTGGCGCTCTTTACCTGCCGGTAAAAATGCGGTCTTCGGAAAAATCAGCTTCGGGATGCGTTGATCAGTTATCGGTCTTGCGCGGCTTGACCGTGGGCCGCAAGCCGTCGGCATCGCCGGCCCGGCCTATAGACTTCACCGAGATGCGAGTTTCGCCCGACGCGGCCCGCCGCGAGGCCGAACGCCAGGCATGGCCGTAGGCCACTTCCAGGGTCAGATGAATGGTGCCATCTTTATGGCGCTGCGCGTCTAATGCATCCATGAGGCGTTGGCGCCATTGCCTGCCGCTTAGGCCCGGCTTGCGGTCCAGGCTGGGGTTACCGCCCAATATGCGCATGTCTTCCAGCAGTTTCTCCGCCGTGCGATAAGTCAGCGTGATGATCTCCTGGTCCATGACGGGGTCGGCAAAGCCGCGTTCAATCAGTAGATCGCCAAAGTCGTGCATGTCGACAAACTGCGGCGTGGCGGTCTGCAGGCCGGCCTGTTCCACCGCGCTGCGCAGCTCGGCAAGCGAACCCGGACCCAGACACGAAAACATGGCCAGCGCACCAGGCTTGAGTATGCGGCGCCATTCGCCCAGGGCATTATGGGGTTCGGGATGCCAGTGCAGCGCCATGTTCGACCACACCAGATCCAGGCTTTCGGGCGATATGCCGGACTCGGCCAGATCGGCATGGATGAATTCCACGGGTGGGGTAGGCTTGTTGCGCAGCTTCTGCCAGAAACCAGGCTTGGCCACATAGCGCTCGCGGGCTACCTCGAGCAGGGTTGGGCAATTGTCCAGCCCGGTGTACGAAATTTCGGGGTAGCGCGCCCGTAGCGGTTCCAGGGCATGGCCTGCGCCGCAGCCGGCGTCCAGCACGGTGGTGGGCGCGATGCGTATATAGCTCAGGCGTTGCAGCATCCGTTGCGCGATCTCTCCGTAAAGAAACTGCGCGCCGTCCAGTGGGCTGCGACGAGCGAATTGCAAACTGACATGGGAAGGGCTGACGCGTAGGGACGGAGGCTGTGACATGTTTGAACCGGGGCAATAGTATTGGAGCCGGGCTTGTGCTTTGATGAGACGGTGCCCGCACTTTCCATAGAAATGCCATTATGAACCATATGCCGTACCGGTGCGAACCCAGCCAGCCGACGCAGGCGCTGTTCTGGCCGCGCCTGCGCAAGCAATGGCGTCGCGTGCTCGCCAGCGTTCCTGCACACTGCGTCTTGTGCGGCAATAGTGCGTCGGGCGGCGCGCTTTGCACTTATTGCGAACACGCCGTCACGCGTTCCATGCGCCAGGCTACGCCGCGCTGCCGCTTGTGTGCCCTGGCGCTGGACGGCGCCGGCAGCTGTCCCGATTGTGCCTTGCGCACGCCCAGCTTCGATCACGTGGTTGCGGCATTCGATTACGCCGCGCCGGGCGATCTGCTGGTGCACCAGCTTAAGGTGGACAGGCGTTACGGGCACGCCAACATGCTGGCATGCCTGTTGGCTGATGCGCTACGCCGTGCCGGGTCGATCGGGCCAGCAGCTACAATCCTGGTGCCTGTGCCGGCCAGTCCTGCCGCCTTGCGCAAACGCGGCTTCAATCCCGCAGCCGAAGTAGCCCGCTGCCTGGCAGCCGAGTTGCAATGGCCTTGCAGGCCGCGGTTGCTGACCCGAACCCGCGAGGGGCGCAAGCAGACTCACCTGGCGCGGGCCGAGCGCGTGCACAGCGCCCGGCATCTGTACCACTGTCCGCAGCAGTTGCAGGGGGCTTCAGTGGCTGTCGTTGACGATGTACTGACGACCGGCAGTACCCTGCACAGTATCGCGCAAGTGCTCAAGCAGGCTGGGGCGGCAACCGTAACCGGCTTGGTGCTGGCGCGCACACCTTATCGATGACCGTATTGGACGACCATGTTTCACATCGTGCTTGTATCACCCGAAATCCCGCCGAATACCGGCAATGTCATACGCCTGGCGGCGAACTCTGGCGCCGGCCTGCATCTGGTGCGGCCCTTGGGCTTTGATCTGGACGACAAAAAACTGAAGCGGGCCGGCCTCGATTATCACGAGTGGGCCACGCTGCAGGTGCACGATAGTCTGGAGGACGCCCTGGCCGCGACAGGCGGCGATGCGCTGCGGCGTTATGCCTTGACCAGCAAGGCGTCCAGGCTTATTGGCGAGGTGGCTTTTCGTCCGGGCGATGTGTTCGTGTTTGGCCGCGAAACCGCCGGCTTGTCAGCCGAGCAAACGGCGCTGTTCCCGCCGGAGCAGCGCTTGCGCTTGCCGATGCGCCCGGGCCAGCGCAGCCTGAACCTGTCCAATGCCGTGGCCGTCACGGTGTACGAGGCCTGGCGCCAGGCTGGCTACGCGGGCAGCATCTGAATCAATCCAGCGACAAGCCCAGGCGTTCAATCACTTCGTCCCAGCGCTTTTTCTCGCTGACGACCAGGTCGGTCAATGCTTGCGGCGTGGAAGCGGCTGGCGTGAAGTACAAGGCTGCCAGCTTCTGGCGCACATCTTCGCGCTGCAGGATCTCGCCTATGGTCTTGTTCAGCGTTTCGATGATGTCATCGGGCGTGCCCGCAGGGACGAAGATCGCGTCCCACGATATCGACTCGAAGCCGGGGTAACCTTGCTCGGCCATGGTGGGGATGCCCGGCAAGACATCGCTGGGCTCCAGGCTGGTGATGGCCAGAGCGCGCGCCTTGCCGGAGGCGACCTGTGTCATCGCTATGCCGGGCACCATGAATCCTGCGTCGATGTCGCCGCCTATGATCGCGGTGATCACTTGCGGGAAGCCCGAATAAGGAATCTGCTGCAGCTTGATGTCGGCCTGGTGCTCCAGCATGGCCATACCCAGATGTGACGAACTGCCCGGGCCCACGGTACCGTAGTTCAGGGCGCCCGGATCCTCCTTGGCAAGCTTGACGAACTCTTGCACATTGGCGGCAGGTGAGTTTGCCGGCACTATCAATACGTTGGGGCTGGTGCCCACCAGGGTGATGGGCGCAAGGTCCTTCAGGGGGTCGTAGCCCAAGGACTTCTTGTACAGCGTCGGTGCAGTGACCATGGGACCATTGATGGTCAGCAGGATGGTGTAGCCATCAGGCTTGGCCTTGCTGGCATAGCGCGTGCCGATGTTGCCACCCGCACCAGGCTTGTTCTCTACCACTACGGCTTGCCCCAGTTCCTTGGCGAGCGGCTCTGCGACGGCTCGCGCCAGGATGTCGGGCGATGAGCCGGCCGGGAAGGGCACCACCATCTGGATGGGGCGCTCCGGCCACGCGGCCTGTGCCGCTCCGGCCACGAGCAACGCGCCGGCACCAGCCAGCCCTATGATCGAAAGGTGCAGCCGACGGCGAAGAGGAGAAAATCGGGACATGGGGTTTCCTTCAAGGTGTAGACGGATCAGTCGGATGGGGTTGCAGATTCGGGCCTGGCATCGCGCGACAGCAGGCCGATGACGGCCTCTTGCGGTGACAGCCCTTCAAACAGTATGCGGCAGACGGCGGCAGTAATGGGCAGTTCGATGCCATGGCGGCGGCCTAGCGCCAATGCAGAGCGAGTGCAGCGCACGCCTTCCGCCGTGACGCCGCTGGCAAGGATATCGTCCAGGCTTTGACCTTGGCCGATGGCCAGCCCCACCTGCCGGTTGCGCGACAAGGCGCCGGTGGCGGTCAAGACCAGGTCGCCCAGGCCGGTCAGCCCCGCGAAGGTTTCGGGCAATCCGCCCAGTGCCGTGCCCAGGCGCTGCATTTCGGCCAGGCCGCGTGTGATGAGCGCTGCACGCGCATTGGTACCCAGTGCCAAGCCATCCGATATGCCGCAGGCGATGGCCATGACGTTCTTCAGTGCCCCGCCGACCTCTACGCCAACCACATCTTGGCTGGTGTAGATGCGCGCGGTACGACCATGCAAGGCCGACAACACAAGTTGCGAACAGCGTTCGTCAGCGGTGGCGACAGTAAGGGCAACGGGCAGGCCCGCTGCCACTTCGCGGGCAAACGACGGCCCCGACAATACACCCAGGCCGATATCGGGGAAGGCCGCAAAGGCGGCCCGCGCGAGCTCGTGCGGCAATTGCCCGGTTTCGTGATGAAAGCCCTTGCATGTCCAGACGATGGCTGGCTGCGGGGCCTTACTGTTGGCAAGCAAGCTAGCCACGCGCTCACACAGGGCCTGGAGTCCCGCAACCGGGACGCCCAGGATAATCAGGCCGGGATGCTCACCCGCACAGGCATGAGAGACCGCGTCCTGGATATTGTCGGTGGCACGCAGCACGGCAGGCAGCTGCGCATCAGGCAGGTAGCCATGGTTGGTGTGCTGGCCATTGATTTCTTGCGCCACTGCGGGATTGCGTGCCCACAATAGCGTGTCGGCCTGGTCACAGGCCAACACCGCAAGCGCCGTACCCCAGCTTCCGGCGCCAAGCACCGTGGCGCGAACGGGCCGAGAGGGGCTCACGGCTGCTATTGACGCGTCGCGCCCGGGGGCAGAATCAAACCAGAGTCCTGCCCGCCTTGTTGCTCTTCCTGGGCCGACTGCGCTAGGCGCTGCTCGTAAAGGCTTTGGAAGTTGACTTCAGCCAAATGCAGCGCCGGCAACGAGGTGCGATTGATGGCGTCTGCCACGTTGGCGCGCAGATAAGGATAAAGCATGGTGGGGCAGACGATGCCCAGCAGTGGGTCCAGTTGCTCGGCCGGGATGTTGGCGGCTTCGAATATGCCCGCCTGCGTGGCCTCGATCAGGTACAGCACCTTGTCTTCAATGCGCGTGGTGACCGTAGCGGTAACGGTCGCCTCGTAAATCGTTTCGGCCAGACGCTGTCCGCCGACATTGATCGAAACCTCGACCGTTGGGCCTTCCTGCTCAAGGAAAATCTGAGGCGCGTTAGGCATTTCCAGCGACAGATCTTTGACGTAGGTGCGTTGCAGACTGAAGCTCGGGTCCTGGCTTTCCTGAGTGTCCTGTGCGTTTTGTTTCTGTTCGGCCATTTGGGTTCCTGAAAATTTAAGAGATTAACGAAGTAGTGTAGGCTCAGGCCGTAAGCAAGGGCATCAGGCCGTTGGCGCGATCCAGCGCCGCCAGGTCGTCAAAGCCGCCTACGTGGGTGTCGCCGATATAAATCTGCGGCACGGTGCGCCGGCCAGTGCGTGCCATCATGGCGTCGCGCTGGGCCGGGTCCAGGTCGATACGGATTTTCTGGATGTCGGTAACGCCGCGTTGCTTAAGCAGCATTTCGGCGCGTACGCAATATGGGCATACCGCCGTGCAGTACATGGTGACGTTTGCCATAGTGTTCCTTTGTTGCGAGGTGGTTCAGGTTTTCCGGGATAGCGGCAACCCGGCTTGCAGCCAATTTTTCAAGCCACCGTCCAGCGCCACGGCGCCGGTATAGCCCTGTTTGCGCAGTGCCCCTGCCAGGCGGGTAGAGTCCCGCCCTTGGTCGCATACGATGATGATAGGCTTGTCTTTGGGCAGGCTGGCCAGTTTGCTGTTGATATCGGCAGCCGGCACGTTGCGTGCCTGCGGTATGCTGCCTGTTTTGTAGGCATCTTGGCTGCGTACGTCCAGGAAAATGCCCTGGCTCTGATTGGCCAACTGGACTGCTTCCTGTATGCCGACGGTTTTACCGCCGCCCTTGAGCAAGTTGGGAAGCATGAGCATCACGCCTGATGCCAGGGCGACAAACACGATTAAAAGGTTGTTCTGGTCTAGTAAAAAGTCCACGATGTATCCCGAAAACGCCCCAGGGAATCAGGGCTGTATCCGTCGATTATAAAATGGACGGCGAATTTCAACTTTTAGGCGATTTTGACTATGCACAAACTTGTACTGATGCGTCACGGCGAAAGCCAGTGGAACCTGGAAAACCGCTTCACGGGTTGGACCGATGTCGACCTGACCGACACCGGACGCGAGCAGGCCAGGCAAGCCGGCCAGCTGCTGCGCGAACAGGGCTTTGGCTTTGATCTGGCGTATTCATCAGTACTGAAACGCGCCATACGTACGCTTTGGATCACGCTGGATGCCATGGACGCCATGTACACGCCGGTGGGCCTTAGCTGGCGCCTTAACGAGCGGCATTACGGCGCCTTGCAGGGCCTGAACAAAGCCGAGACGGCCGCCAAGTACGGCGAAGAGCAAGTGCTAATCTGGCGCCGCGCCTACGCCACCGCGCCCAATCCGCTGGACAATGACGACCCACGCCACCCGCGCTTTGATCGCCGCTATGCCAAGATCGCCGCCGACAAGCTGCCCGCCACCGAATGCCTGAAGGACACAGTAGAGCGCGTGCTGCCGTTCTGGAACGACTCCATCGCGCCGGCCATACGGGCCGGTCGCCGCGTGCTCGTGGCAGCACATGGCAACAGCCTGCGCGCGCTTATCAAGCATCTGGATGGCATATCGGAGGAAGATATCGTTCACCTGAACATTCCCACGGGCCAGCCCCTGGTATACGAGCTGGATGACGATCTGCGGCCCTTGCGTCACTATTATCTGGGTGATCCGGCCGAAATCGAGGCGGCAATGGCCGCCGTTGCCAACCAGGGCAAGGCCGGGAAATAACATGCGTTTGATCGGCATGCTGGTGCTGGCGTGTTGGGCGGGGCTGGCATGCGCTACCGAGCCCGCTCTCGAGCAGAAGCAAGCCGATGCCCGCAAGCAGCAAGCCGAACTGCGGGCCAGGATCGATGTTCTGCAGAAGGAAATCGACAGCCAGGAATCATCGCGTCGTGGCGCTGTGCAGCAGCTAAAAGAGTCCGAGTCTGCCATCTCGGAGCATAGCCGTCGCCTGGCCGAACTTGCCGACAGGCAGAAAGCGGTGCAAGAAGACCTGACCCGCATAGCAGGGCGCATCACGGCGCAGCAAGGCCTATTGCGCGAGCGTCAGGACGCGCTGGGCGATCAATTGCGTGCGCAATACGCCAGCGGGCTGTCACCCTGGACGGCCCTGCTGTCTGGCGACGACCCGCAAGTCATCGGGCGCGACCTGAGTTATCTGGGGTATATCACCGAGGCGCAGGCGGAAGCCGTGGTGGCGGTGCGCCAAGCCCTGGACGAACTGGCCGCCTTGCGTGCGGCTTCCGAAGCGCGGCGTACAGAACTCGGGCAGCTTGCGGATGAAGCCGTCGAACAGCAGAAAGCACTGGAAGCGCAGCAGGCCGAGCGCCAGAAGGTATTGGCTCGTATCGAGGCCCAATTAAAGGAACAGCGCGGTCAGGCCGAGCGCCTGGCGCGCAACGAACAACGCCTGGGCGAACTGATTACCGGGCTCGAGAAAGAAATAGCCCGGCAAGTCGAAGCCGCCCGCATCGCCGAAGAGAAACGGCGGGCAGAAGAGGCCAGGCGGGCGGAGCAGGCCCGCCAACACGCGCTGGAGCGCCAGCGCGAACTCGAACGCGAACGGCAGCGGGCCCGGGAGGCGGAACAGGCCGCTCGTGCCGCACAGGAAGCCGCTAGGCGCCAGCAGGACCAGGAGGCAGCCGAGCGCGCGCGCATACAGGTCGAGCGTGCCCGCCGGGAAGCGCGTGCTGCCGAACAGGCCGAGGCGCGAGCGCGGGCGCCAGAGCCTGCGCCGGCCGAGCAGTCAGTCAGGGGCTCGGTCGAGGGCACGGGCCCCCAGGCGAGCCCTCAGGTACCCTCAGGCGGGTTTGCCGGACTGCGGCAAGGGATGCCTTATCCCGTCTCAGGCGATGTCCTGGGCAAGTTCGGCGCGGAACGCCCCGAAGGCGGCTTGTGGCGAGGTATTGTGCTGCGCTCGCCGGAAGGCACTGCGGTGCGCGCCATCGCCGATGGACGGGTGGTCTACGCCAACTGGCTAAGCGGCTTTGGAAATATCATGATCATTGACCATGGCGCCAAGTATTTGAGCGTGTATGCTTACAATCAGAGCCTGCTGAAACGCGTTGGTGATGTCGTGGCTGGGGGCGATACCGTAGCCACGGTGGGCGCCACCGGCGGGCAGGTCGAGCCCGGTCTATACTTTGAGATCCGGCATCAGGGCACGCCAGTTAACCCGCTGCTATGGTTGAAGCGCTAATTTCGTTACTATTTGCCTGACGCGGCAGTCGACTATTTGAAAATGACTTCAGGAACGTGCATGAGCACTCGCAGGATAGGCAGTTTCGGTTTGGTGATTGTAGGGGCGTTGGGCGGAATCCTGATCAGCCTGGGTATAACGGCCGCCGCACAGCGCGGCGATCCTTTGCCGCTGAAAGAGCTTCAGCAGTTCGCCAATGTTTTTGCTGCCATCAAAAGCAGCTATGTCGAACCCCTGGGCGACGAGAAGCTCATCAACGATGCCATCAAGGGCATGTTCAGCGAGCTCGATCCGCATTCCACTTACCTTGATGCTGAAGCATTCAAGGAAATGGAAGCCATCACGCAAGGTGGCTTCGGTGGGCTGGGTATCGAGATCGGCATGGAAGACGGCATGCCCAAGGTTATTTCACCAATAGAAGACACGCCTGCCGCGCGTGCCGGCATCATGGCTGGCGACATCATCACGCATATCGACGGCAAGCCCACCAAGGGCATGCCATTGGGCGACGCCATCAAGCTGATGCGCGGCGAACCCAAGACATCCATCGTGCTGACCATCAAGCGCCAGGAAAACGAAAAGCCTGTTGTCGTGACCATCGTGCGCGATCTCATCAAGGTGCGCAGCGTGCGCAGCAAGATGCTGGACGACGGTATTGCCTATGTACGTATCGCTCAGTTCCAGGAACGCACGGTGCAAGACCTGGCGCGCCAGTTGGGCGAACTTAGCGCCACCGCGCAACCCAAGGCGCTTATCCTTGACCTGCGCAACGATCCGGGCGGCCTGCTGGACAGCGCCATTGGCGTTTCGTCGGCCTTCTTGCCTCCGGATGTATTGGTCGTGTCCACCAAGGGCCGTATCCCATCATCAAATCGCGAGTACTTCGCCAAGCCGGTAGACACCATGCGCAGTTTCCTGGACAGCGGTTCGGTGCAGCCTGCCGGCCAGAACGTATCCGACTGGGCCAAGACAGTACCCATGGTGGTGCTCGTCAACGTCGGCTCGGCTTCCGCTTCCGAGATCGTTGCCGGCGCTCTGCAAGATCACAAGCGTGCCAAGATCATGGGCAATCGCACCTTCGGCAAAGGTTCGGTGCAAAGTGTTTTGCCATTAAGCGAAACCACCGGCATCAAGCTGACCACCGCGCGCTACTTCACGCCGGCAGGTCGATCCATACAAGTCACGGGTGTCGAGCCCGACATCCTTGTGGACGACACGGCGCAGGGCAATCTGTTCCGCCTGCCGCGCGAAGTCGATCTCGAGCGACACCTGCACAACGCCACACTGGCTGAAGAGCAAGCCAGCAAGGCCGATGCAGCCGACGACGAGTCTCTCCCCAAGATGTTCGAGTTCGGTGGCGCTGACGACTACCAGCTCAAGCAGGCCATCAACCTCCTGGAGGGTCGGGCGGTCAAGCGCAGCGATCCGTCGCTGGTGGCAGCCAAGACCGAAGCCCAGGCCACAGACCAGGCCACAGACCAGGCCAAATCGGAATCCAGCACTGATGACGCTGCTGCGGAAAAAAAAAACCCACTGAGTCCCGCTAGCGGTGTAGAGCGGTACCGGATAACGCCTGAAGGCTTGATTCCCGCGCAATGAACGATCAGCAACTGCTGCGTTACGCGCGGCATATTCTGCTTGATGAGTTCGGGATCGAAGGACAGGAGCGGCTGCATGCCAGCAGGGTCTTGATTGTAGGTGCCGGAGGCCTGGGTTCGCCGGCTGCCTTGTACCTGGCGTCGGCCGGTGTTGGGCATATCGTTCTTGCGGACGATGATGTCGTAGACCTCAGTAACCTTCAACGACAGATTCTGCACAACACGTCGCGTGTGGGCGCAGCCAAGGCCCAGTCCGGCAAGCAGACCTTGCATGACATCAACCCCGAGATACGCATTGATGCGCTGGTGGCCCGATTGGATGGCCAGGCCTTGGATGAACAAGTCAGCCTGGCCGACCTGGTACTGGATTGTTGCGACAACTTCGCCACGCGCCATGCGGTCAACCGATCTTGTGTCCGCTATCGCAAGCCGCTGGTCTCGGGCGCGGCGATTCGCTTTGCCGGCCAGGTCAGCGTATTTGATCTACGGCGAGCCGATGCACCGTGCTACCACTGCCTGTTCCCTGAAGCCGACGATGTGGAAGAGCTACGCTGCGCCACGACCGGCGTGCTGGGTCCTCTGGTGGGTATCGTAGGCAGCATGCAGGCCGCCGAAGCCATCAAGGTGTTGGCACAGATGGGCGAGCCTATGGTGGGACGCATGCTATGCCTGGACGCGCTTGCCATGCAATGGCAAACCATACGCTTCAAACGCGATCCGCACTGCGCGGTGTGCGCAGGGCGTGAGGCCCGGTAAGCAGCTTGCCGACGGCATTGACCCTGACATCGACGTAGGCGCTGCGCCCGCGGTGCAGTGAAGAAAACGGTGTTCCCGGATGAAACACATGCACGGTGCGCATGCCGACATGTCGCGCAGCTTTCAGATTCCTGAGGGTATCTTCCACCAGCACGACTCGGCTGGCGGGTACCTTCAGTCGCGCCAGTACTTGGCGCAGCAAGGCGGCTGAAGGCTTGGGGCGTATGGTGCCTTGCAGATTCATATGATCGATGGCCCACAGGCATTCGAAACAATGCAGGATGCCCAGATGCATGAGCACTTGGCGTGCATAGGCCAGCGGGGCGTTGGTCAGCAGGATCTTGCGGCCGGGCAGGCGGCCAAGCTTATAGGCAAGGCCGGCTTCGGAGTGCACCAGCGGCGCGACCTCGAAGCTATGGCTCAGTGCCAGAAAGGCGGCCGCATCGACCTTGTGGTGGCGCACCATGCCGATGACGGTGGCGCCGTAACGCTTCCAGTATTTTCGTCGCAGCGCATTGGCCGCGTCTGCTTCAAGATCCAGTGTGCTTGCCACCGCTTGCGCCATGGCGCCATCTATGGCCTGGAATATGCCCCGGGAGCAATCATGCAGCGTGTTGTCCAGGTCGAACAGCCAGACGGTGTCATGGCCTGCACCGGATCCGTCGCGCGGCGGCCGGTGCAGCGCCATGCTGCGGCGCAAGGGTCGCATCGGGTCAGTGAGAAGTGATCATGGTGCCGACACCGCGATCGGTCAGGATCTCGAGCAAGAGGCAATGCGGCACGCGGCCGTCCACGATATGCACGGAAGTGACGCCATTGCGTGCGGCATCCAGGGCGGAAGAAATCTTGGGCAGCATGCCGCCCGAGATCGTACCGTCCTGGAAGAGTTCGTCTATGGTGCTTGCCGACAGACTGCGTAACAGGTCGCCGTTCTTGTCCAGAACGCCTGGCGTATTGGTCAGCATGACCAGTTTTTCAGCGCCCAGCACTTCGGCCATTTTTCCGGCCACGATATCGGCATTGATGTTGTAGGCGCGACCGTCTTCGCCATAGCCTATGGACGAGATCACGGGGATGAATTGATCGTCCTGCAGCGCCTTGACGACTGCGGGTTCGATGCGGGTGATGTCGCCGACATAGCCAATGTCCAGCCATTCGCCGGGTTTTTCCTGGTCGGCCAGCAGCTTCTTGCTGGCCTGGATCAGGCAGCCGTCCTTGCCGGTCAGGCCCACGGCCTTGCCGCCGGCTTCGTTGATCATCATGACGATGTCTTGCTGTACTTGGCCACCCAGCACCCATTCGACCACTTCCATGGTCTCGGCGTCGGTAATGCGCATGCCTTGTACGAAGGCGCCTTCCTTGCCGATGCGCTTGAGGGCCGCGTTGATCTGCGGGCCGCCGCCATGCACGACCACCGGGTTGAGCCCGACCAGCTTGAGCAGCACCACGTCGTGAGCAAAACACCGTTGCAGATGCTCATCAGTCATGGCGTTGCCGCCGTACTTGATGACGACGGTTTTACCGTGGAAGCGCCGAATATAGGGCAGGGCCTCCGACAGTACGTCTGCCTTGACGGTCGAGGAATGCGATAGGGAGTCGGAAGTCGTGGTCATGGATTAACTGGCCAGGGCCTGGTTGACGGTGCGAAGGAACGCGACTTTGTCGTAATTGCCAACGTAGCGCTTGATGATGTTGCCTTCCTTGTCGATAAGAAAGGCGGTCGGTGTGAGCTGGACGTTGCCGAACGCCTGCGCGATGGTGCCTTTCGAGTCGATGGCGACCGTAAAGGGCAGCTTGCGGGTTTCGGCGTAGTTCAGGACGTAGTCGGCCCGATCGTACTGCATGGCCACCGCAATGGTTTCGAAGCCTTGTGGCGCCAGGGTGTTGTAGTTGTCGATGGCGTCTGGCATTTGCGCAATGCAGGTCGTGCAGCTGGTTGCCCAGAACTTCACGAGCACGACTTTGCCGCGCAGGTCTTGCGTAGTGATGGTCTGGCCGGTCAGTGACGTAAACGTCACATCAGGCGCTGTCTTGGCGGCACCGGCAAATTGCCACACGCCGACCCCGGCAAGGGCCAGCGCGACCACAGCGCCTATCAGGATTTTTTTCATTGCACAGGTATGGCTTGAACATCGCCGGTATCGGCTGAGGATGCCGGCGTGGAGTCAGGGGAGGTCTCTATTGGTGCCGGCGAGCTGGGCTGAGCGATGCTTTCCGGTGAGACGATGTCGAACAGCTTCACGACCTTATTGACGCCGCCCACGCTTGCCGTAGCCTTGCCTGCACGCTCGCCTTCAGCGGCGGTGACGCGACCCAGCAGATACACGATGCCACGCTCGGTCGTGACGAGTATGGTGCGCGTGGGTACTTCTTTGGTGTTGATCAGGGTGGACTTGACCTTGGACGTCAGCCAGGTGTCGTTGGTACGCACGCTGATAGGCGTGATCTCTCCTACACGGAGTTCGTTGACGACCCGCTGTACTTTTTCGACGTTGCGGGCGGCTTCTTCCGCCTTGGCCTTGTCCGCGGCGCTGGGTACGTCGCCCGTGAGCAGCACGAGGCCGGCGTACGAAGCGGCATTGACCCGCGCGCGATCCTCGAAGAGCCTGCGCATTTCAGAGGCGATCTTCAGCTCGATGGCCTGGTCTTCGACTTGCTCGCCCGCCGTACGCCTGTCGGTTGCCACGACAGCGGTGGTGGCGGCCGTGCCGCCCACGACCAACAGGCCACAACCAGATAATGCGGTGAGGGCCGCCAGGGCAAATGCAGCGAACAAGGTCCGTTGAGCGGATAAGCGAGCGAGCATTAGAGGGTGTCTCCTAGTAGCAGTGCGTCGATGCCATCGCACAGAGCGTGCAACAGCACAATATGGACTTCCTGTATGCGCATGGTGCGGTCATGCGGCACACACAAGTGGATATCGGTGTCGCCGAGCAGTTCGGCGATGCTGCCGCCGCCTTTGCCGGTAAGGGCAATGACAGACATGTCGCGATCATGTGCCGCCTCAATAGACCGCATTACATTGGGAGAGTTCCCGCTGGTGGAAATCGCGACCAGCACATCGCCGGCATGGCCCAGGGCAAGGACTTGGCGTTCGAAGATGGCATCAAAGCCGTAATCGTTGCCCACGGCGGTCATGATGGACGTGTCGGTATTAAGCGCGACCCCGGCCAGCGGCAGGCGGTCGCGCTCGAAGCGGCCCACCAGTTCGGCAATGAAGTGCTGCGCGTCGGCAGCCGACCCACCGTTGCCGCAGGCGAGGATCTTGCCATCGTTGGCCAAACTGGCGAACAACAGGTCGACGGCGTCGGAAAGCGGCTGAGCCAGCTCTTTTGAGCTGGCCTTCAGGGTGTCGATGGCGTCGTCAAAGTGCGAAGCCATGTGCGAGGTCATGTCCATGATTGTCATTATCTCATGTTCGAAACCAGAATGACGCCGCCCCGGTCACTCGCGAAAGGCATCCTTGATCCACACCAGGCCTTGCGGTTCGATGCCGACGACATCGAAGCGGCAGGCCGGCATCCTGCCCCGAAAATAGCGTTGAACCAGCCGGGGCAGGAATAACTGCGCCGTCCGTATGAGCCGCAGTTGCTTCTCGCGGTTTACACTGGCAGCCGCGCCCCCATAGGCGGGATGGAAGCGTTGGCGGACCTCGATAAAGACCAGGACCTCGCCATCCCGTGCCACCAGGTCGATTTCGCCGGTTTTGCCAAGCAGATTGCGCGCGATGATGGTCAGTCCCTGCTGCTGCAAATGGTCGCTGGCCCGGGATTCACCATCGCGTCCGGTCCGTTGCGTGGGCGAAAGCATGGCAGGCAGCGGCGGCAGGCGCGGCGGGCAGGGCCGATTGGCCTTGCGCTGCCGGGCCTTGATGGCTTTTTGCTGGGCGCGGCCGGCCAACACATAAAGGCGGTCTTCATCCGTCATGGTCATCCTTTTCACTACCAGCCGGGATCAGACGTCAGTATGAGCGAAATGAACGAATTTTCAGACTCCCAGGCGACATGGAAACGTCTCACCGAGCGCGTGTCGGCGCAGAGCTGGCCCCCAGCCACCCTTTATGTGGTCGCCACACCCATAGGCAACCTGGGCGATCTTAGTCTGCGAGCCTGGCAGACCCTGTCGCGCTGCGACGTGATAGCGGCGGAAGACACCCGAGCCAGTCGGGCGTTGATGGACGCATGGGGCGTAAGGACCCCGCTTATCGCCGCCCATCGCCACAACGAAGCCGCAGCGGCCCAGGCCATCGTGGCCCGCCTTGCGCAAGGGGAACGCGTGGCGCTGGTGTCGGATGCGGGCGCCCCGGCCGTAAGCGATCCGGGTGGCCGCATCGTGCGCGCCGTGCGACAGGCCGGCTATGCCGTCATTGCCATCCCCGGTGCCAGCGCTGTCATTGCGGCCTTGATGGCCAGCGGCGTCACGACGGACGAGAATCCGGCTTTTATATTCGCCGGCTTCATGCCGCCCAAGGCCGCTGCCCGCCGCAAATGGCTACAGCAGTGGTGTGCCCTGCCCGCGCCGGTGGTGATGTTCGAATCGCCGCATCGCCTGGCGGCGGCGGTGCGAGACCTGTTGCAGGTGTGCGGGCCAACGCGCCAGTTGACACTGGCTCGCGAGCTGACGAAGCGGTTTGAACAGGTTCACACGGTGGCGCTGGGCGATGCATCGGCCTGGCTGGAGGCAGATGCGCATCATGCTCAGGGCGAATTCGTGCTGATCGTGCATCAGGAAGAGAAGGTGCAGGCAGAAGGCGTGAGCGCCGATACGCTGGCTCTGCTGGATGCCTTGTTGGGACATTTGTCCGTGCGCGATGCCGCACGCGTGACCGCGCAGGTCAGCGGCGTGGCGCGCGATACGCTGTATGCACTGGCCCTCGCTCGCCAGGAATCAGCGCAGGGCCATTGACGAAGGCAGCCCCGTGCGTTGCTCTATCCGCATGGCGGCATTGACGGCGGCGGTGCGGGACGGATAGGGGCCAACCCGCACCCGGTGCAGCTCGCCGGTGCTGTCTACATAGGCCTGGTTGGTTTCGGTGTGGCCGATTTGCGCGTTCAGTTCGGTCGCCAGTGTGTCGGCAGTGTGCCTGGCCGAGAATGCGCCGAACTGCAAATACACCTGTCCGGCTGCTATGCCCGATGCATCGGACGGACCCGGGTTGCTGGCAAAGGCGTCATCGTTGTGCGACAAGGCCGCGAGCGCGTCGGGTACACCGGCAGCCTCTTGTGTCTGTTCCGGGGCGGGGCTGGCCTGTGCAGTCAGCACAGGAGCGGGGGCCGGCGGAGGCGCCACAGGCAGGGGCTGCGCCTTCGGTGTATCGAACGAGTTATTCCGTATATCCTGATTGGTAATGGCCTCCACGACGACTTGTCCACTGCCTGGGCCGATAAGGCCCAGCTTGGCGGCGGCGACGTACGACAAGTCTATGATGCGCGCACTGTGGAAGGGACCGCGATCGTTGACGCGAACAATGACCGATTTTCCTGTACCGGCGCGTGTCACACGGGCGTAGCTGGGTATGGGCAAGGTCGGGTGCGCTGCCGTCATGGCGTACATGTCGTAGGTTTCGCCGTTGGCGGTCTTTTTGCCATGGAACTTCTTGCCATACCAGGATGCCGTGCCCTCTTGTCGGAAAGGCCGCTCGTCGCTTACCGGTACGTAGCGCTTGCCGAACACGACATAGGGACGGAAGTTGGCCTTGGCGTGAGATTCGATGCGCGGTACGGCATTGGGGATGGCTTCGATGTCGGCCGGTATGTTGCTGCCCGGACCGTCATCCTTGTAATATCCGCCACCCTTGCCGCCGCCGGAACCGCCCGTGCTGGAACACCCCGCCAGTATCAGCAAACCCACGGCCAGTACCGCGGTCAGCAGTCGTTGCGCCCAGGTCATGGAATGTCGGGCGGGGGCTGATTGCGGTGACGGATCAGTAGCGGAGAGTGATCCGCAAAGCGCAGCGCCAGCTGTTCGGTGACATACACCGACCGGTGCTTGCCTCCGGTGCATCCGATCGCAACAGTGAGGTAGTTACGCGTATCCTGCATGTACAGGGGCAGCCATCGTCGGATGAAGCCGGCGATATCTTCGATCATGGTTTCGACGCTGCCGAATTGCGCCAGCCATTGCGCCACTGGGGCATCGCGGCCAGTAAGTGGCCGCAGATTGCGATCGTAATGCGGGTTGGGCAGGCAACGAACATCAAACACCAGGTCGGCGTCGCCCGGGACGCCGCGCTTATACGCGAAGGATTCGAAGGTGAGTACAACGGGTGCACGGTCGGCCTGCACCAGGTCGCGCACCCATGCGCGCAGTTGCCCGGGTGTGAGGTCGGAAGTGTCGATGACGTGTTCTTGCTCGCGCAGCGGGGCCAGCATTTCGCGCTCGGTATCGATGCATTCTTGCAGCGAGGGCGATTGCCCGTCTTGCTGCAGGCGGTCGGTCAGTGGATGCCGCCGCCTGGATTCAGAATAGCGTTGCTGCAGCGTGTGATCGTTGGCGTCCAGGAATATGACACGAAAGGCCGTGCCCATGGCGCGCAAACTGGTGATGACATCGGGCAGTTCGTCCAGGTCGCCTGGCGAGCGTACATCAATGGCGACTGCCACGCGTTCGAGCTGGCTATCGCGTGTGCTGGCAATGAACTCGTGTAAAAAGCGTACCGGCAGGTTGTCAACGCAGGTATAGCCCGCATCTTCGAGCAAGCGCAGTGCCACAGATTTTCCTGAGCCTGAAATTCCCGTGATGAGGACAATATTAAGCATGCGTAGCGTGTTTCCTATTCTTGGCGGCTGCTTTCCATAATGGCGATAGCCTGGCGTTCGATGAATTCACCCATGGTATCAATGCCGCGCAATGTCAGTATGGTGTTGCGTACGGCGGCCTCGACCAGAACCGCCAGGTTGCGGCCTGCGGCCACTTGCAACATGACGCGCTTGATCGGTATGCCCAACACGTCTTCGGTTTGATCCTGCACGGGCAATCTTTCGAACGCGTCTGGCGAGGACCGTATAAGTTTGACCATAAGCTTGAGCTTCATTTTACGGCGCACCGACGTTTCGCCAAAAATGGTGCGGATGTCCAATAGTCCCAGCCCGCGTACCTCAAGCAAGTTCTGCAATAGCGGCGGGCACTGGCCTTCTATCATGTTAGGCGCTGTACGTGACAATTCGACTGCATCGTCCGCTACCAGGCCGTGGCCGCGCGAAATCAGCTCGAGCGCCAACTCGCTTTTGCCCAAGCCGGATTCTCCGGTGATCAACACCCCTAGCCCCAGTACGTCCATGAAGACGCCGTGCATGGTGGTTTTGGGGGCGAGTCGTTTGCCCAGGTAGATGCGCAGCAAGTCGATCAGTTGGGCGGCGTCTATCGATGTGGACAACAGGGGGATTTGTTGCTCGTTGCAGAAATCGCGCAGGTCGTCCGGCACGGGCATGCCTTCGGCGATCAGTATGGCCGGAACGCCTCCGGCGACCAGGTCTTCCAGATGATGAACGCGTCGTCGCGTTTCGAAGCGGGTGTAATAGGAGAGCTCGGCCGTGCCAAAGACTTGTATGCGCGAAGGATGGATGAGGTTCAGGTGGCCCACCAGGTCGGCGCCCGACATGCCCCGGTCCGGAATCAGCCGGTGAGCCGCGCCCAGGCCCCCAACCCACGTGAATGGAATCTTGTCGGCGTTGTCACTTACAAGTTCTTGGATAGTGAGCATGGGCGCCTCAGGTCGGCGTGTTGGTCAGCAGGTCGTGAATGACGGCGGGGTCGGTTTCGGTCGACAAGGCCTGACGCAGCCCAGCGTCGGACATCAGCTTGGCGATTTCGGCGAGCAGGTCCAGGTGCAACTGGGTGGCCGCCTCGGGAACCAGCAGGATAAGCAGCAGGCTGGCCATGCGGCCGTCGGTGGTGTCAAAGCGGACGGGATCGGCAAGCCGGATAAAGGCCGCGCAAGGTTCCTTAAGGTCTTTGATGCGGCCGTGCGGTACCGCCACATGATGCCCCAGCGCCGTAGAGCCCAGGCGCTCGCGCGCGATGAGACTTTGGAATACCGCGGTCCGGGCGATGCCGTGATGGTTTTCGAATAGCAGGCCTGCTTGCTCGAGAGCTCGTTTTTTGCTTGTAACGGCCAGATCGAGCACCACGTTGGAGGGGGGCAGGATACGCGACAATAAGTTCATAGCAATCATTATATGGGCATAACGAAGGCCTCAACCACCTTCGCGATTGAGGCCGTGTGCCGGTTATCGTGTGCGCATTGTCGCGGGCAGGCAATGCCGGCGTTGGCGTAACGAATATCGGGTCGTGATGATTATTCTACGGGAGGGGCTTCCTGTCGCTTCACGGGTTCGTGGGCGTGGTTTTGCACGATGGTTTTGTATTTGATGACCTGCCTGTCGGTTTTGTCGGTAAGCAGGTCGATGGCGGCATAGAGGTTTTCGTCTATGGCTGCGCAGTGTACGTCTTTGCCAGGCAGCCGCACGGTGACTTCGGCGGTGTGGTTCAGGCGCTCTATTGAGAGTATGACCTGTGTGTCGATGACGTTATCGAAATGTCGAGATACACGCGACATTTTGTTCATGACATATTCCCGTATGGCGGGGGTGATTTCCAGGTGACGACCAGTGATGCTCAGGTTCATATCGGGCTCTCCTTCTTGAGAATTCAGGCTTGCGCAAACGCGCGGTTTGGATCGGCTTGGTCTCCTTGTAAAGAGTTGGTCATGATTTCAGTGTATAGATTATGCAGCGTAAATCAAGGCCTACATCTTGAAGTTCTTGCCCAGATAGACCTTGCGTACAGCCTCGTTGTCTATGATTTCGTTGGGGTGGCCATCGGTCAGGACCTTGCCCTCGCTGATGATGTAAGCGCGGTCGCAGATGCCCAGGGTTTCGCGCACGTTATGGTCGGTGATCAAGACGCCGATATTCCGCCCCTTAAGGAAGTGCACGATGCGCTGGATCTCGATGACGGCAATCGGATCCACCCCGGCAAAGGGCTCGTCCAGCAGAATAAAGCGGGGGTGGGTAGCCAGGGCACGCGCGATTTCAACGCGGCGACGTTCGCCTCCGGAAAGCGAAATGGCCGTATTGCGACGGATATGTCCGATTTGCAGTTCGTCGATCAGCGATTCGAGGTTCTCGCCGATCTTGCTGGATGTCAGCGGCTTGCCGGTTTCGTCGACCTGCAACTCCAGTACGGCCCGGATGTTTTGCTCCACGGTCAACCGGCGAAACACCGAGGCGTCCTGAGGCAAATATGACAAGCCCAGGCGTGCGCGCTTGTGCATGGGCATGCTGGTAATGGGGGTGCCGTCGATTTCGATGCGCCCGGCGTCGGTAGGAATGATGCCCACGATCATGTAGAAGCTTGTGGTCTTGCCGGCGCCGTTGGGCCCCAGCAACCCTACGACCTCTCCGCTGTTGACCGACATGGATACATCGTGAACGACCGTGCGCTTACCGTAGGTTTTACGCAGGCCGGTGGCATGCAGGCTGCCGTGAGCAGCGTTGGGTGCGCGACCGCCAGGGGGCTTCGGCTTGTCGGAATGAAACATAAATCGGTCTTTCGCCTTGTGGGCGGTCAATTGGCAGGCGCTGATTTCTTGCGACACTCGGCTGCGGCGGCATCGGCTTTTGCGCGTGGCTGGGCAACGGAGCGCACCCGTCCGCCCTGGGCTGCGGAATTGGGACCGCCGTAGGCCTCGTAGGTGTCGGTCTTTTGCTTGTAGATGACGCGCTCGCCTCGGATGTTGTCAAACGGCTTGCCACAGACGTAGCGGGTGATAACGGCCTGGCCGATGACCACCAGCTGTTCTGTTTTGCCGTCGTATTCGGCGCGCAATCCTTCGGCTTCGATCACCTCGAAGTCTTCGGGGTTTTCCTGGCGGATATGTACCAGCTTGCCCGGTCCGACGGTCGCGGTGCCGTATTGAAAGCCTTCGGCGTCCTCGCTCATGACTAGTTTGTCGGAGCGTAGCGTCATGAGCCCTCGGGTCATGATGACATTGCCGGTAAAGATGCTGACCTTTTGTACGTCGTCGTAATTCAGTGTGTCGGACAGGATCAGGGTGTCCGGCTCTTCCTGCGGAGCGGGTGTTGCAGCCGGTGTGGAGGCCGGCGGTGTGCCGCCCGACTGCGCAAGCACCGAGCCGGCTGGCAGGCCAATGACGGCGGCAAGCAGCCATGCCGCGAAGAAACGATAGCGTGATGGAATCATGGTTGTTCTTCTTTCTCGGATTTGGTGGACTGGCCGGGCCGCGACTCTTCGCCGGAGATCTTGACGTCCGTGGCCGAAAACACTTGCAACTGCCGTGTATCGTTATCGTAACGCATGCCCTTGCCATTCATGGTGGATTTCCCGTGAACCACCAGCGCGGGCAAATCAGTGAAGACCAGGTCTTTATCGGGCAGGATGGTCAATTGTTCGCTGCGTACGTCCAGTGCCGGATTATCGCCATCGGCCACCCGGTGGACATGGGCATCGCCTTTCATGATGATGCGTTCGCCGTCCTGATCCATGATGGCGGTGTTGGAGGTGCCGACCGTGATCGGCGAACCGGGCTGCTGGCCGGTGGCCTTGGCGGTCGTGATCTCGTAGGAGTCGTCATCGGGGTAGTGCTGCATGAAGTCGCCTTCCAGCCGATTGATGGCTACGCCCTCAGTGTCGGTGCGCACCATGACGAAATTGGACGCCCATGAGTCCGGCTCGTGGGTAATCCGGCGCGGCGGGTCGATCGGGATGGCGCGCTGCGCGTAGTCGGCCGCCCACCAGGTGCCGACCACCAGGCATATCAGTAGCAGGACGGCAACCAGGGCTGGGGCGCGCTCTTTCATGGTTTATTGGATGGCCCCGCTCGCGCGCATGGCCGTAGGGGTAAAGAAGGGGCCCAGCTTGCCCTGGGCGGCCAGGATCAGGTCGCAGCATTCGCGCACGGCTCCGGAGCCGCCCGGCTGCGTCGCCATCCAGTGGGCAATTTGCGCGACGTAGACGGGTGCATTGGGTACGCTGGCAGCAAAGCCGACCTTTTGCAGCGCCGGCAGGTCGATGATGTCGTCGCCCATATAGCCGACCTCGGCCAGGGTACAGCCGTGTTCTTGGGCCAGGGCGCTGATGGCGCGCCCCTTGTCGCTGACGCCTTGATGCACGATGGCGATGCCCAGCTCGGCCGCGCGGCGGGCCACGATGGGGCCTTCCCGGCCTGTGACCAGCGCAATGGCAATGCCGCTTTCGCGCAGCATCCGCAGTCCATAGCCGTCCAGCGCATGAAAGCCCTTGATCAGCTCGCCATGTTCGCCGTACCAGAGCCGGCCGTCGGTCAGCACGCCGTCGACATCAAAGGCCATCAGCCGCAATGGGCGCAAGCGATCGATGACGGCTGATGATATCTTGGCCAGAATCAGGGCTTCTGCGGGGTGCGAAATACGTGGACTGTCCATAATCAAATAACCTTGGCGGCAAGCAGGTCGTGCATATGCAAAGCCCCCAATAGTAGCCCGGTATCGTCCACGACCAGCATCTGGTTCAGGCGGCCGGCATCCATGACGGTGGCCGCCTCGACAGCCAGGGCGTCCGGGGCGATGGTTTTGGGGCCAGGCGTCATGCCGGTGGCCACGGTCAGCGGGCGGATGTCGCCGTGACGGGCGATCAGCCGGCGCAGGTCTCCGTCGGTGAAGATGCCCGCCGGCTGCTTGTTGTCGTCAATAACGATGGTCATGCCCATGCCCTTGGTGGACATCTCGACCAGCGCATCGGCCACTGGGGTGTCCAGGTGCACGATAGGCAGGGCCTCGCCCTGGCGCATGACGTCACGCACACGGGTAAGCAGGCGGCGGCCCAGCGCCCCGCCGGGGTGCGAGCGGGCGAAGTCTTCGCGGCTGAACCCGCGCGCTTCCAGGCAGGCGACCGCCAGGGCATCGCCCAGTACCAGGGCTGCGGTCGTGCTGGCAGTCGGAGCAAGGTTAAGGGGGCAGGCCTCTTGGGCTACGTGAGCGTCCAGATGCAGGTCGGCGTTGCGGGCAAGTTCCGACTGCGCATGGCCGGTCAAGGCGATAAGCCGGGCGCCCAGGCGGCGCACCACCGAGAGCACGGTAAGCAACTCATGGGCGGCGCCAGAGTACGACAGCGCCAGAACAATATCTTGCCGGGTCAGCATGCCCAGGTCGCCATGTATGGCTTCGGCCCCGTGCATGAAGAAGGCCGGTGTGCCGGTCGAGGCCAGCGTGGCGGCGATTTTCTTGGCAATATGGCCGGATTTGCCGATGCCGGTGACCACCACGCGGCCCTGGCAGGCGAGCATCATGGCGACGGCCTGCTCGAAGCTGTCGTCCAGGCGGGCATCCAGCGCCTGCAGCGCGGCAATTTCGGTCGCGAAAGTGCGATGGGCGGAGGCAAGCGTGTCGGGCTGCGCCAAGGTAGAGTGTTTTTCCATCATGGGATTTTAAACGCTGCCGCTCCTGTTATAGTTATTCCCTGGCATCCCCCCCCTGCTACTGGCAATTTACATGCATATTGATCCCGCCGTCTACGTCCGTAGCGCGATTCGCAGTGTCCCCGATTGGCCCAAGCCCGGCATTACCTTCCGCGATATCACGCCGGTTTTGCAAGACCCGCGCTCGTTCCGTGTCTTGATCGACCTGTTTGTCTACCGCTATATGCGTCAGCGGCTGGATCTGGTGGCGGGCATCGATGCGCGCGGCTTCATATTGGGCTCGGTGCTGGCTTACGAGTTGAACCTGGGCTTTGTGCCGGTGCGCAAGAAAGGCAAGCTGCCGTTCCAGACTGTAGCCGAAGAGTATTCCCTGGAATATGGCAATGCCACCGTCGAGATGCATACCGATTCGGTAAGGCCGGGCCAGCGTGTGCTCTTGATCGACGATCTTATCGCCACGGGCGGCACCATGGTGGCGGCATCCAAGCTGTTGCAGCGCTTGGGCGCCAACGTGATCGAAGCGGCCGCCATCATCGACCTGCCTTATCTGGGCGGTTCGCAGGCCCTGAAAGACACGGGCCTGCCCATTTACACCGTCTGCAGTTTCGACGAAGGCGCAGCCTAGGCAGGCCTGGGCTTCCCTAGACCAGCACGCGTTCGATGCCGCCGGTATTGGCATCGCGCACGTAATCCTGCATCCAGCCTTCTCCAAGGATGTGCCGCGCCATCTCGACCACGATGTAGTCGGCCTCCATGCCGGTATCGCCCTGATAGCGCGACAGACCTTGCAGGCATGAAGGGCACGAGGTCAGTATCTTGACATCGCCGGTGTAGCCGTCGGCGCGTATCTCGTTCGTGTTCTTGGCCAGCTCTTCCTGCTTGCGAAAGCGCACCTGGGTGGAAATGTCGGGGCGCGAGACGGCCAGCGTGCCGGACTCCCCGCAGCAGCGGTCGGTCTTGATGGCTGTGTCGCCCACCAGCGCCTTGACGGTCTTCATGGGTTCCTGCAGCTTCATCGGCGTATGGCAGGGATCGTGGTACATGTAGCGCACCCCTTGCACCCCTTGTATCTGTATGCCTTTTTCCAGCAGGTATTCGTGTATGTCGATCAGGCGGCAGCCCGGGAATATTTTCTCGAACTCATAGCCGGCCAACTGGTCGTAGCAAGTACCACAGCTGACCACCACCGTCTTGATGTCCAGGTAGTTCAGCGTGGTGGCCATGCGATGGAACAGCACGCGGTTGTCCGTGATGATTTTCTCGGCCTTGTCCGTCATGCCATTGCCGCGCTGGGGATAGCCGCAGCACAGGTAGCCGGGCGGCAGCACGGTCTGCACGCCGGCATGCCACAGCATGGCCTGGGTTGCCAGGCCCACTTGCGAAAACAGGCGTTCCGAGCCGCAACCCGGAAAATAAAAGACCGCTTCCGTATCGGGCGAGGTACGTGCCGGATCACGGATGATGGGCACGTAGTTGGCGTCTTCGATGTCCAGCAGCTTGCGTGCGGTTTGTTTTGGTAGCCCGCCGGGCATTTTTTTATTGATGAAATGCACCACCTGTTCGCGTATGGGCGCCTTGCCCAGCGTGGCGGGCGGATGGGCCACCTGTTTGCGCGATGGGCCGGCCAGCAGGTCGTGAGCGACCCGTTGTGCCTTGTAGCCCACATCTATCATCGCCTTGCGTGTGGCCTTGATAACGCGGGGATCCTTGGCGTTCAGGAAGAACATGGCCGCCGTCGTGCCGGGATTGAAGGACTTCTTGCCCATGCGGCGCAGCAGTGCCCGCATCTCCATGGAGACTTCGCCGAAATCGATGTCCACGGGACAGGGGTTGTAGCACTTGTGGCAGACGGTGCAGTGGTCCGCAACATCTTCAAACTCTTCCCAGTGTTTCAGGCTGACGCCACGCCGTGTCTGCTCTTCGTAAAGGAAGGCTTCGATCAGCAGCGAGGTCGCGAGAATTTTATTGCGCGGCGAGTAAAGCAGGTTGGCGCGCGGCACATGCGTGGCGCACACCGGCTTGCATTTGCCGCAGCGCAGACAGTCCTTGATGGCGTTCGATATGGAGCCGATTTCGCTGCGCTGCATGATCAGCGATTCGTGGCCCAGCAAGTTGAAACTGGGCGTCCAGGCGTTGCGCAAGTCGGCCCCGGGCATGAGCTTGCCCGCATTGAAGTGGTTGCCCGGATCGATGCGCCGCTTGTAGTCCTGAAACGGCGCCAGCTCGGCCTCTGTCAGGTATTCATATTTGGTCAGGCCGATGCCATGTTCACCCGAAATCACGCCATTCAGGTCGCGGGCGATTTGCATGATGCGTGCGACGGCCTCGTTGGCGACCCGCAGCATTTCGTAATCGTCCGAGTTGACCGGAATGTTGGTGTGCACGTTGCCGTCGCCGGCATGCATGTGCAAGGCCACGAATACGCGGCCACGCAGGACCTCGTCATGGATGGCCTGGATCCGGGCCAGCACCGCGGCGCAGTGGGCACCGGCAAAGTGGCGCTCCATCAGCGCGCGTACTTCGGTTTTCCACGAGATGCGCAAGGTGTGGTCTTGCACCAGGTCAAAAATGGTGGCGTCGGGCTGGCGGCCCAAACGCTCGGCAAGCAGTTCGGCTTTGTGATCGCCGCCGTTTTCGGCCAGTAGCGATGCGCCCACGGTCAGCGGGGTGTCGAGGTTATCCAGCAGCCAGGACCAGCGCTGACGCACTGTTTGCAGGGTGGCTAAGGCGTCTCGGGTCCGGCCGGCCAGTATCTCTTCGCGGGTATGCTCGGCGTCGTCGTGGTCTTCGATCTTGCCCACGGGTAGTTCGCCGTTCAGGAAGGCTTCGAGCTCGTCGAGCAAACGTAGTTTGTTGCGCGTGGAAAGCTCGATGTTGATGCGTTCGATCGCGTCGGTGTATTCGCCCATGCGATCCAACGGGATCACAACGTCTTCATTGATCTTGAAGGCGTTGGTGTGGCGGGCGATGGCGGCCGTGCGGGCACGATCCAGCCAGAACTTTTTGCGTGCTTCGGGGCTGACGGCAACAAAGCCTTCGCCGTGGCGCGTATTGGCGATGCGCACGACCTCGCTGGCGGCCAGGGCCACGGCATCGGCGTCTTCACCGACGATGTCGCCGATCAGCACCATCTTGGGCAAGCCGCCGCGCTTGCTCTTGGTGGCGTATCCGACTGCGCGCAGATAGCGTTCGTCCAGATGTTCCAGGCCGGCCAGCAGAACACCGCGTTCGCGCCCGGCGCCGTCCAGGTAATGCTTGACCTCGACGATGGAGGGCACCGCGTCGCGCGCCTGGCCGAAGAACTCCATGCAGACCGTACGGGCATGGGCCGGCATGCGATGGAGTATCCAGCGCGCTGCAGTGATCAGGCCGTCACAGCCTTCCTTCTGCACACCGGGCAGCCCTGCCAGGAACTTGTCGGTTACATCCTTCCCTAAACCTGCCTTGCGGAAACGCAAGCCTTCGATGGCCAGGATTTCGCTGCGCAGCAGCGACGCACCGGGCGCAGCCTTGCCATCAAACCATTTCAGCTCAAAGCGGGCTTCGGGTGTGTCGTGAATTTTTCCCAGGTTGTGATCCAGGCGTGTGACTTCCAGCCAGTTCCCGTCGGGATCGACCATGCGCCACCAGGCCAGGTTGTCCAGGGCCGTGCCCCAAAGTACGGCTTTCTTGCCGCCGGCGTTCATGGCGACGTTGCCTCCCACGCAGGAGGCGTCGGCCGAGGTCGGATCAACGGCAAATACATGGCCGGCCGCTTCGGCGGCTTCGGCCACCCGGCGCGTCACCACGCCTGCGCCCGTCAGCACGGTGTGCACATCGGTCGG